>CAMHLV010000126.1 GCA_946186115.1 uncultured Prevotella sp. | reverse complement strand
GCATTTGGATTATGAACGACTCTGTCGTCCAGCATCATATTGTCCTAACGCCAGGCATGGTCATCAGTTGGCTGCCGCGTAATGCAACGCCCGCACAGCAGGATTCTGCTGTGCAGTCGCGTTTTAAGGCCTCTGAGATTCGTTGGAGCACACGCCCCGACACGCTCCATTTGCCTGGGCACGACAAAGGGCATAACATGCTTGATGTACAGTTGCCACAATACTATCGTGAGGGATTCTTCTCGAAGGATTCCATGTTTCATCCGGAACTGCCGGGAGGTCGCTATGGTGTGACGGGTATGTCTATACCCTATAACATCCATAATGATGATATCATTACATCCCTATTGTTGGTGCTATTCGTGATGGCTGTCATAGCCTTCTCCAATACGCGTCAGTTTATTATTCGCCAGACGAAGAATTTCTTTAGTACCCATCGGGAGGGTCTGACGGAGATTACTGAGACGGCAGTGGAGATTCGGTTTCAGACGTTCCTCGGCTTCTTAAACTGCCTGTTAATAGCACTATTATTCTATTTTTATGCTCTCAATACAATCAGCGATACTTACATACTCTCCTCGCAATACACCCTGATAGCCATTTTACTGGCCATTTCTTCTGCTTATTTCCTGTCTAAGATACTGCTATATTCCTTGGTTAATAGAGTGTTCTTCGATGGTAAAAAGAACCGACAATGGTTGAAGTCGTTCCTATACATCTATTCGATGGAAGGTATGTTGTTCTTTCCAGTCTTTATACTATGGGCTTATTTTGGCTTGTCCATTCAAAGTGCGGCAATTTATGTCGTAATTGTATTGATAATCGTTAAAATTCTAGTACTTTTTAAGTGTTTCCTCATCTTTTTTCGTCAAAGTGTCGTTAAATTGCAGATTATTTTGTACTTTTGCACCCTCGAAATCATTCCTTTGCTCCTTTTCTGGGTAGCGATGGTGTATACAGCAAATAGTTTGAAAATAAATTTTTAAGACAAAATGATAAAAAAGATTTTGGTCTCACAGCCCAAACCGTCAAGCGAAAAGTCGCCATACTTTGATATCGCTGAAAAATTTGACGTGGAGCTTGTGTTCCGTCCTTTCATTAAGGTGGAGGGTATTTCTGCCAAGGAATTCCGTACGCAGAAAGTCAGTATTCTTGAACATACAGCCATTGTCTTTACCTCGCGTCATGCAATCGATCATTTCTTCACGCTGGCCAAGGAGATGCGTCTGGCCATTCCTGAGGATATGAAGTACTTCTGTGTTACCGAGACTATTTCGTTGTATATCCAGAAATATGTACAGTATCGCAAACGTAAGGTATTCTTTGGCACGACGGGCAAAATTGACGACCTTATTCCCACGATGGCCAAGCACAAGAATGAGAAGTATCTTGTTCCCATGAGCGATGTTCACAATGACACGATTGCCCAGATGCTTGATGCCAAGAAGCTGAACCATACTGAGTGTGTGATGTATCGCACTGTCAGCAACGATTTCACTCCTGAGGAGGTCAAGACATTCGATTACGATATGCTGATCTTCTTCAGTCCTGCTGGTATTGAGGCACTGACTAAGAATTTCCCCAATTTCAAGCAGGGAGACATCGCCATTGCTACTTTCGGACCTGCCACTGCCAAAGCAGCGCGCGAGGCTGGTCTGCGTCTCGACCTTGAGGCACCTACCGAGAAGTATCCTTCAATGACTGGTGCCCTGCAGCATTATCTGCTCGAAACCCAAGATTAAGCAATAAGACGTTCATGACATCGATTGCTCCTAGTTTCCAGAAGCGGGAGCGCATGGTCAGTCGGAAACTGATAGATACGCTCTTTGGCGCCTGTCCAGCAAAGCAGGGTCTGGAGTCACGGGGGAGCCAGTCGATGGCTGCTTATCCGCTGAGAGCGGTCTATATGAAAAAGGTACGCGCGCGAGACGATGCCCCGGTCCAAGTACTTGTTAGTGTTCCTAAGAAACACTTCAAGCATGCGGTAGACCGTAATCGCATCAAGCGTCAGGTGCGTGAAGCCTTCCGTCAGCACAAACAGTTGCTGTATGAGGCATTGGCTGAGCAAGAACAATTGCTGTTGGCTTTTATCTGGTTATCGGACGAGCATTATCCTTCACAGCATGTCGAGTCGCGTGTGGTCAGTCTGATGCAACGAGTGGCAGAGAAGTTATGAAAACCCTGTGGTATTACATATCGCGTCCATTGGTATGGTTGTTGGTATTGCCCATTCGGTTCTATCAAATCTGCATATCGCCATTGCTCGGCCCCTCGTGTCGCTTTACGCCCACCTGCTCAGAGTATGCCCGTCAGGCCATCATCAAGCATGGACCCTTTAAGGGACTTTATCTGGCCATTTGGCGCATCTTGCGGTGTAATCCTTGGGGCGGCAGCGGGTATGACCCAGTGCCCTAGTCTTGTTTAATCTAGACCATCTAGATTATCTAGAATAATAACGAAAAAAGATAATATATGAAGAATTTTGTAGAAGAACTCCGCTGGCGCGGAATGCTGGCACAGATGATGCCAGG
>CAMHLV010000125.1 GCA_946186115.1 uncultured Prevotella sp. | reverse complement strand
TCGAGCACGTGCTTCCGATGGGCCCCAACGTAACCATTCAAGGTAAGGTATTCGCTGGTCAGGCCGTAGGTGCTACAGGCAGCGAACTGAGTTTCCAGACGCTCGTTCCTGGTCAGGACAGCGGTTTCCTGCACACCCACAAGACTCACGAGGAACTTTACATTATCCTGAAGGGTGAAGGCCAGTATCAGGTGGATGGTGAGATTTTCCCCGTCAGCGAGGGCACCATTATCCGTGTCGCTCCCGATGGCAAGCGTGCGCTGAAGAATACTGGCAGCGAGAACCTGACTATGCTCTGCATCCAGTACAAGGCAAACGCCTTCACCGAGGCTGACAGCCCCATGACTGATGGTGTCATCCTACAGGAAGAACTGAAATGGTAAGCGAGATGTTCGACAAAGCAATTCAGTTCCTGAAAGACCATAAAGAGATTGCCCTTGCAACGTGCGAGGGCAATTTGCCTAAGTTGCGCATCTTCCAGATTATGAAGCAGGAAGGGCATGTGCTCTACTTCGCCACTTCTGCCCAAAAGGCAGTCTATCGTGAGTTGCGCCAGAATCCCAATGCCGAGATATTGGCATACGCAGATAATATTTCCGTCAGATGTTCAGGGATGGTGAACTTCAATGTCGAAGACGATGTGAAACGATGGATATATGATAATAATCCCGTGCTGCCCCGCCTTTATACAAGTTATGACCAGATGGAATACTTCTGCCTGCCAATAGCAGAGATGGACTATTACGACCTGTCTCCAACACCGCCGGTATTTCAACATTTCGACCTCATTGCAGGTGAGGTCGGCAACGGTTTCGTTGGCGAAAGATTCAAGAATCATTGATTATTTCCTGCAAAATCGCATTTTCTGCAAAAAGTGAAAAATATGGCGTAATTTGTGAAACCAAAGTATCAGAAAATCGTCGTACCTTTGCACCGTGATTCAGAATATAATGGTATAAAGATAAGAAATATGAGAGACTTTGTATTTGAGAACAAGACCAAGGTGTATTTTGGTAAGGAGCAGATGTGTCACCTGCATGAGGAAGTGGCACGTTTCGGTAAGCGGGTGCTGATGGTCTATGGCGGCGGCAGCATCAAGAGAATCGGCTTGTACGATAAGGTGATGGCCGAACTCCAGAAGGCTGGAGCCAGTGTGTTTGAACTGTCCGGCGTAGAGCCTAACCCGCGTCACACGACGGTAAACAAGGGTGCAGCCATCTGCAAGCAGGAGGGCATCGACGTGCTGCTGGCTGTTGGCGGCGGTTCTACCATCGACTGCACGAAGGCTATTGCTGCCGCTGCCAAATATGAGGGCGACGACGTGTGGGACCTCATCACAGAGAAGGCCGTGGTCAGCGAGTCGCTGCCCATCATCACCGTGCTGACGCTTTCGGCTACTGGCTCTGAAATGGACGGCGGCTGCGTGATCAGCAACATGGAGACCAACGAGAAGCTGGGCTACTTCGGTCCCGACAACTATCCCGACGTGTCGTTCCTCGACCCCACGAACACCTTCTCCGTGAGCCCCTACCAGACGGCCTGCGGAAGCGTGGACATCATGGCGCATGTGTTCGACGTGTGCTACTTCACCAAGCACCCCACGATGGACATGCTGCATCGCATACAGGAGGAGGTGCTGAAGACCGTGGTGAAATATGCCCCCGTGGCATTGGCCAAGCCCGACGACTACGAGGCTCGCGCCAACCTGATGTGGGCATCGTCGTGGGCACTGAACAACTTCCTCTTCGAGGGATTCTTCCAGGCCACCGTCTGCCATGCGATGGAGCACGAGCTGTCGGCATTCTACGATATTACTCATGGGCACGGATTAGCTATCCTCCACCCCCGCTGGCTCACCTACGTGCTTGACGAGGAGACAGCCCCCATTATTCAGCGCTTCGGCGTGAACGTCATGGGACTGGATGCTTCGCTGCCCGTAATGGAAGGGGCTAAGGCCGCCATCAAAGCCCTCGAAACCTTCTACTTCGAGACGCTCGGACTGAAGAGGCGACTTTCCGATCTCGGCATCGACGACAAGAACTTGGCGGCAATGGCACGCAAGGCCTGTGGCGCAGAAGGCATTCTACACGGATTCACCGACCTGACTCCTGCCGATGTTGAGAAGATTTTCAGAATGTGTCTGTAACTATTAGATTAGAACATGGAAGAAATAAGGATTGACATGCGCAAGCTGACTCCAGAGGAGCAGGCGCAAGGCGTAAAGGAGGTTCAGCTCTGCTTCAAATTGAACAACACTATGCCCTTTACCAAAGATTACGACGAACTGGTTCACGAAATCTTCGGTGAGTTTGGCGAGGGAAGCCGTTTGATGGCTCCCACGTCGGTCGTGCGTGGAAAGAACGTGAAGATAGGCAAGAATGTAGTTATACAGACCAACTCGCTCTTTATGAGTGCCGGTGGCATCACCATCGAGGACGATGTGCTGGTGGCAGCCAACACCCAACTCATTTCCAACAACCACGACCCAGAAGAGCACCAGATACTGACCTGCAAACCTGTGGTACTGAAACGCAACTGCTGGATAGGCGCTGGTGCAACGATTCTTCCTGGTGTCACCGTTGGTGAGAATGCCATTGTCGGGGCAGGAGCCGTAGTGACTAAAGATGTTGAACCGAATACCGTCGTGGGGGGAATCCCTGCAAAACTGATTAAGCGACTGTGAAATGCATGGAAATGCAGCAGATTAAAGCCCAGTTCCTATGTACCAGGGAACTGGGCTTTTAAATCATGCCAGAAATGCCAGAAATCACCATCATTCGCTTTTAGGATTGTA
>CAMHLV010000124.1 GCA_946186115.1 uncultured Prevotella sp. | reverse complement strand
GCGTTGGCGGGTTATGGCGGGCTAGGATTGAAAAAAGTTAGAAATCATGTGGAATCTCTGTTATTTTCATCCATTCCCCCTCGAAAAACGTTCCCAGTTGTATTTCGCGGATAATCTTCTTGTACATCGGCGACTTGTTGATTACCTGCGGATCTTGCAACTCCTGTGGCAGGTCGATGCAGTAGTCTTCGCAGATATACTTCACAGCCTGAGGTGGCAGCAGTCGGGCATTAGGCTTAACACCCATCGCATCCAGTATATGGCGCCGACTGTTGATATACCGCGAAAAGGTTCTGGCTGAAACTCCTGCAAGCTCGGCCAATAGTTTCTTACTCACGAATTTGTGCTTATCGTAATAGTTTACCATAAAAAAGTAAGTTGATTATTGATGAAAAGTAATAAGGAAACCGATCGTTTCTAAGTTGATTTTGAGCGGGATTCAATAATGAAATCCACCAGATCTATCTTGCGCTCCTTCTGCTCGGCGGTGGCATACCGCTCCAGGAAGTCGGATACATAGATGACGTTGCTCCGAGGCCAGAAAAACGATTGCATCACTTGTTGGGCAGTGTTGTACCAGATGGTGTATGCCTTGCAATCGCTGTCGGTGTCAGGAAACAGCACTACCTTATGGTGCCTTAGCGATAGAAACTTCTGTGGCTGCAATTCGAACAACCCACCGGCTGCCAGCCAAACGTGCTGCGGATAGAGTTCCGATAGTATTACTGCAGTTTTCTCTGCCTCTACTATGCAGATGGTTGCTGTGTGATGGGTGACGGATGAACTGAGCAAGTGCAACCCGAAGAACACATGTGTAGCCTGAAACGTTTCCTGTGGAATCTTGAAGTAATCCTTCAGCAGATACATCGCCCAAGTGGCATTCTTGCCTTTGATGCGATGACAATCAGGGCCGTACCACATCAGCTTTCCGTCGTGCACCTGTCCCAGTTGGTCTATCTGCCAATAGATTACAGCGTCGTCTTTCGACCGCCCTAGGCGATAGCGCAGTGCCGCATGCACCATTTGCCGGTGGGTAAGTAAGCCGCATTGCTCCACGGCTCGGCAAAAGCTGCTCTTGGACGACAGCCATCTTACCCACATGGGGTGGCGCATAAGATCTTTTATCTGCAGATGTCCATCCACCATGCGTACTCTTAACCCAAGTTGCTGGCCGATAGCCTTGAATGTATGTTGAAATATATCGTCGATGTGCATTGGTTAAATGGTTAAGGTTTAGGGGCGTCCGGAGAGGCCCTTCCCCCTAAAGATTTACGTACTCCTGTAAAGGAGTACTCCAATCTTGGGGGAGGCCTCAAAAGGGGTCACCATTTTTCCATAATTCTTGTTGCTGTGGTTCGGGCTTCTTGGGTTGGGAGGAATTCAAACTGTATATCCTGCGATTCTTCGAGTCGTATTTCTTTGTCATCAGCCCCATGTTCATAGCCTTGTTCAGACAGTTGTTGTACATTCCACGAGTTTCTATCTTGCCTAGAGTCATTACTGCATAGCGCAGCGCTGCGCCAGTGAGCGTGTCATAGCCTTTGAATGCGTCGGTAAACAGCTTTTCTACGTTAATCTCCCACGAGTTGTCAATGTGATGGATCACGTAGTCGTCGTTCAGTCGACTGCGTCCTTCGCCGTTGTCATCTTGTTGCGATACGTAAGCGATTGGAGGCTCATCTGTAATAATGGGTAGTCCGTCTTCGTCTACTGAAAAATACAGACATTGCTCGATGTCGTATTTGCGGGTATAGAGCTGCTCTAACTTAAAGATTAGTTGAGGCATAAGTTTCTCCGTTGCGAACACGTCGAAGGCCTTGTTCAGCAACTCTGTACCCAACCATCCGCGAGGGTCACGACTCTCGCCGCTCTTATTCTGGTGCAGCACGCATACTATGCAGCAATCGTTGGTTTGCGCTATTTTCATCAGCTTCTCTATCAACTCCTGTGCCACAGTTCCGTCGTTTATGTCGCCTACTAGGTCGCGTATTCCGTCCA
The DNA here is from genome assembly GCA_946186115.1 of uncultured Prevotella sp. Lineage (GTDB taxonomy): Bacteria > Bacteroidota > Bacteroidia > Bacteroidales > Bacteroidaceae > Prevotella. Next base: position 862 of record CAMHLV010000124.1, on the reverse strand, counting down.
GTATTACCAGGTCGGGCTTATGATACTCAATCGCTTCCAGTAGATATGCTTCTCGCTTATCGCGGTCTAGATTTCGTACGTTGAAAATGTCGAACATGTCTTCTGGGAATTCTGTGCCCTCGCCGGCTGCTCGCCAGAATAGTGGCATGATGCGGTTCTTAAGTATGTCTTGCGTAGAATTGTCGCTCTGCTCAGTGTCATACCACATCACGCGGAGTCTCTCCTTAGTCTGTCTGCGAAAAGCCAATACCTCAGCAATCATACACAGCACCATCAGCATCGACATCACGAATGTCTTACCCGATTTGGCCCTGCCTGTAAACGCAACCAGTTCACGCCTTGGGAAGCAAGGCTCATCAAACAATGAGAACAAAAACTCCATCGGAGGTAGTACCTTGTCAGAAGTGATACGATGCTTCTCGAGTTCCAGTAGTCCTGGCGACATGCCAGGCTGTTGCCCAGCATGCGCCAGTTCGTTGGTCAGAACATCAGAAGGCTTCTGATTTTCTTCTTTTTTCATAAAATTTTAATGGTTAAGATTTGTAGATTTTAATGAGTTGTTCTTTGTATTTTTGCCTTACATCTGTAGACTGATCGGCTTATACTGTCACCTCTAGTTTCGACGCTGGCGGTATAGTCTTTGTCTACGCCAAGATTCGAACTCTCTGCAAGCATTAGTGTCAATTTGCTAAACACTCCTCTCAAGTTCTGAATCGTACTGATCTCTGCGATTATCGTGTAGATCTCCTTGGGTTTGATGTGGTTAAAATCAAAGTAGATAAACACCTCGTTAGTCTGGCAGAATCGAAGAATTGTGAAGTACGCTTTGTCAATACCTTTCTTCAATTTTACCATAAGGGCC
>CAMHLV010000123.1 GCA_946186115.1 uncultured Prevotella sp. | reverse complement strand
TGGATGCTTACTGGCTGGCTGATGGTGAGGGCAACGTGAAAGAGGTCTATCTGTACCAGAACGGCGAGTACATCTGCACCTGCGGGCTTCTTGAACGCTATAACGAGGCCACCGCAGAACAGACTGCAGCCGACCATACCGCCTACACCGAGCAGGCTAAATATGTGAGCCAGTTCGACAAGATGATGAAGGACGGCAAGATCCAGAAAGTTGTTGTGATGCGGTCATCTGACGCCAGGGAAATTGAGCAAGTGGAAGCCCGTGCTGTAACGCAGACTGTGGAGCAGCAGGACGAGGACTATTCTGACTATATGGACACGGCGCGTTACAAGCGCGAAGCCGTTGGCCGTTTATAACGACATTTAAACAGCATTCAAATGAAAATTACAGACGAAATCAAAAGCCGGATTGCGGCAGCCATTGTGGCCGACCGTGAGAACTATCCAAGCGACAACAAACACGCCGTGAGCCTTGGCATATCGGCGTCAGTATATAACAGCATCAAGAAAGGTTCCTGGGAACGTCAGGTGAGTGATGCCAACTGGGTGGGCATGGCCCGTCGGCTGGGCGTGGTTTTACGCCATGAAATGGCCTGGAACGCCGCCGAGACCCCGACATGGGTGTTTATCACCGAGCAGCTTGCCTTATGCCAGGAGAGCGGCCTGAGCGCGATCCTGTGCGACATTCCGAACATAGGCAAGAGTTTCACCGCACGGGCCTATGCCAAAAGCCACAAGAACGCCGTATATATCGACTGCTCGCAGGTGAAGACCAAGTTGAAACTGGTCCGTAAGATAGCCAAGGAGTTTGGTGTGGGCAGTTACGGTCGTTACAGCGACATCTACGAAGACCTTGTGGAGTATCTGCGCACCATCGACACTCCCCTTGTCATACTCGACGAGGCAGGCGACCTGCAGTATGAGGCATTCTTGGAGCTGAAGGCCTTGTGGAATGCCACGGAGCGTTGCTGTGGCTGGTATATGATGGGTGCTGACGGCTTACGGGCCAAGATAGACCGCAACGTGGAGTGTCTGAAAGTGGGCTATGCTGAAATGCTCAGCCGCTTCGGTGACACGTTCAGCCGTGTGACACCCGAAGACGAGAAGGAACGCCAGAAGTTCCTGAAGGCACAGGCAGCCATCGTTGCCAAGGTCAACGCCCCTGCAGGAACCAACATCATACAGATTGTGAGCGTCAGTGACGGCGGTCTGCGCAGAGTTTACACAGAAATTGAAAAAATCAAGAAAATGCAATGAAGTTGAAACGTGCTTACAGTCCAACGGACATTCTGAACATGAACATCCCATCGCTCGACTTTACGGGTGACTGGGAGGCTTCACTGGGCAAACCGGCTAAGACTGGCACATGGATCATCTGGGGCAGCCCGGGCAACGGCAAGACGAGTTTTGTGATGCAGCTGGCGAAGTATCTGTGCCGGTTTGACAAGGTAATCTATGACAGTCTGGAGGAGGGAACCGGCCTGAGCGTCCAGAAGTCGATGCAGCGTCATGGAATGCGCGAGGTAAGCCGTCGTTTTCTCGTGCTTGATCGCGAGCGAATTGAGCAACTGACAGAGCGGTTGAGCAAGCGTAAAAGTCCGGGCATCGTCATTATTGACAGCCTGCAGTATAGTGGTCTGACCTACAGAGGCTATCAGCAACTAAAGGAACGCTTCTGCAATAAGCTGCTCATTTTCGTGAGCCATGCCGAAGGACAGCATCCAGGAGGGCGCGTTGCCCGAGCTGTTGAGTATGACGCCGACGTAAAAATCATGGTTGAGGGTTTCCGTGCCAGTTGCAAGAGCCGGTTCATGGATAAGCCTGGCGTGCCTTTTACCATTTGGGAAGAGGGTGCAGCCAAGTACACATTAGGAAACGAAGCAAAACAGAAATGACTATGGCCAGGAACTGGAAGAAGGGTGTGTGGAAACGCCGTTCCAACATACTCTACAGACTACGGAAGAAGGGTGTGAGGGTGAACACCAAGGAACGCACCATCTTCATTCCTTACGGCGAAGATCCAAACAAGGAGGTTCAAGTTGGCCGCCTACGGAAAGAGTATCATTTTAACGTTCAATTTGAGATAATATGAAAGAGATTAGTTTGACACATGGTGGTCACCAGTGGGACAAGAAAAACCTGGTGACCCAGGAAGACCGAAAGGGGCAGTACGACCTTTTGAGGTGTAAGTTTTGTGGTATAGAAGGCAAGCGCTATTCGCTTGACACTATACAAGTCTATGACAGGTATGTGAAAAAGATTGATTGCTGTCCGAAAGCCCCACGAGGAAAACGAATCAAGGTTGTCAGAACAACTGCATTCGGTCCTGCATTTGCCAATCTTGTTCCCGGTTCTGTTCATGATGTTGTGGACGCCCCAGCCGGCCAAGATTCGGAAAGAGGAGTCTGGGTCATGGGCTGTGGTGAGCCCGTGCTACTCCTTTTTGGTGAATTTGTCTATTTGTAAAATATGGGACTATGAACAAGAAAGTATATATCAGTGGCAAGATAGGCGAAGAGGTCCTGAGTGAGGCAACACGCCAGAAATTCGCCAGCGCAGAGAAGTTCCTGAAGGCAAAGGGATATAAGGTATTCAACCCCACCACAAGCGGTTACGGCACAATTGCAGAGAATACCGCAAAGGCTAAGGGCACAACCTTCTACAGGGAGATACTGCTGCTTGACATCATAGCATTACAACAGTGTGACATCATTTGCCTACTGCCTGACTGGGATGACAGCCCAGGGGCAAAAGCAGAGTTGTCCTTTGCCGAGGCCATCGGTCTAAAGGTAAAACAAATAATAATGTTCGGCAATAAAGCATTAGATTGGGTATGAGTAAGACGAAGCAAGTATTGGAATTGAGCAGCCCCAGCATGAAGACCAAGCATGAGCGTCTGA
>CAMHLV010000122.1 GCA_946186115.1 uncultured Prevotella sp. | reverse complement strand
CACTATGGTATGGATGCAGATGGTATCGTAAAGAGTACGCTTGATTTCATCAAATAAGTCTATGGCACAACGCATTATCGCTATCGACCAGAGCACATCCTCGACGAAAGCATTGCTGTTCGACGAGGAATGCCGTTTGCTGGCTCGTACCAACGTAGACCACAAGCAATACTACCCCCAGACGGGCTGGGTAGAGCACGACGCAGAGGAAATCTATCAGAACATGATAGAGGCCATCCGCAAACTAATGGCTGAGGTGGATCTGCATTATTCGTTGGTTCCCCACACCTTCTCGTTAGCCATTACCAACCAACGCGAGACCGCCGTTGTCTGGAACAAAACCACTGGCAAACCCATTGCGAATGCGGTAGTTTGGCAGGATACTCGTGGTGCAGAGTTGTGCCGTCAGCTTCGGGCTGACGGAAAAGCAGAAATGGTGATGCAGAAGAGTGGTTTGCTCATCGACCCCAACTTCTCAGCTACAGGCATAAAATGGCTGCTCGACAACGTGGAGGGTGCCCGTGAGTTTGCCTCACGAGGCGACCTCCTGATGGGCACTATTGAAACCTGGCTTATCTGGAAACTCACTGGTGGGAAAATTCATGCGACAGACTATACGAACGCCTCGCGCACCATGCTGTTTAACATCCATACGATGCAGTGGGACGACGAACTGCTTCAACTCTTCAACATTCCCCGTTCAATGATGCCAGAACTAAAACCTTGTGATGCCATTTATGGTGAAACTACCTGCGAGGGCGTGTTCTCCAAGCCCATTCAGATTGCTGGTGTGTTAGGTGACTCACATGGTGCATTGGTGGGCCAGATGTGCTTTGAGAAGGGTTCTGGTAAGGTCACCTATGGCACTGGTTCCAGTGTCATGGTGAACATTGGTGAGGAGCCCCAGCAAGCCCCTGAAGGCTTGGTGACCAGCGTAGGATTCTCGGCATTGGGCAAGACTTACTATGGTTTCGAGGGCAACATTTATAGCACAGGTGCCACGCTGAAGTGGATTGCCGACCAGTTACAGTTGGTGGGACATCCTGCTGAGATGGAAGCATTGGCAACGAGCGTCGAGGATAATGGCGGTGTGTATATCGTGCCTGCCTTCTCTGGACTTGGTGCTCCTTGGTGGCAGAGTGACGTGAAGGGAGCGGTCTTCGGACTGACCTTCGCCACCACAAAGGCTCATTTCCTGCGTGCAGCTTTGGAGTCTATTGCCTATCAAATAAAAGACTTAGTCGACGTGATGGCTCGTGCCACAGGTGGCAGTCTGAAGGAGATTGCCGCTGATGGCGGACCCACGAAAAACCATTTCCTCATGCAGTTCCAAGCTGATATGCTCGACACGCCTGTTGTCTGCACAGAAGTCGATGACGCCTCAGCCCTTGGAGCCGTCATCATGAACGGCTTTGCCCGTGGAATCTGGAAGACCTTTGAGGATGTAAGAGGTTTCCGCAAGGTGACCCAGACCTATCACTCCCAACCAAGAGCCCAAAAGGAAGCACTCTATCAGGGCTGGCGCAATGCAGTGAAGCAACTTATTAAATAACACTATTCATATTGAAAACATTTGAAGAATTAGGTGTATGCGAGGAGATTCGCAAAGCCATTGAAGAGATGGGCTTCGTACAGCCTATGCCTGTGCAGGAAGAGGTTATTCCCTATCTGCTGGGTAATAATAACGACGTCATTGCCCTTGCCCAGACGGGAACAGGCAAGACAGCAGCATTTGGTATTCCCGTGCTGCAAAGAATAGCCGAAATCCCCCACCCTCAGATGGGAGAGATTGGCAGGGGGCTGCCTCATGCCCTCATCCTAGCACCTACGCGAGAATTGTGCCTACAGATTGCTGACGATATGCGCGACTTTGCCAAATACCTGGACGGCATCCACATCGAGGCTGTATATGGCGGTGCCAGTATCGAACAGCAGATACGTGCCCTGCGCAAGGGTGTACAGATTATCGTGGCTACCCCAGGACGTCTGATTGACCTAATGAAACGTGGTGTCGCGCAATTGGACGACGTACATAATGTCGTGCTCGACGAAGCTGACGAGATGCTGAACATGGGCTTCTCGGAGAGTATCGACGCCATTCTGGAAGGTGTCCCTGAGGATAGAAACACGTTGCTTTTCTCTGCCACCATGAGTCGCGAGATTGAGCGTATTGCCAAAGGATACCTGCACGACTACAAAGAGATTGTGGTGGGTTCACGCAACGAAGGTGCCGAACACGTCAACCACATCTATTATATGGTAAATGCGAAGGACAAGTATCTGGCACTGAAACGTCTGGTAGACTACTATCCGCGCATCTTCGCCATCATCTTCTGTCGCACGAAGATTGAGACGCAGGAAGTGGCTGACAAACTGATTCGCGACGGTTACAATGCAGAATCGCTGCACGGTGACCTGTCGCAACAACAACGTGACCTCACTATGCAGAAGTTCCGTCAGCATACCGTACAATTGCTGGTAGCTACGGATGTTGCTGCTCGTGGACTCGACGTCGACGACCTCACACACGTCATCAACTACGGACTGCCTGACGACATTGAAAACTACACCCACCGTTCTGGTCGTACGGGCCGTGCTGGCAAGAAAGGCACCTCGCTCAGCATTGTCCATTCGCGCGAGAAACATAAGATTCGCAACATCGAGAAAGAGATTGGCAAACAATTCGAACAAGGTATCATCCCCTCGGCAGAGGAAATCTGCAAGAAGCAGCTCTATAAGGTGATGGACCAGATTGTGAAGAGCGACGTCGACGAAGAACAGATTGCACCCTTTATGCAGGACATCAGCCGCTATTTCGAATATATCGATAAAGACGACCTCATCAAGAAGATCGTATCACTGGAGTTCGGCAAGTTCTTAGCTTACTATGCTGACGCCCCAGAGATAGAGCCCGTTTCCTCGAAGAGAGAAGAGCGTGGTGAAAAGAAAGAAAGGGGTAAACGTGAAAAGGGGCAGTCGTT
>CAMHLV010000121.1 GCA_946186115.1 uncultured Prevotella sp. | reverse complement strand
CGAAATCGTATGCCAGAAGCTCGAGAACGGCCCCGTCGCCTTCGAGAATCCTTGGCGATAAAAAAATCTATTAACCAATCAAAAAGGGTGTGACTTCATTCTGCCACACCCTTTTTTTGTTGTCCTTAAGCGGAAGTACGCCCAGACAAACGCTGTTTGTAAAGGTGAGCCAGATACAGACAAGCACCAAGGGCAACGGCTACCACACCGATAGGCAGCAGCAGCGAAGCCTCGTTCTGACCAGCATTCTCAAGTATCACTTGCGACTGAGCCAGACTGTCGGCTACGGCATCCTTTGTGGCATCCAGCGTGTCGCGTACTGTGTCCAACGTGTCTTGGACTGTTTGGATTACCGGCTGCTTGAGGCGACGGGCGCGCTCAGCAGGATCATAAGGTAGAACATCTGCTAAAATCATAATCAATCTCTTTTTAAAAACGTTAATATGATGTAAATAACAAAATAATCAATACCAGCAACTCGCCCGTGAGGAAACTGATGGCATTACAGAGCAGACTGTAGATGCTGGCCTGCTGCCAATCGCCTAGGAGCATTCTGTAACCTAGAGCTTCTACCACGACTACGAGCAACTCGCCAACAATCAGCGCACTCCACCCCTGGAATTCCACACAGACGGCATAAAGGTTCAGCGGCACATTCGTCAGCACGTTCATCACCACCGATGCGAGCAGCACCTTCCGGCGCCTTTCGCCTATGAAGAGCAAAACGCCCCACTCTATCACGATTGTCGCCAACAGCGGCACCAATAGCATCTGCACCATATTCTATAAATAGACAGCCAACAGATAACCAGGTATCAGAGCCGCGGCAAGGAGTCCGAAAGCCAGACCCTCGCGACCCGGCAGTAACAGATTTGCCAGATAGAGCGTAACAGGCATCGTGCAGTTCATCAGGAAGATACCCGTCAGAAGCACCGCCACAGAGTCGCTCCTGAGCACGAAGCAGAGCGCCACACCTGCCAATATCACCATCAGCGACTTGAGGATACCCGCATAACGGGCAATCCAGCCGCCACTCATCTTACCCAACATCGCTACGGTGGCAATTGTCAGAATCAGCGTCTGACTCTTCGTAATGCCTTTCGAGAACACTTCGCCCGCAAACGAACGATAGCCCACGAACAGCATCAGCGCCACGACGAGCGTCCATATCCTCACTGGCGTAAACCAGCTGGAGCGCACGGTGAAATCAGTTACGGGCATCGATTCACCATTATCCCATCGCACATAAATCACCGCTAGCACCATGATAGCCAACAGTAGTGCATAGAGCAAAGGCCACGAGAAGAACACCAATCCGACAGCCAAGCCAAGAGCACCTGTAGACACGAACACACCCAATGCACGGATGTCATTACCCGTCTTCACTACCGTCTGCTTGCCGCCCCATACGTGAAAGAGCGAATTGCCTGCACCCAACAGCACAGCCACCAGCATCAGCATCCACTCGACGGCAGCATCGCCCATCGCACCTAATGACAGCATCGAGAGAAGCGATGCACAGCCTACTGCCAATGTCAAGAACAACGATGACCACAATAACAGCCAATGGCGATGTTGCATGCGATCTGCCATCAGTCCTGTAAGTGGCTGCGACATAAACGCCAATACATTATATAATAATATGCAGCCCATGCTCAAGCGGTTGCCATAAGCCCCGAATCCATTGCAGTACATATCCGCCAGAAGATACATACAGCAGATGCACAGCCCATCCACCAGGAAATGCTGCACGCTACTGATTCCGATATGTAAATTATTACAAGTCTTCATCGTTCAACGCTGCAAAGTTATAAAAAAAATAGCATAATAGTTCATTATTTCAATGAAAAACTGTACCTTTGCCCACAAAACAAAAAACAACTAAAGAAAATGAGAAAAAACAAACTATGGATGATTGCCGCCATCCTTGTCATCATTTGCGGTACCACTGTGATAACCTGTTGCAATAATAGTGATGATTCCACGACTCCTGTCAGTCCTACTGAAGACAACAGCCAGTTCGTCAATCTGACGGATGCTGTTCCCGATGCCATCTTGGAGATACGCTATTATGGAACGTACAATTTCGTGGGAGCCCGTATTGACGGCTATGAAGAACCCACAGCCCTGCTCACCCAAAAGGCTGCAGAAGCTTTGAGAGCTGTGAGCGATGATGTCGTCAAACAAGGCTATCGCCTGAAAATCTACGATGCCTATCGCCCGCAGAAAGGTGTTGACCATTTCGTACGCTGGGCAGCCGATCTCTCTGACAAGCAGATGAAGGACTACTTCTATCCCGACCTTGACAAGAGCGTGCTTTTCGATCAGGAGTACATCATGGAGAAGAGCGGTCACACACGTGGCTCAACTGTCGACCTGACCCTCTTCGATATGAACACCGAGAAAGAACTCGATATGGGCGGCACCTTCGATTGGTTCGGACCCGAGAGTCACCCAGACTTCTGCGGTAATCCCGAAACGGGTGAATATACAGGCGATAACAGCAAGTCGCCCAAAGGTCGCAGCATCACAGCCGAGCAATTCCAACATCGCATGATCCTTCGCAAGGCAATGCTCGCCCACGGTTTCAAGGCTCTCGATACCGAATGGTGGCACTTCACGCTTCGCGACGAGCCCTTCCCCGATACCTACTTTACTTTCCCCGTCAAGAAAAAATAGCTTATTTCTTCTTTTAGGAAGATTCTTTTTCACCCTTTTGCGACAGATTTCGTGCCCATGCATGGAGTTTGTCGCAATTTCGTTTTGCTGTCGCTACAACCGAAGACAAAAAAGAGAAAAAAAGTTGGAATGAAGCGAAAACCGTCGTACCTTTGCAATGTCAAAAGTCAAAAAACAGTATTAACATTTAAAATTAAAGAAAGGAAAAGAATTATGGCAAAGACACCAGTTTCAATGAAGATCGACGGTTACAAGGACCGCGAAGTGATGATGGTTAACTACGAGTTCGAGCAGGAGACCGACGTAGAGGGTCAGATGAGCGGTATTCCCCG
>CAMHLV010000120.1 GCA_946186115.1 uncultured Prevotella sp. | reverse complement strand
GTTCCTCCGCATCATCACCGCCCAGCTCCTAATCCTCTTCCTCGCCTGACACTACATAGCTATAGGTGGAATTGTGCAGTTATTCTTTCCGATGGCTAATCTTGGGGAATCGCTTGCAAGCGTCAATAATTTTGACGAAATTTGCAAGTAGGTAAGGCGCTTCAAGTCGAAATGGTTCTTGAAGCGCATATAGATATAACCGCTATCATTATTGCTCCGTGGTAGAGAATAGAAGATACAATGTTTTATAAGCTAATTGAAAAGAAACGTGACGAATGGCTGGCTTCGGAGGAATGCACCATCAAAGAACTGCTTCAGTATATCGTACAGCGGGGTATGATGCGCGACGCTCAGTTGGAGGCTATCAAGACATACTTATTCCTGAAGATAGCCTGCAATAACCAACCATTGTGGCAGCTCTTTGTTGAGGGGGTGTTTAACAACACCGACATCGGGCAAGTGGAATTGACAGAGACTGCTCGTCGGATTTTTAGGACAAATAAGGCCGCTGTGGCTTTATTCCAATATTCGCGACTACACAATAAGAATGGCGAGCAATTGGCTCCTGAGTTGGAGAAGTATATAAAGCAGCATGCCGACGAAATAGACTTTGAGGCCACATTTCAGAAAATATTCTATGGTGTGACCTATACCGACTACCTCTTTAGTCTGCCTATGGGTGCCGGCAAGACTTATTTGATGGCTGCATTTATCTACTTAGACCTTTACTTTGCCCAGAATGACGAGAATAATCCGGCTTTTGCTCATAACTTCTTGGTGATGGCTCCATCGGGCTTGAAGTCCTCTATCGTCCCCAGTTTGAAGAATATTAAGGAGTTCGACCCATCGTGGATTATCCCTGAACCATCGGCCACAGAATTGCGACGATTGATTAAATTTGAGATTCTTGATGAACAGAGGACAGCCAATGGGAGCAATCGCACCAAGAATCCGAATGCCCAGAAGATTAACAACCACCAGCCATTTGAAGACCTGAAGGGATTAGTGGCTATTACAAATGCTGAAAAAGTCATTCTTGATCGCTTCGATGCCGAGCAGGACACTTCACTTTTCGCTGAAGAAGAATTGAAGCGTTTGGCGTTGGCCAATGAATTGAGAGAGCTTATAGGTTCCATCCCTCATCTTGCCGTATATATCGACGAGGTGCATCATGCGGCCGATGGTGAAATTAAGCTCCGGCAAGTGGTGAACAAATGGACGGAGAAGCAAACGTTTAATTCTGTGCTTGGTTTCTCCGGCACACCTTATCTTGATAGCGCAGAACCGCTGAAGATATCGGAAACATTGACTGTCAGCAACACTGACCTTGCCAACGTGGTGTATTATTATCCATTGGTAAATGGTATCGGCAACTTCCTGAAGAATCCCGATGTGAAATTTGAGGACAGCGATACCCAAACGATAGTCGCTAACGGTGTGCGTGAGTTCCTTGACAAGTATCGTGACACCATTTATGCTAATGGCACTTGCGCTAAATTGGCTATCTATTGCGGTAAGATTGAGACTCTCGAAGAAAGTATCTACCCCTTGGTGGCGGAGATAGTGACATCCTACGGGCTTAATCCCACCGACACTATCCTACCTTATCATGGCGGCAATAAGCAGTACCCCCAGCATGAGGGTTCTGAGACGGCTTTTGCCTCACTCGACACATCGATCTCGAAGTACAAAATAGTGCTCCTTGTGCAGATTGGCAAGGAGGGCTGGGACTGCAAGAGCCTGACAGGTGTCATCCTGCCACAGAAGGGTGTATGTCCCACGAACATGGTGCTCCAGACCTCTTGCCGCTGTCTGCGTCAGGTGGCAAAGAACAGTCAGGAAACGGCTCTCATCTGGCTCAATAAGTTCAATGCAGAGAAGCTAAACCATCAGTTGCAACAGCAGCAGAATATCTCGCTAAGGGAGTTTGGCAGCAAGCCGAACGTGGAGCCAACGCTGATAGATCGCTTCTCGCGAATGGAACGTTTGCACGTGCCTAAGATCGACTTCTACCAGCTGAAGGTTAGCTACGAGACACTTATCATCGACGAAGCCTACAATCCTGCCCGGCGATTGCAAAGTGAGGATATCCTGGCTCTGGCCGATATCTCCTTGATTCATCAGCAGGATTTGGAGGGCAATCTGATTGCTTCAGTTGAGCAGGAAAGCAAAGAGGAGATTCCTGCATCCTTCCATTGGTGGCTCCACCTGATAGCCAAGGAGAGTTTCGGCACGGTGACGGTGACCGACTTGAAAAAGTGCGAAGCAGCGTTGCAGGACATCTTCGCAAAGATTACTACGGAGAAGGATGGTGTGTTGATTGAAAATAGCAAATACGACCATCAGCGCATCCGCTCGCTCATCCGTCAAGCCTTTGCCCCTCGGCGCGACTTTACAACGAAAGAGGAAATCCTCCCACAGCAAGCAAGTTTGTTACAGATTGAGCGCCTGACATCTCCTGTTGAGGATAACGAGAAGTTTTTCCCCGACCAGCAGGCCGTTCACGAGATTACGGAGTGGGACGAAAAGCCTCCTCAGCAAGAGTTGACAGCAGAACAGAAGGCGAAAATTGCAGAACTGGAGGCTTTGGGCATAGATGTTTCTGCACTACGCAATCCCAAGCCAGACCCGCATCCTGAGCGTAGTCAAACCTACCACTATCTGCCTTACCGTTTCGACAGCGGTCTGGAGAGACATTTCCTGTCTCAGGAAGTTCTGCCTCTGATAAAGGAAAAGGCGTTGGAAGTCTATTTCAACGGCGACGATACACTGACAGAGTTCAAGATTGACTGCTACAAACGTGTTGGCACTAATTGGCGATACATTGGAAGATATGTGCCCGACTTTCTTTTGCTCAGCCGGAATGAACAGAAGCAGATAGACAAGGTTATCATCATCGAGACCAAGGGCGAGGGCTTTGCTGCTAAATTCAAGGACAAACTCGACTTTATGTCGGAGTTCGTCAAAAAGAACAACGACAAGTTTGGCTACCAGCGTTTCGACTTCCTCTATTTGGAGGATA
>CAMHLV010000119.1 GCA_946186115.1 uncultured Prevotella sp. | reverse complement strand
AGCCTTCTCGCTGATGGCACGTCCGGAATTCCATTCCAACAACAAACTCACTTATATATTACTAATTTAGATTTTTGCCTACACCCACAACACCAGCGACACCCAATGCGGGTGTAGTGGGTGTTGTGGGTGTAGGGTGATTTTTTGATTCACAAATCATTGGTAGCTGTTGTCTGCATACGCAAAACGACACAGAAGCAGACATACTGGTCAAGGGAGAAGGCGATATAAATATTTTCCAATTATTTGGAATGCAATATAGAAGAAAAACCGGTTTTTCTTTTGTATTGTTCTCGCTTATTCGTACCTTTGCAGGGAACAAATAACTAAAAGCTATGAAAAGACAGACGTATGTATTATGGATGGCGTTGGCCGTGGTGCTTGGTTCGTGCAAGTCGCACTATGAGGTTGGCTCTATTCAGCGCAGCCGCATTGTAGTAGATTCACGCTATGATGCCCAGCCAGATGCCAAAGCTGCCCAGTTTCTTAAACCCTTTAAGCATGTGGTTGACAGCATCATGGGACCCGTCGTAGGTCGCTCGGCTAAGTACATGACGGCAAAGCGCCCTGAGGGTACGTTGTCGAACTTGCTATCCGATATCATGGTGTGGGCAGCCAAGGACTATGGCGAGCAGGTTGACTTCGGTGTCTACAATATGGGTGGTGTCCGTGCCGATTTGCCAAAGGGCGTCATCACTTACGGCGACGTGCTCGACATTGCACCGTTTGAGAATAAGATTGCATTTACGACGCTCACCGGCTCAGACTTGATGGAGTTGTTCAAGGAGATGGCTGATGCGGGCGGCGAGGGCATTAGTCATGCCGTGCGGCTTGTCATCCATTGGGATGCCAGCCAGAAGGTCTTCACTCTGGTCAGTGCAACGATCAATGGCGAACCCGTTGATCCGCAGCGTGAATACCGTATCGTAACCATCGACTATCTGTTGGGAGGCACCGACAAGATGTCGACTTTCAAGAAGGGATACAACATCAATTCGCCGCAGGATGTCAGCAACAATTCGCGCTTTGTCATCATGAACTATTTCCGCGAGATGCAGCGTCAGGGCAAGGTGGTGGACGCAGAAATAGAAGGACGTGTGGTCATTGACAATATGGATGAATTAAATAAATAATAAACATTATGACGAGCTATATATATAATAAGGTGATAAGAGCTGCGGTAATATTCTTACCTCTTTTCGTTTTTGCTTTTATGCCTTCAACGGCTTCGGCCAAGAAACACAAGCAACTGGTGATACTGCACACCAATGATACCCACTCGACCATCTTCCCAATTAATGACCAATTGCCGGATACGGTGAAAGCCGGTCGTGGCGGATTCTTGCGCCGCATGGCCATGCTAAAGGAAGAACGGGCAAAGCATCCCGACTTGCTGTATTTCGATAGTGGCGACTTTTTCCAGGGGTCGGCATACTTCACGATGTTCAAGGGCGATGTGGAGATTGGACTGATGAACCAAATGGGCATTGATGCCTCGACCATCGGCAACCATGAGTTTGACTTCGGTCTCGACAATATGGCTGAGATGTTCCGCAAGGCTACCTTCCCCATTCTTTGTGCCAACTACGACTTCACTGGTACGGTGATGGAAGGAGTGACCAAACCGTGGATTGTCATCAAGCGCAACGGTGTGAAGATTGGTGTCTTTGCCGTCTGCCCCAAGTTGGAGGGATTGGTGTCTGAAAAGAACTGCCCGGGAGTCAAGTATCTGGACCCGGCTCGTGTGGCTTTGGAGACGGCGACGATGCTGAAGCAGGAGCAGAAGTGCGATATTGTCATCTGCATCTCGCATTTAGGCTGGAACAGTGGCCGCGGTGAGGACGACCAGTATATGATAAAGGGGTCACGCCATATCGACCTTGTGCTGGGTGGCCATACCCATACCTACATGCCGACGCTGGAGTATGAGAAAAACATGGACGGCAAGCCCGTCCCTGTCGACCAGAACGGCAAGCATGCCATCTTTGTGGGTAAGATGGTTGTTGACCTGAAGTAATCAACCAGTTGTCGTTTATAAAACCCATCTGTTGTCGTTTTACTCAAAGTAGAACGTCAGGACAATCATTTTCGACTGCGCGCTTCTAACCGAACCGGCATAGGCTTTGAGGTTAGCATCGCGCAGTTCGTTTATGTGGTTGTGGTCAAGCACATCGCCAAGACCGAAACAGAATTTCAGTTCAGGTATCAGTTTGAAGAACGGCAGGTAGAAATCACATCCCAGACCAATCTCCGCCATGGTGTTGTATCGTTTAATGCGGAGTATGTCTTGTTCTCCTCCTGTAAGATTTATGGTGGGATTAATGCCTGCCATGATGTATGGGCGGTGGTTATTCCAGCGCGGGGCAGCAAACTTCAGGTTGACGGGCAGTGAGACGTAGGTGTTTTTCATGTCTTGCGTCTGGCGCAATGGCTGTCCCTGCTCGTCGATAACCTTTGTGTTGATGAATGTGAGATGCTTGGCACCGAAATGCATGGTCGGTGTTAAGCGCAGAGAGAAGTTGTCGCTGAGGCGCATCTCGCCTACAACGCCTACAGAGAATCCCGGATTCCATTTGTCGGCATCGCAGAGTATGAGCTCCTCATGTTTGGTGCCGTCATCGTCGATAATGGTCTGCGGCCCCGTGTTTTCAAACTCGATATCCTGCAGGTTAATACCTATCAGGATGCCGAAATGGAGTGGTCGCAGGTCTATATATGGCTTGTTCTGTACCCGCCTGTCTATCTGAGCCACGGCAGTCGATAGAGCTGCGACAGCCATGACTATTGTTAGTAATATCCTTCTCATATTCTTTATAAATAACGTTTCAGAGAGCTTGATTATTATTTCGACTATGTATAAATTGATGCGTTAAAAGAAAATTCTCTACCAAACATTAGGTATATTCCAAAATAAATGTTTACCTTTGCATCACAAGAACTGAGTATCTTGTAAGGAAACAAGTCAAACAATTTAAATTTATAAACATTATGGCATACGTAATTGGTGACGACTGCATCGCATGTGGAACATGTATCGATG
>CAMHLV010000118.1 GCA_946186115.1 uncultured Prevotella sp. | reverse complement strand
AACTTCCTGGTGCTCGACGAGCCTACCAACGACCTCGACATCGTGACGCTGCAGATACTGGAGGAATACCTGCAGGATTTCCCCGGATGCGTCATCGTGGTCAGCCACGACCGCTACTTCATGGACAAGGTGGTGGATCACCTGCTGGTGTTTCGCGGACAGGGCGAGATAAAGGATTTCCCTGGCAACTATACCCAATACCGCGAATGGGAAAGAATGGAGAAGTCTGCTCCCGACACATCACGGAAGGGTGGGGAGAAAAAGCCGGAGACTGCCGGTACGAGTACCAAGGCCAGCTACCGCCACGATGAGCGTCGCCGCCTGTCGTATAAGGAGAAGCGCGAGATGGAACAGTTGGAGAAGGACATCGCTCAACTTGAGGCAGAACAGAAACAGATAGAAGAGGCACTGTGTGGCGGTACCACGTCGGTGGATGAGATTACGGCCATGAGCAAGCGCTTGCCGCTGCTGAAGGGCGAACTGGACGAAAAGTCGATGCGATGGCTGGAACTGTCGGAAATTGAAAATTGAAAATTGAAAATTGAGAATTGAAAATTGAGAATTGAAAATTAAGGCTGCGCTAAATCGAGTGCAGAGCCCAGTTTACTTGAGAACAGATAAAATATGATACAGCAACAATTTCCTTCGCAACACCTGGAAAAGACTGTGCAGGAGTTTTCAAAACTGCCTGGCATAGGATATAAGACGGCTTTGCGGCTGGTGCTTCACCTGCTGCGGCAGGATGCTGACGATGTGGCTCAGTTTGCCGATGCCGTGGGGCGGCTGAAGCAGGAAGTGAAATACTGTCATGTGTGCCACAATATCAGCGACAGTGATACGTGCCCCATCTGCAGCGATCCGCGCCGCGATGCACAGACCATCTGCGTGGTAGAGAATATCCAGGATGTGATGGCCGTAGAGAATACACAGCAGTACAACGGACTGTATCATGTGCTGGGTGGCCTGATATCGCCTATGGATGGTGTCGGGCCGTCGGATATTGAGATAGACTCGCTGGTGGAGCGCGTCAAGACCGGTGGAGTGAGGGAGATAATACTTGCACTGAGCTCTACGATGGAGGGCGACACCACGTGCTTCTACATCTTCCGCAAGCTGGCTCCCTTCAGCGATGTCAAGATATCCATCATCGCAAGGGGCATCAGCGTGGGCGACGAACTGGAATATACCGATGAGGTGACTCTGGGGCGCTCTATACTGAATCGTACTCCCTTTGAGGGGAAATAAAGTCCCGTGGGGAGAATTGAAGGCTGCGATTAAGCGAGAGCAGGCTCGACCGTAGGTCAAGAATTGAAATATTAATAAGATATGAACGCAGAGACATTACAATTTCTATTGACAACCATCATGGAACTGGCGACGCTGGTATGTGCCTATCTCGGTCTGCGCCTGTTCCGCCACAACAAGTGGCTTCGCCTGTCACTCATCGTGGTACCGCTGTTGGTTAACTTACTGTTATATGCAGTATATCAGACAACGCCATTCTTCTACATGGCCGTTATCCTGCTGCTTTGCACCCCATTCGTATGGCCCAGAAAGTCAGCATAGTAATAGTCAGTTATAACGTCTGCCGCCTGCTCGATGAGTGTCTGGTGAGCGTGGAGCGAGCATTGAAGGATGTTGATGGCGAGGTGTTCGTCGTTGACAACTGTTCTTCTGATGGTACCGTTGAGAAGTTGCGCCCCCGTCATCCTATGGTGCATTTCATCGCCAACGAGGATAATGTGGGTTTTGCCCGTGCCAACAATCAGGCCATCCGCCTGTCGAAGGCCGAGTATGTGCTGCTGCTCAATCCGGATACAGTGGTTGACGAATCCACTATCGCCGGCTGCCTCAGCTTCATGGATACACACCCAGAGGCCGGAGGGGCAGGGGTGAGGATGCTCACCCGAGAGGGCAAGCCGGCACCAGAGTCTCGCCGGGCCATTCCTACACCGTGGGTGGCGCTGCTAAAGATGCTGGGCTTTACGCGCCGCTACTATATGAGTTATCTCCCGTGGGACGAACCCTGCCAGATAGAGGTCATCAGTGGTGCCTACTGCCTGCTACGCCGCAAGGCCCTCGACCAGGTGGGACTGCTCGACGAAGACTTCTTCATGTATGGCGAAGACATCGACCTGTCGTACAGGCTTCTCAAGGGAGGCTGGCAGAACTGGTATCTGCCTTTCGAGATAGTGCACTACAAGGGCGAGTCCACTCAGAAGTCGTCGTTCAGATATGTGCACACCTTCTATCAGGCCATGCTCATCTTCTTCCGCAAGCACTATGGCCATCTCACCTTTCTCATCTCGCTACCCATTCAGGTGGCTATCTATTTCCGTGCTCTGCTGGCACTGCTGCAACTGTTTGCCATGCGGCTGCACCATTTCATCAATCCTCGTCAAGACCGCCAATGAACAATCTTCCCGACATACGGCTGCGAGCCATCGAGCCTGAAGACCTCGACCTGCTATATCGTATTGAGAACGATCAGCGACTGTGGAACGTCGGTAGCACCAATGTGCCATACTCGCGATATACCCTGCACGACTATATTGCCACATCGAGCGACGACATATATGCCGACCGCCAGGTGAGGCTTGTGATAGAGAATGCTGCCGGAGAGACAGTGGGTTTGGCCGATGTGGTGCGCTTCGACCCCCAGCACCAGCGTGCCGAGGCCGGCATCGTCATCATAGATGCCTATCGCCGACAGGGATATGCCAGTGCAGCCGTAGGTCATCTGTGCGACTATGCCCTGCGCGTGCTTCATCTGCACCAGTTGTATGTAGTCATCGATGCCACCAACACTCCGGCCATCCGCCTGTTCGAGAAGGAGGGTTTTGAGGAGTCAGTACGCCTGAAACACTGGCTTTCTGACGGCCGTGAATTTCATGATGCAGTGCTAATGCAAAGATTTTTATAAAATTTCCCCCAAAAAGTTTTGTATATTCGAAAATTCTCATTACCTTTGCACCCGCTAAGATGGAAAGACACTTCCAATGGTGCGTTAGTTCAGTAGGTTAGAATGCCTGCCTGTCACGCAGGAGGTCACG
>CAMHLV010000117.1 GCA_946186115.1 uncultured Prevotella sp. | reverse complement strand
GATGCTGTGTCGATGGCCAGCAAGTATCATCTGAAGCTTTGGGACAGGGACGCTGGTAACGGTCTCGTCGTGCCGATGGTGATGCTGAACATCAATCAGGTGGACAAGGTTCTCTCCGAGGCGGACGACGTGCTGATTGAGGAAAGCCGAATTATGGAGTCGAGGGATGAACTCGCCCTGAAGCCGAGTCCGCTGAACGAAGGACTGAACGAGACACTACACTTCAACGAGAGTGGAATCAAGAAAACCCGCAATGGCGACTACATGGTGTGGGCTCGCCTGAATGGAGTGGACTTGCCCGACAAGGAAATCTCGCCGGAAATGGGTATCAGATACCTACGGCTGACTGGCGGAGCTGAGAAGGAGGTGCTACTGAGATCAGCACTCCAGCAGAGCTATGGCACGGAGATAGGCCAGCTTGCCAGTCGCAGCCAGTCGGCTATGGTCAAGATATAATAGGTTAGTATTAAGGTACTAAGATTATTCAGGATAATATCTTTTAGTTCATACGATTAATCAAATTATGCATTCCCTCACCTCCTGTGAAGGCCGTGAGGTTTTTACTTCAAAAGTTATCATTAAAAATACGATATTGCATATGAATAAATCAAATGAGAATAGGCAGGAAGAGCTGCTACATGTTGGTACTTGTACCAAGAGATCGCTGGAGCGACTTATTCGAAGGGCTGCTTTGAATACAGGGACACCCGGCTTGCACTCAGGTTTCTATAGATTGGATGAAGCGGTGTGTGGATTTCAAGAAGGTGAACTGATAACGATAGCAGGCAGGTCAAATATGGGTAGGTTGTCATTGGAGATGTCCATAATGAGGAATATGGCTGTGGAGAATAAAATCCCCGTGTTGTTCTACTCATTAAGATACGTCAAGGAAGCAAGTGTTGACCGGTTGATTGCATTGCAAGCAGGATTGCCGCTTAGGAACATTCTTAATGGAGATATAAATGACAGGCAATGGTCAATTCTTAATGACAAGATGGATAAACTAGTACAAGCTCCCATTATTATTGAAGATTCCCTTCATTTTGAAGAAGGACCAATCTGCGATATGTGCAAGAATGCTGTGGAAAAGCATCATCTCAAAGCAATTTTCCTTGATGGCATAGAATTGGTATATCATCATCATCATTTTGAAACATCAATGGTCGGCAGAGTGAAACAACTTGCTCGCGAATTGAACGTTCCTATCTTCATTACAGCCTATATGAATGGTGTTGTTGGTGAATCTAATTATGAGAAGATGCACCCAACTATTAAAGAACTCAATGACAGAGAAAGCATAGATGGCTACTCTGATGTGCTTATGATAGTCAACCGTCCGTCTGTTTATAAAATCTATGAGGATGGCTACGGGCGAGATCTCCATAATAAGGCTCAGATCTTCATTACAAAGAACGTAAGAGGACCTGTCGGTGATTTCTTGCTGGATTTCCGTGAGGATTGTGGTGCATTTGCAAATGAAGGAATGATTGATTTTTCAGAAATGGATAATTATGAGATTCCTATAGAAGACAATTTATCGAGTCTTCCTCTATAAAAGAAAAGTCTGAAAAACATGTAGAGACAGTTATCTTCGATATTCATTCCCACTTCGTAACTGGAGTGGGTTTTTTGTTTCCTGTTTGTCTTTGAACACCTTGGCCGTCGGCGGTGCCAGATTTTCCGATGCAAAGGTAAATGGCTGTCGTCGAATGGCCTCGGTATTCATTGCCAGCAGACAGAAATCTTCCTTTCCCCATTGGTGAACGAGTATTTCGGACTGTTGGCAACGTAACCTTCCGACTGCCTTATCGCTGACGGCCACCTTTTGTGAGCATCGTAAAAACAAGTCCCGCAGACGGCAAGGAGCAAAAGCTCCAAACCAAAGGGAAAAGATTAAAACTCAGATACAAGATGCTCAAAATTGCACTTTTAGACTACGTTCCGCAGCGGTACATGCGCAAGGCGAACTTCGAGACGCAAGAGACCGACCGATTTCTGCTTGGGTTCAAGGCAGGGCAGAGATTCGCTACCCATTGGGCTACGAAGCTTGTAAGCAAGGCTCTCTCGCAGATGGACTTGACAAATACCATCATCGTTTGCATCCCTGCCAGTTGCAAGCGCACGAACGACCGCAGATACAAGCGGTTCTCGGCTGACGTGTGCGCCAAGTGCGGAGCCATCAACGGCTTTGAGCATATCCAAGTGGTAGGAAAGCGCGAAAAGGTGCATATCAGCCGCAAGCACGGCAAGCAGACGGAGAGCAATGTGCAGATAGACAGCGACTACTTTCAAGGCAAGCGGGTGTTGCTGATAGATGACATTTGCACGACCTGTCAGACCGCTAACGCTTTCATCGAGCAGATGCAGGCAGCAGGGGCAGACGTGCGCATGACGCTCTTCCTCGCCAAGACAAAGAATTATCGTAGAACCAAACAATATTATAACTGATTATGAATGCAGCATTAAGACTTAGCATTAAGCAGTGGGCACCACAAGACCGCCCAAGTGACAAACTACAGAACCTCGGCGCAGAGCAGATGAGCGATGCAGAGCTGATTTCCCTGCTGGTGGGATGCGGCACGGCTCAGCAGAGTGCCGTTGACGTGGCCAACAACATCCTGCGCAAATTCGGCAATAATCTAAATGCGCTTGGCAAGGCTCGTTTCGACGAGTTGGAGGACATCGAGGGCGTGGGCGTGCAGACGGCTTGTAAGATTATGGCAGCGGTGGAACTCGGCAGGCGCAGGCAGATGGCAGCAGCGGAGCCGAAGCCCGACATGGGTACGGCAGTGAGGATTTACAACTATATGTTTCCAAGGATGCGCGACCTGCAGACGGAGGAGTTTCATATCCTGCTGATGAATCAGAACTACCGGCTGATAAAGTCGGTACGTATCAGCCAGGGAGGTATTACCGAAACGTGTGCCGACATCCGCGTGATGATGCGCGAGGCGGTGCTGTCGAATGCAACGATTCTCGCAGCTGTGCATAACCACCCGTCGGGTTGCCTGACTCCGAGCAAGTGCGACGATACGCTGACGATGGCCATCAAGAAGGCATGTGAGGTGATGCGCATTCATTTCCTCGACCATGTGATAGTGACCGATGGGGCTTATTACAGTTATCATGAGGTGGGGAAGCTTTAGGGCTTCTCCATCCTTTTCCTCGTCGGGTCGGTTGCTCCCTATGGGTCGCAACCTTCGGGTCGAACCGTTCTGCTTCGCCCGTA
>CAMHLV010000116.1 GCA_946186115.1 uncultured Prevotella sp. | reverse complement strand
CGTATATATAATAAAATGAACAATCAAAATAAAAAAATAGACAATGAGATTTATTACAACAACACTTTTGAGTTTATTAGTCTCGCTACAGGTGATGGCGGGAAAAGTGATTAAGAATCCGGTCATTGAATACTCCGCTTCGTGGATGGAGATTACCGAGATTGAACTGACGAAAGAGGCCACAATCGTAAGAGGTGTTCTCAGGCAGGGCTCGTCAATCCTCAACAACACCGTGCTTGCAGACCGCAACACAGGCAAGGAGTTTAAGTTCTTGCGTGTGGAAGGCGTAAAGGCTCAAGAGCGGGCTACTGCCGACGGCACACCATGCACCATATACTTCGAACCGCTGGATGCAAGCGTGAAGGAGTTTAATTATATAGAGGTGGGCAATAATCCATTGGGAAACTACTATGGCATCAGGTTGCAGCCAAAGGCAAAGGCCTCTAAAAAGTCAAAGGTGTTCGACCCTGAATCACTTGATTTCGACTACTATATGAGTCGTCCTTTCACCCCCGACACCGCATGGCACTTCAGCAACAAACCTTACAAGAATGGGTTTCCATCAGGAAAGGCACTGGTTAAGATTTACGTGACAAAGACACCAAGGGAACTTGCAAGTATGCTTCCCGATGTTTCGGCAAGGGTGTCTGATCAGATTACGCGCCACGAGGAGAATGCAGTTGCTTCGATGGATGAAAACAACTGCTACACGCTCGAACTCGATATTCCTCATCAGCAGTTTGTTTATACAAATCCTTTCGGTGATATCTACGTCGCTCCTGGTGACACGCTCGAGATGTTCACCACCATGGAAGGGGCTCCTGATGGCAGAGGGCCTCGTTTCAAGACCTTCCGCAGCAACAGCGAATCAGCCATGATAAACACCCTTCTGCCTAAATACTTGGAGAAATATGGCAGGAAGGAATACAACTACAAAGAAGCTGAAGCCATGATAGCGAAGGGTAAGGATGTCACCCAGCCCATGCTTGAGCGTTGGGCTCGTCAGGCCAACGAGATAATTGCCGACGAGGCCTTCCGTCAGGCTCTCATCAACTCTCCGTTGAGCACCATGGGTAAGGATCTCGTTATGATATCGGCCGTGGCCAACAAATGCATTGAGATAGAAGATGTGGCGGATAGCTATGACTACAAGAAGACCATCAACACACAACTTGAAGATGGCAGTTGGAAGAGTGAGCCGAATTCCAATTACGTTCCGCTCGACCTGAAGGCTGTCTATGGTACGCTTTTGAAGAATAAGGAACTCATCTACAACAACCCTCTTGCCGTGAGCGAAAGCAACCAGTGGGTATTCGTGAATCGTACGCTCTTCAGTCCGTTGCTTTGGCAATGGGAGACCATAACCAACGAGCAAGGTATTATTGTAGGTCAGCGACGCCGCGATGATTATGGTATGGCGGGTACCTTCATGAACGACCTCCGTCTCTCACAGGATATTGTTAACCATATGGATAATAACCTAAAGGAAGACAAGTTAGGTCGGCTTGATGAACATGGACACCGTGATGGAATACTTGATTACATGGCAAACACAGTCGGTGAGACCTTGGCTGGCATACAGAACGTGCAGGTGGCACAAGCCATCGTCAATGAGTACCGTAACTTCGTAAAGGCTACCGAAACAGGTGCAGACGAAAAAGGTAACAACTGGACAGAAGAGCAGAATGCGCTGTGGAACAAGATTGTATCGCCCTACAAGGGCAACACCCTCTTCCTCGATTTCTGGGCGATGAGTTGCGGCCCATGTCGTGCGGGTATGATGAGTCAGAAGAAACTCGTGGAGGATATGAAGGACGAGGCCGTCAAGTTCCTCTACATCACCACCGAAGACCAGAAAACATCTGGCGAGAAATGGATGGCTGACAACAATATCAAGGGCGAGCACATCTATATCACCAACAACGAATGGAAGCAGTTCGAGACCATGCTGAACTTCACTGCCATTCCTCGTGGTGCCCTGGTCAGTAAGGATGGCAAACTCATCGAGCACGACTTCCACGTCGGCCAGTTCAAAAGCACCGAACTAAAGAAACTCGCAGAAAGATTCTGACAAATATGAATAAGAACATCATCCTCACCCTCCTCGCCCTAGTTGCTATGGCGGGGCAGGCGCAGACGTTCACTCCTATTGTGGAGGATAGCGTCGATTTCATCATTACTGGCACGACGACCAGCACGAACGACAGCGTTTCTGCATTCCCCTGTGCTCCCATCGGGCAGAGGGTGAAGTTCCCCATTCGTGACGGAAAGTTTACCGTTACTGGTAGGCAACCACGCAACACGTTCTTCCAAATCGGCGACTATGCAGGAAATGACCTCCGATTCTTCGTGGACGACGCGCCCACCGACATCAACCTTGTCACGGGTGAGGTAAAAGGCAGCGAGGTGCAAGAACGATTCATCCATTGCCAATTGCGCGAACGCGAGATTCACAAAGTGGTGGAACCTTGGTGGGACAGTCTCAGCGATGAGGAGAAGGACAGAATTATCACCATGAGAGAGGACGGCTTGTCGGATGCGACGGCAAAGGACAGTGCAAATGTAAGCAAGTATAACAGACATATGTCCGACCTTGTGCAAACGAATCTGCAGAACATTCGAGAGAACCTCAGCAATATGATTCCGGCATGGTATCTATACACGGGCATGGGCAGCCTAACAGCGGAACAAATGGATGAGTTCATGCGCGAAGATGCTGCCTACGCTCACCATCCGGCAATGGATCGTCCTTGGAAAAAATACTATTCGATTAAAAGACAACTTGCCATCACCAACAAAACCTATCTTGACTTTGAGGCAGAAGCTCCCGATGGAACCAAACACCGTCTCTCTGACTACGCGGGCCGTGGCCAATATGTACTGATTGATTTCTGGGCTTCGTGGTGTGGCCCTTGTATTTCTTCCTTTCCTTTCATGAAGCAACTCTACTCCACTTACAAAGACTGTGGCCTCATTTTCTTGGGCGTCTCATGCGACAAGAACCGCGATGCATGGCTCAAGGCACTCGATAAGCATCAGCTTCCGTGGACTTCCCTCCTTAGTCCCGCCCGTAAAGATGATGCGCTCCGCCTCTACGGCGTAAGCGGCATCCCCACCGTCATTCTCATCGCCCCTGACGGAAAGGTCATCTCCACCAATCTGGAGGGCAAAGCGTTGAAAGCGAAACTCGAAGATATATTCAACGATAACAAATAGAACGTAATGAATATGAATAAGCAAACCATCATCACCATCCT
>CAMHLV010000115.1 GCA_946186115.1 uncultured Prevotella sp. | reverse complement strand
GATTGGGAGCACTTTTCAACAACTATATAAGGTTCATGATAAATCACTGAATGAAGCATGATTCGCACGAATGCGAAATCCCAGCCCTTCTTAAATTGACCGACCATCAGAAACGCATTGCCATTCAACGAGCTGCCGACGTAATGACGAAAGTATTCCTCCCCGCTATCCTTCGGATGTCTGAACTTAAACTCTTTCTCCATAGCCATATCCGCCTGCATCGCCTTTTCAAACACCTCCAACTGGTCAGAATTGGGAAGGTCACCAAAGATTGAAAGTTGCGTTGTCACGAGACGCATCTTGTAAAGCCTTAAATTGCGGAAATACCGGCGAATGAGAACATCGATTTCCTGTTCTCGGGACAATAAATCCCTAGTAATTGTTTTGTTTTTCATCTTTTTGAGTTGCATTTTTTAATGAGCTGCAAAATAACCAGGGCGTAATATCAAGTCGCGAATAATACGGAACATGCCCCGATTGCCCAAGCCCCAGACGTCAAGATACAGCAGAAAAGCGTTCTTGAACGAGTAGCTTCCTATTCTGGCCGACTGCCCGCAACGGGGGACAATAGTTTCCCTCGTAGCGGGTTCAGATTCCTCATTATTTCTTACATCGAGAAAACTTTCTTTCCCTCGAAATAGGTGGCTTCGGGCTTGGCGGCATGAATCTCTGTCACCGGGCAAGTCAGCACGTCTTTGTCAACCAGTAGGAAGTCGGCATACTTGCCTGTGCTGATGCTGCCTCTTTCCTTATCAATGAGCATCTGTTTGGCGATGTTGATGGTCAGTGCCTCGATAGCCTGCTCACGGGTAATGAGTTCCTCGGGCCACCAAGGGGTACCCTTCTCTCCAGCCATTACACCAGTGACAGCTATCTCCATGATGCCGAACGGATCGTCGGGACTGCCGCTCGTTGCAGGGAAGTCGGAGTGAGAGGTCATGTGGATGCCATTGTCGAAATAAGATTTCATCGGATAAGACTTGGTCTCCTGACCTACGGGTGCCATACCATGCTCACGAATATAATCGGCTAACCATGATGGGCCATGGTGCCAGAGCATACCAGAGACTGCATACATGTTATGGTCTGCCATACGTTGATAATCCTCCGCATTGACGTTTCGAACGTGAACCAGCGTGTTGCGCAATTCATCCTTACCGCCATTAGCGTATGCGCTGACCACGGTATTAACGGCCTTGTTACCCATCGTGTGAATATGCATGGAGATACCTTTCGCATTCGTCTTGCGCGTAATGTCCGTCAGTTCCTCTTCCGTCCAGTTGGCAAGGCCCTGATGACCGTCAGGATACAACGGCTCTACATAGCCGGTGCCACCTTCCACCGTGCCGTCCATGAAGAGTTTAAGCCAGTTGGTCTTGACGCGGGTGGTGGCATACTGCTGAACGTCAGCGGCTTTTTTCAAGGCCTCTTCCACATTCATCCAGCTCTCAACCTCGTAGGTCAAGCCGATCACGAAGTTCAACTCGCCGGCTTGATCCAGCTGCTGGGCAGCCTTGAAGAAATTGTCGTTAAAGAAATAGTTACCCCAGCCATCGACATACATGGTGTAGCCCTCTGCCAACAGATGCTCCTGAATCTTTGGGATGACGATCTTTGCCACGTCAACGGGATAGAGACTGTCATTGTCAAGGAAGGAACGGGTGTAAGTGCCGGCCTGTTCTTTCAGGAAACCAGTAGGAGTACCGTCGGCACCCATCACGATCTCGCCGCCACGGATGTCCTTATCCTTCTTGAGCACCGTACCGTCGGCCTTCATAATGCCTGCATTGACCAACATAAGGGTATTCGCCACACCCTTGTGTCCCTCATCATCCGCAAAGTACATGGGGATATCACTGCAGATGGCATCCAGCTGCTGGCGGGTAGGAATCTGATCCTGAAAGGTGAAGTAGCTCCAACCGAAACCGAAGATACCCGTCGCCTTTGCTTCCCGAGCTTTCTTGACGGCATCGGGAACGAGCTCGTTCAGGAACTTGTCGGGCGTAGCCCCAATGGCCACCGTTCCAACGATCGGCAGGGCAACACCAATGGAGTAATGGGCGTGACCATTGCCGCAGCTGGGCATCACAAGTCCCTTGCCGGTATAATCTACCACCTCGGTCTTACCGGCTTCAATCCATGCTTCGGCACCTTTCTTGTCGCCTACATAGACATACTTACCATCTTTTACCGCATAGGCTTCGACAATCTGATTGTTCTCGGCAGTGAAGATCTTACCATAGACCACAAGGTCGGCACTGGTCTTTGCATTCGCCATGTAAGCAGCGACACGCTTCGCCACGTTGACCTTGATGTTGTTATAGAAGAACGAGTAGTCGTCACCATGGCGACCTTCGGGTCCGAAGAATGCTTCATTGATCTTGGCGGCTTCCTCAGGCATTGCCTCGCCTTTGGCGTGTGTTACGACTACACCACGGGAGGGACACACCTGCGCATCGGCGCCTAAATCGACAATTTCCAACTCACCTGTTGTCTCGTTCAGTATAATAGAACCTAGGTTCATGCTGGCTGGGGCATAGGTGTCGTCAAGCTTCCAGTTCAGCGGGTTGATGCTTATGGCACCAGGCAACACCACGGCGTTGGTTGCGTTTACCTCTATATTCTTGGGACCCTCGGTATTCCAGGCGATGATGACACCTGTGTCGGTCTCACCGGTAGCGAACTTCAGGTGTGGGTTTGCATCGAAATAGTCCTTGGTGAAGGAATAGCCTATGGCGTAGGCTGCCACCATTCGCTGTAAGTAGTCGGGGTGCTTAGTGAAGTATTTTTCCAACAAGTACTTGATGATGACCGAACCTTGGCTGTGGCCGGCAATGATAAAGGGACGTCCATTGTTGTAGTGCTCGAAGTAGTAGTCGATTGCTGCCAGAATGTCGTCGTAGGGCATGCCAGTGATGGCGGCGTCGATGATCCCATCTCTTTTAAAGACGTCACCCACATAGCGTAAGCCTACCTGACGGTAATAAGGCATGAAGACGTTTGTGGAATCTGCATAAGTAGCTGCGTGCAGCAAGTACTCACCTGCAGCACCTACCAACATCTCTTCATTGTCGAGGTCTGCAAAGTCTGGTGCGCCTTCATCGAAACTTTTCAGAATGTACTCCGTTGCATAGATGTAGAATGTGTCCACGTCCTTGGTAATCTCTGGAATCTGATACCAGTTTTCCTTCTTGGAATAGTCTATAATCTCTTTCATATTGTTGTCCTTTTATACTATGTTACATTGAGAAGACCTTCTTACCCTCGAAGTAGGTGGCTGCGGGCTTGGCCTCGTGAATCTCATTCTCAGGACACGAAAGCA
>CAMHLV010000114.1 GCA_946186115.1 uncultured Prevotella sp. | reverse complement strand
TGGATGCTTACTGGCTGGCTGATGGTGAGGGCAACGTGAAAGAGGTCTATCTGTATCAGAACGACGAGTACATCTGCACCTGCGGGCTTCTTGAACGCTATAACGAGGCCACTGCAGAACAGACTGCAGCCGACCATGCCGCCTACGCCGAGCAGGCCAAATATGTGAGCCAGTTCGACAAGATGATGAAGGACGGCAAGATCCAGAAGGTGGTTGTCATGAAGAATGAGGACGCCAGGGAGATTGAGCAAGTGGAAGCCCGTGCGGTATCGCAGCCTGTGGAGCAGCCGGACGAGGACTATTCTGACTATATGGACACGGCGCGTTACAAGCGCGAAGCCGTGGGCAGTTTATAACGACATTAAAACAGCATTCAAATGAAGATAACAGACGAGATTAAAAGCCGGATAGCGACAGCCATTGTGGCCGACCGTGAGAACTATCCAAGTGACAACAAACACGCCGTGAGCCTTGGCATATCGGCGTCAGTATATAACAGCATCAAAAAAGGCACCTGGGAGCGTCAGGTGAGCGATGCCAACTGGGTGGGCATGGCACGTCGGCTGGGCGTGACCCTGCGCCAGGAACAAGCCTGGAATGCCGCAGAAACGCCGACGTGGGTGTTTATTACCCAGCAGTTGACCGTATGTCAGGAAAGCGGTCTGAGCGCGATACTGTGCGACATTCCGAACATCGGCAAGAGTTTCACCGCACGGGCCTATGCCAAAAGCCACAAAAACGCCGTATATATCGACTGCTCGCAGGTGAAGACAAAACTGAAACTGGTCCGTAAGATTGCCAAGGAGTTTGGCGTGGGCAGTTTCGGTCGTTACAGCGACATCTATGAAGACCTTGTGGAGTATCTGCGCACCATCGACACTCCCCTTGTCATACTTGACGAGGCTGGCGACCTGCAGTACGAGGCATTCTTGGAACTGAAGGCCTTGTGGAATGCCACTGAGCGCTGCTGTGGCTGGTATATGATGGGTGCCGACGGCTTACGGGCCAAGATTGACCGCAACGTGGAGTGTCTGAAGGTGGGCTATGCTGAAATGCTCAGCCGTTTCGGTGACACGTTCAGCCGTGTGACCCCCGAAGACGAGAAAGAGCGCCAGAAGTTCCTGAAGGCTCAGGCTTCCATCGTAGCGAAGGTGAACGCCCCTGAAGGAACCAACATCATGCAGATTGTGAACGCCAGCGACGGCGGTCTGCGCAGAGTATATACGGAAATCGAAAAAATGAAGAAAGGAGTTTAACTATGTTGACAAAGATTGAAATGCAAGCGATGGAAGCCGTTATCGGCATACACAGGGAAATGCGCCAGGCGAACGAAGTAAACTGGGAGCAGTGCAGGTATGAGATTGCCAAGGAATACTATTGCCGTAGATTCGACTCCAATATAACCACATTCAATGAAGACGCAAGAAGAGCGGTCGAATGTGCAGACATTCTGATAAGCGAACTCAAAAACAAGAAAATGCAATGAAGTTGAAACGTGCCTACAGTCCAACGGACATCCTGAACATGAACATCCCGTCGCTCGACTTTACGGGCGACTGGGAGGCTTCACTGGGCAAACCGGCTAAGACTGGCACATGGATTATCTGGGGAAGCCCCGGCAACGGCAAGACAAGTTTTGTGATGCAACTGGCAAAGTATCTGTGCCGGTTTGATAAGGTGATTTATGACAGTCTGGAGGAAGGCACCGGTCTGAGCGTCCAGAAGTCAATGTTGCGTCATGGAATGCGTGAGGTAAGCCGTCGTTTTCTCGTGCTGGACCGCGAGCGAATTGAGCAACTGACAGAGCGTCTGAGCAAGCGTAAAAGTCCGGGCATCATCATTATTGACAGTCTGCAGTATAGTGGTCTGACCTACAGAGGCTATCAGCAACTGAAGGAACGCTTCTGCAATAAGCTGCTCATTTTCGTGAGCCATGCCGAAGGGCAGCATCCAGGAGGGCGCGTGGCCCGTGCTGTTGAGTATGACGCCGACGTGAAAATCATGGTTGAGGGTTTCCGTGCCAGTTGCAAGAGTCGGTTCATGGATAAGCCAGGTGTGCCTTTTACCATTTGGGAAGAGGGTGCAGCCAAGTACACATTAGGAAACGAAGCAAAACAGAAATGACTATGGCCAGGAACTGGAAGAAGGGTGTGTGGAAACGCCGTTCCAACATACTCTACAGACTGCGGAAGAAGGGGGTGAGGGTGAACACCAAGGAGCGCACCATCTTCATTCCTTACGGCGAAGATCCAAACAAGGAGGTTCAAGTTGCCCGCCTACGGAAAGAGTATCATTTTAACGTTCAATTTGAGATAATATGAAAGAAATTAGTTTGACACATGGTGGTCACCGATGGGATAAGAAAAACCTTGTGACCCAAGGAGACCGAAAAGGGCAGTACGACCTTTTGAGATGTAAGTTTTGTGGTATAGAAGGCAAGCGCTATTCGCTTGACACTATACAAGTCTATGACAGGTACGTGAAAAAGATTGATTGCTGTCCGAAAGCCCCACGGGGAAAACAAATCAAGGTTGTCAGAATGACTGCATTCGGCCCTGCATTTGCCAATCTTGTTCCCGGTTCTGTTCATGATGTTGTGGAAGCTCCAGCCGGTCAAGATTCGGAAAGAGGAGTCTGGGTCATGGGCTGTGGCGAACCTGTGCTACTCCTTTTTGGTGAATTTGTCTATTTGTAAAATATGAGACTATGAACAAGAAACAGAAAATCTACATCAGCGGTGCGATAGCGCACTATGACCTGGAGGAGCGCAAGGCTGCCTTTGAGGTTGCCGCCGCCTTTTGTGAGGCTTGCGGCTTTGAGAGCGTGAACCCGTTTAACAACGGACTGCCACAGCCAGGCGACTGGCGTGAACGAATGCAAATGGCGTAAGCCGAAAAAACAGAAAAGATGAGAAAAAAAGTATATATCAGTGGCAAGATTGGTGAAGAGGTTCTGAGTGAAGCAACCCGTAAGAAGTTTGCCAATGCAGAGAAGTTCCTGAAAGCAAAGGGATATAAGGTATTCAACCCTACCACAAGCGGCTACGGCGCAATAGCGGAGAATACCGCAAAGGCTAATGGCACAACCTTCTACAGGGAGATACTACTGCTTGACATCATGGCATTACAACAGTGTGACATAATTTGCCTACTGCCTGACTGGGATGAAAGCCCAGGAGCAAAAGCAGAGTTGTACTTTGCCGAGGCAATAGGTCTAAAGGTAAAACAAATGATAATGTTCGGCAATAAAGCTTTACATTGGGTATGAGTAAGACAAAGCAAGTATTGGAATTGAGCAGCCCCAGCATGAAGACCAAGCATGAGCG
>CAMHLV010000113.1 GCA_946186115.1 uncultured Prevotella sp. | reverse complement strand
TTACTGACACTAATACTGACACTATACTGACACGAATTGCCATATACTGACACGATTTTAGGCATTAACACTATCAGTATGAGGCATGATGCCTTACTAATAAACTACAATTTATAGCGTACCAAACTACACGTTTCATTACGATAAACAAATGGTTTCTCGTAAGTAAGCCATAAAATTCTCTAGAGAATTTACTGATCATGTTACGACAAAGCTAGTGGCGGCAATAAGCAGACCATTAGAAAGGTATACTCAAAGCAATAGCCATATAGTAATGGCGTAAAAGTTGCTAATAATAGGGTGTCTGATGTCAGTAAATGGTCATTTCGTGTCAGTATAGTGTCAGTAATAGTGTCAGTATATAGAATATAAGATGAATATAATATGCTTAAAATAAGGAAGTTATAAAAATTTTGTGTCGGATGTCAGTATATTTTGCGATTTTAATACCTTCTGTCAATTTTGAATTGTATGAATTTTGGAGTCGTATGGGGCTTTGGCCAGAGTCAGATGCTCATTGGCTTGGTGATAGGGGAAAGCGGCGATGAAGCAAATACTTCGTAAAACATTTGGCAGTTTGGGATTATCTTCTTACTTTTGCAGTAGTAATAAGAAAAAGGATGAAAGGTAAGAACGCGATTATTGTAGGAGCCAGTTCGGGCATCGGTATGGAGGTTGCCAAGGTGCTGCTCTCTGATGGTTGGCAGCTGGGAATAGCTGCACGACGCGAGGATAAACTGCTGGAACTGAAGGCGATGGCTCCTGAGCGCATCAAGGTGATGACGATCGACGTCACACAGCCTGATGCCGGCGAACGGTTGCTCTGTCTCATCGATGAACTCGGAGGTATGGATCTTTACTTCCACGCTTCAGGCATCGGCAGGCAAAACCGCAACTTGAAGGCAGATATCGAATTACGCACGATGGAGACCAATGCCGTAGGTTTCACAAGGATGATTGGTACAGCGTACAGGTATTTCGCTCAGCGAGGCGAAGGGCACATTGCAGCCATTACTTCGATTGCCGGCACCAAAGGACTGGGGCCTGCGCCTGCCTATTCGGCCACTAAAGCCTTGCAGGCCACCTATTTGCAAGCTTTGGAACAACAGTCTCGTCAGTCTGGCCTTCGTATCCGGTTTACTGACATCCGTCCAGGTTTCGTGGATACGGCATTGCTTAACGGCGACTTCAAATATCCCATGTTGTTGCAGCCCGCAGCTGTGGCACGCGATATTGTCGGCAGTATCTATAAACGGCGTCATGTCCGAATCATAGATCTGCGTTATCGGATTCTTACTTTCTTCTGGAGGCTTATCCCCAATTGGCTTTGGCGCAGATTCAGACTATAGCGTCTGTTCTCCAAATACTAATAATTCTCAAATTGTGACGAAAAGCTTGCAGTAATTCGCCATTTCTTCGTAATTTTGCCAGTGTTTTTAATCGTATTATAGAAATGAAACAGATTTTATTCGCTTTTGCTGCCCTGATCATCCTTGCAGCATGTGGTAACAAACAGACGGCTGCTCCTGAAACGGAGAGCGCTGAAGTGACAGACGAAGTAGTAACTAACGACACAATCAGTCAGGAAATGAAAGAAGCAAACATGAAAGAAGTACAGGCTTATTTGAAGGAATGCGGTGCATTCTTCATTGCCACAGCCGATGGCGATCAGCCTCATGTACGTGCATTCGGCGTTTCAGAGATTATCGATGGCCGTCTTTACATCATGACGGGCAAGGTGAAGGATGTTTACAAGCAGATGGCCAAGAATGGCAAGTTCGAGATCTGCGCCCTGAAAAAGTCGGGCAGCGAATGGATGCGCGTGACAGGAACACTTGTCAACGACGAGACGCTTAGCGTGAAGGAGGAGTTCCTGAACCGGAACGAAGGGCTGAAGTCGATGTATAAGGCCGACGATGATAATATGGCCGTGCTCTACATGACCAATGTCACAGCTCGTTTCTGTTCCTTCGCGGGTCCGGAACGTAAAGTGAATTTCTGACAGAATCAGCACAGGGCAGGAGATTCTCCGACGGAGTCTCCTGCTAATCTTGCGTGACGGGTTGGTTTTCTTTCCGCCAAGCGATAATGCCTCCTTTGAGGTTGACGGGCTTGTAG
Source organism: uncultured Prevotella sp. (assembly GCA_946186115.1). Taxonomy (GTDB): domain Bacteria; phylum Bacteroidota; class Bacteroidia; order Bacteroidales; family Bacteroidaceae; genus Prevotella. The sequence goes on along the minus strand of CAMHLV010000113.1, from coordinate 1,234 downwards.
CCTTCTTTGGCTAGAATGCCTGCTGCATTGGCAGAACGGCGACCGCTACGGCAATAGACGGCAATCGTCTTCTCTGTAGGCAACTTTGCCTTGGCTTGCTCCAAAAAGTCGCTTTTGAACTGATCGATGAGAATGGCTCCCTTGATATGCCCCTCAGCATATTCATCGGCTGTGCGTACATCGAGGACAACTACGTTGGAGTCTGCAATCAGTTCTGCAAACTCTTTTACTTCCATATTCTCAAAGTTTTGGCTGCAGGCTGTATTCAGTCCAAAGGCGGCCAGAAGGAGGGCTAATATATTCTTCATTTGTTCGAATTGATCGTGTAGTCGAGGGCGGCACCGATAGCGGTGCAGTACTCGGAATACTTGGGAGTGTGGAAACGGATATTGTAGAGTTTTTCCAGGGCAGGGAAGACTTCCTTGCATTGGGGTAATTTGGATAACTTGCCGATGAGTACGAAATCGCGGATGTCACTGCCTAAGGATGCCAGCCAAGCGGCAGAGCCGATGCTTTGGAGCACCATCTTGATAAGTCCGGCAGCAATGTCTTCTTTGGTGGCATCAGTCTGTGCACGGGCGAAGTTTGAAGCTGTGGTGTCCATCGGAAGTCCAGGCAGGGGTTGGGCACTGATGTCGCCGATTGTGAGATCAATGTTACGGACATTGCCGTGCTTGGCCATCTCGGCTACCTGTTTGATGTCACCGGTATTGAGCATAATGCGGGCCAGTCCTTTCAATGTGCCGCCGCCAACACCGATACCGCCAATGTGACGCATCTTGTCGCCGTCGCACATGACAAAGGATGTACCTGTACCCATAGAGACTACAATCGTATGGTCAAGTTTCGATTCGAAGCGGGCACCGAGACCATCGGCCATGAACTCCTCGGATTTTGACGTAGGTAATCCGTAAATGGGTGTGTCGATATAAGCTGCCCCCACGCCGGTAAGCATTACTTGCTCCACATCTTTCAAGTCGATTTCGTTGTCGTGCAGATATTTGCCGAAAGCACCATACAGAGATGTGATAGGGTCGGCAGCGGTAATACTGATAGGTGCAGAAACCTTTCCGTTCTTGATTCCGACAATCTTTGTGGTTGAGATACCCACATCAATACCAATGACTATTCCCATAATACTTATCAGTTTTAGGTAAAAAAGAAAACCCGGCCGCCATCACGCGAAACCGGGCTAATGAAAGGAGGAGTGGTACCTCCAGGAATCGAACCGGGG
>CAMHLV010000112.1 GCA_946186115.1 uncultured Prevotella sp. | reverse complement strand
GCCGGTATTGAGCAAATTCTTCACTGATATTCTCTATCAGAGTGCAAACTTAGAGACCCCATGATCCTTGATCCTTTAACCTATTCTAGAGAGTGTGTCAAAACTCTCGCCAGTACTCCTCCCCTTGGAAAGGGGAGGTCGGGAGGGGTTGATTATCACGACAAATGCCAGCTTTTTTGCGACGAAATGTCAACCACCCCTAACCCCTCCTTTCCAAGGAGGGGAACTGATTAGTTTTGACACACCCTCTTACCTTTATCAGCAGGGGCGCTTCTTCGGCAGTTGGAACACATCCTGCACCTCCTTCATCTGTGCCTCGGTCATGCCGTCGGGCTCTGAACCCATTGAGCGGGCGCACATATAGATGTTGGCAGCCTTGCAGAGCACATCGGTCTGGTCGAAAGCATCCATGATGTCTGTGCCAACGGCCACTGTGCCGTGCTTTTCCCACATCACAACATCGTGCGTCTTTATCTGCTCCAATGTTGCCTCTGCCAGTTCGACGGACGATGGCATGGCATAGGGTACGATGCCGATGCCTAAGGGTGCAAAAGCCAGCGTTTCGGGAATCATAGACCATAGCACGCGAGTCATCTCGTCACCCTTCAAGAAGCGCTGAATATGGCTCATGGCTACGAGTTCGATGGGATGTGTGTGCAACGTAGCCTTATAGCATGAACCTGTTGCCAACAGATAGTCCTGCAGGGCCAAGTGGGTAGGCAGTTCAGAGGTCGGCACCACATTGACGTCGGCAATAACCTCGTATGAAGCGCAGTCGTCGCAGATGCGGATAATCGAACCGTTCTGCATCGGTTCACGGGCCAGGTCACGCATACGCTTGCCAGTACCCTTGCAATAAAAATACTTACCTTTCAGCTGGGACAGCGTCAGTCCAATCTGCTTCACCTCCGAGATGGCCTTCATAGCCTTGCACTCTTCGTCCATAAACTCTGTGACGTTGACGGTGATGTTGCCGCCATTACGCTCTGCCCATCCTTTCTGCCAGAGGTAGCCCGTTACCTCAGCAATCTGATCTATCACGGCCTTCAGTTCTGGGCGGCCTTCCAAAATTGATTTCATAATTATTTCGAGATTTCGTTATTTCGAGATTTCGTTATTACGTTATTACGATAGCACGCTAGCACGCTAGCACGCTATTTCAAAGATTAATAATCCTCTCCGTAACGCTCCTTGACAATATCATCCAGCGCACGACCACGAGTCTTAGGAGCACCGATGACACCCACTACCAGCGAAATGGTCAACAAGGCTATCATACAGTAGGCGGCAATGGTAAAGCCCTCGCCGTTCTCACCATAGATATAAGTAAATACGAGTCCCCACAGAGCCGACAGGCCACGTACGATGAAGAACATAAAGCCTTGCGCTCCTGCACGAAACTTGGCTGGGAACAACTCCGAGCCCCACAGGGCATAGAATATCTGTGGTGACGAACCGCCCTGTACACCCCATAGTATGGCGAAAGCCCACAAGCCAGCCTGTCCGTTGACACCTATCGTCACTATGACAAGCCATGCCGAGATGGCTGCCACCAGTCCGAAGATATAGATGCCTTTATGAGAAGTCTTGTCAATCAACTTAGAGACTATAAACGTCACACCCACGATGATAGCCCACTGGATACAGTTCATCCAGTTGGCCTGTTCGTTGCTGACACCACCAGCAGTCTCGTATATGTGCGGCTGGAAGAATCCCATTACCGAGGCTACGAGATTCCACGTGAGATAGATAGTGGCCAGGAAGAACACAGTCTTCACAGCAATACTGTTGGAGAACAGTACCTTGATATTTTCCATGACACCTGCCTTCTCCTTGTTTTCCGACTCCTTGGTAAACTCGGCACTCTCCTGCAATCCACGCTGCAAGTTCCAAGCGATAAAGGCCACGACAAACAGCGAGAAGAATACCACACGCGAAGAGAACACCTCTGTAGCCACTTGCGACATTTCTGAGCCACCTATTGCAGCCGCCAGGCCCTCTACCCAGCTGAACAGGTAGCCGCCAGGGGCAAACAGCATGCCCAACAGCAGTATAACCATTGGACCGATGCCCCACGACATCTGAGAGATACAGATATTTCGTCCGCGGTTGTTAACCTCCGACGACTCGGAGATATACGTCCATGATGCAGGTACACCAACACCCACTGAGATTCCTGTGATGAGGAAACCTGTGAGCAGCATTGGGAAGTTCACTGACAGCATAATGGTCAGCACGCCCAGCATATACACCAGCAGATTGTAAGTAAAGATGAACTTACGTCCGTATTTGTCGGCCAAGAAGCCGCCAATGATAGCACCCACGGCAGCCCCCAGACAGTTGGCACTGATAAAGTTGAGCCATCCCAGATGCATCTCCGTCAAGCCGAGATAATTCTTCCACAGCGTCAGTCCGCTGGCACCAGCAACAATAGCTCCTGCATCCAAATAATTCGTCAGAGACACGGCTATCGTGCTCTTCAATGATCCTGTATTAGCCATTTCTTCCGTAATTTTCGATATTTCGATGTTTCGTTATTTCGATGTTCAGATATTTCGATGTTTCGTTTTTTTCGAAGTTAGCGGCAGACGATATCACACTCGATATTCAGAATCTTGGCAACCTTCAGGATAGTGTCGATGTGATGCCCCACAGCGGCAGCCATGTGGTGCGTAGGACCAGCCTCGCTCCACTTGTTGACAAATTCGCGGCACGGCAGCGAGAACTTAGTGCGCATATTGGTATCGCCGAAAGTGAAGATAGGTCCTTCCTCGTTGACACCCTCTGCCACAACGAATTTGAATACACCATTCTTGTCCTGAGTGATGGCCAAGTATGTCACAGGACCTGTGGGAGGATAGAACTGCGTCAGATAGCCACCACCCGTCTTGCCGTGGAACACAGGCACAATCTTCATAGTAGGCTTCTTGGCCTGCGAGATATCGAAGTCGCCAGAACCTGAGTGGCCGATAATACAGATATCTTTAGGGAAGTCGATGCTATACATCTCAGCCAGCGTACCAGTGCCGCTGATAGTCTTCAGGATAGACATCGCCATAGCAACCTTCATGTCGCCCTCGACGGCACATGCAGTATGCTGCTTGATAAGCATCGAGAAAGCAGGAATGAGCATAGAGTCAAGCTTGCCAGCCACCCCCTGTGCCAGTCCGGCATAGTGAGAGGCTATCATACCCAGCTGCTCATCCTTCACCCACTGTTCGAATGCTACGACATATTTCGCCATGTCCCAGACCTTTTCGATAGTGCCGCCACCCTCGATGTCGAAGGTAGCCAGAATGTCCTCAGCCTTGGCTCGGATGGCCGCTTCGTCAGTGATGTTGTCGGCAATGGCCCACATCTGCTCCCAGTCGAACTGCTTGGTATAGACAAACATACGGTGGTAGA
>CAMHLV010000111.1 GCA_946186115.1 uncultured Prevotella sp. | reverse complement strand
TGTCTCGAAAGCGGGTGCAAAGGTACGGAGTTTTTTCGAAATGAACAAATTTTTAAGCAACTTTTTTATTTTTATTTGGAAAAACGCTCGAATTAAGTACTTTGAGCTGCGCTCGAAGGTACTCACGTTCGAAAAATCTCAAATAAATTTGGATTTTTGCTCACTAAATCGTACCTTTGCAGCGTGATTTACCCAAATAACTTCGAGCATAAGCTTGGTTTCGACGAAATACGGAGGTTGCTGAAGGAACGTTGCTTGAGCACCTTAGGTAAGGAGAAGGTTGACGAAATAACCTTCTCAACAAATGCTGATGCCATTAACGAACAGCTGGCACAGGTAAGGGAGTTCCGACGCCTAAAGGACGAGAAGGACGACTTTCCTATGCAGTATTTCTTCGATGTTAGGGAGAGTATCATGCGCATACGCCTTGAGAACACGCATCTGGAAGAAGATGAGGTGTGGGATTTGAGACGATCACTCGAAACTATAGCCAACATCGTTCGCTATCTGGAGCATGGTACTGAGGAGACAGCCAGCGGTGAAACCAAATACCCCTATCCTGCCCTACACAGACTAACGGAAGGTGTGGTAACATTCCCTGCCATGATTCGCAGGATTGACTCGATACTCGACAAGTTTGGCAAAATCAAGGATTCAGCATCTATGACACTGGCTACGATACGTCACGATCTTGAGAAGACACAAAGTGGTATCTCACGTACATTATATACTATATTGCATACAGCCCAAAAAGATGGGCTGGTTGATAAGGACGCTGCACCCACCATGCGCGACGGACGATTAGTAATACCTGTTGCCCCACAAATCAAGCGTAGAATCAGCGGTATTGTGCACGACGAGAGCGCCACTGGAAAAACTGTATTCATAGAACCTACAGAAGTGGTAGAGGCCAACAACAAGGTACGCCAGTTGGAGGCTGAAGAACGTCGCGAGGTGATACGAATTCTGACCGTGTTTACCGATGAAGTGCGCCCACATGTCAATGAGATACTTGATTCATACCAGCTGCTGGCACAGATAGATCTGATACAGGCAAAAACCAACTGGGCCGAACTGACAAAAGCTTTTGAACCAGTAGTGGGTTACAAACCCCACATTGACTGGATCCACGCTGTACATCCATTGTTGCAGATATCTTTAGAGAAACAAGGCAAGAAGGTAGTACCCTTAGACATATCTCTCACCTCTCAGTTCTCACCACTCACCTCTAAAGCTGGAAGGCTTTTAATTATCAGTGGTCCGAATGCGGGTGGTAAATCTGTATGTTTGAAGACCGTAGGACTACTGCAATATATGCTACAATGCGGACTACCCATCCCCATCGGTGACCATTCAACAGTAGGCATCTTTCATCACATACTCATTGACATCGGTGACGAGCAGAGCATTGAAAACGATCTCTCGACCTACTCAAGTCATCTGATGAACATGAAGCAGATGATGAAGCAGGCCAACGAAAAGAGTCTGATATTGATTGACGAGTTTGGTAGCGGTACGGAGCCCACCATTGGTGGTGCCATCGCAGAGGCCATGCTAAATCAGTTCTGGAAGAAACAGACTTTTGGTGTGATTACCACCCACTACCAGAACCTGAAACACTTTGCCGAGGATCATCCTGGCGTGGTGAATGGTGCCATGCTATACGATCGCCATGAGATGCAGGCTCTATTTCAATTGGCTATTGGACAACCAGGCTCTAGTTTTGCCATTGAGATAGCACGTAAGACAGGTATCCCAGAAGAGGTAATTAAAGAGGCCTCAGACATCGTAGGATCTGACTACATACAGAGCGACAAATATCTGCAGGACATCGTGCGCGACAAGCGTTACTGGGAGGGCAAGCGACAGACGATTCATCAGCACGAAAAGCGATTAGAAGTTAGCGGTAAGAGATTAGAGGAGACCATTGAGGAGATTGAGGCAGAACGCAAAGAGATTCTTCGTAGAGCCAAGGAACAGGCAGAAGAGCTGTTGCGCGAAAGCAATAAGAAGATTGAGAATGCCATCCGCGAGATCAAGGAAGCACAGGCTGAAAAGGAACGCACACGTCTGGCGCGTGAGGAACTGAATGCATTTAAGGAAGAAATAGCCGATCTCGACACGAAGGAAAATGATGAAGCCATAGAGCGCAAAATACGACAGATACAGGAGCGCAAAGAGCGGAGGGAGAAGAAGAAAAAGGAGAAACAAGAAGCTAGAGGTGAGAAGCTAGAAAATACTCCATCGGCAGATAACTCTCTGGCCATGAATTCCTCATCTCTCACTACTTTCTCTGCTGGCGATACGGTTCGCATCAAGGGACTGACATCAGTGGGTGAGATAGAATCGACTGATGGAAAGATGGCGACGGTCATATTTGGTGGTATGAAAACCAAGATGCGCGTGGAGCGACTGGAACATGCAGAGCGACCCAAACAGCAGACCACCAAGGCCGAGGAACGCAACAACAGCATAGCAGGTTCGTACGCCACTGTATCGCGCGACACCCGCGACGTGATAGATAGCAGGAAACTGAACTTCCGACAAGATCTGGACGTACGAGGTATGCGAGGCGACGAGGCTATCAATGCTGTAACCTATTTCATTGACGACGCCATACTCGTAGGCATGTCGAGAATCAGAATTCTGCATGGCACAGGAACTGGCATTCTACGCCAATTGATACGTCAGTATTTGAGTACTATACCCAACGTAAAAAGCTATCGTGACGAGCATGTTCAATTTGGTGGAGCAGGCATTACAGTGGTGGATTTAGACTAGCATTTTGCATAAATCTGTAATATTTACACTAATTGATTTAAATCAGTGTGCTTTCATTATTTAGCATTTTTTAGGGTTAAATATTTGCGTAACTCATTGATACATTGTACATTTGCAACCGAAATGCAATAAAATCGGATGCGTCCGATTGAAAATCTAAAGGATAACGCGGTACCTGCGACAGGTGTCCGCCTAAAGTATAGAGTTATGAGTATCATTAAAAAAGCAAGTGTAGCCTTGATGGCACTTGTATTAGTTTGCGGAAGTGCTTTGGCAACTGAAGTGGGCGACAAGAGCAACAAAACATCGGGCTTTAACTGGAATCCTGTAATCGAAGCGATTATTCAGGTAGAAAGTGAAGGAAATCCAAATGCCGTGAGCGGTAATTCCGTAGGCGTGATGCAGATTACTCCGATTCTTGTGAAAGAATGCAACGAGATTCTTAAAAAGCAGAAGAGTAAGAAACGCTACACAATGGCAGATCGCTACAGTGTAGAGAAATCTAAGGAAATGTTCCTTCTAATTCAAAAGTACTACAACCCCCAGAACAGCGTCGAGAAGGCGATACGTTCATGGAACGGAGGTATCAGGTACAGTATCAAGGCAACAAACAAGTACTACAAGAAAGTACTCGCCAAGATGAAATAAGAAAAAGAAGCGCGGACCGTTTTGGTTCGCGCTTCTTTTTTGTATATAGCGTAAAGTGATAAATGGCAAGAGAAGAATGCACCATACAAAAAGAACCCAAGCAAAAGCTTGAGTTCCTGTAGTTGCGGAGGCAGGATTCGAACGTGCGACCTCCAGGTTATGAGCCTGGCG
>CAMHLV010000110.1 GCA_946186115.1 uncultured Prevotella sp. | reverse complement strand
AAAATGAAGCAAGTTAGAAAGTGCAAGTATTGTGGGAAGGAGTTCGTGGCAAGGAACGGAATGCAGAAATATTGCTGCGAGGAGTGTCAGACGAAAGCGAAGGAAGCCAGAAAGAAGCGGCAGCTGGATTTTATGAATGCCGTGGAGCCAGTGATTGACCTGCAATGTCAGGAGTACCTGACGTTTGCCAAGGCTGCGATACTGATGGGGTGTTCGCGGCAATATGTGTATAAGCTGGTGAACGAGGGGAAACTGGCAGCATCGAGAATCAGCAGTCGTATGGCGTTTATACGAAAGGCTGATATTGAGAAGATGCTGACAGGGAATCCGTATCACAGGGTTTTGCCGACGAACAGGCCCAAGAAAGCATCTGTGCCAACAACGAAGGAAGGAAAGGCAAATGCCAAGAATGTGGAAAGTAATGCACAAGAATCCGAAATGCTCGACTACATTTCTGGCGAGGAAGTCATGCGCATCTATAAAGTTAAGAAGTCGTGGCTCTATACCTCAGCGAAACGGAACCAAGTACCAGTTTGTCGAATTGCAGGAATGAACTACTACAGCCGCAAGCACATGGATGCATTGTTTGGCAAGTCGGCAGATGTGGAGGCTGTCAGTGAGTGGCTGACCATGAAAGAAGCTCAGGAACTGTTTGGAATGAGCGCAGCCTCAGTCCGTTCCAATGCTTACCGCCATCATATTCCGACAAAGCGTGAGTATGGCCAGACTTACTACTCTAAAGACCATTTTGAGCAATTGAGACGCACCGACATCGTGGATGATGGCAACTACTACACAGCCAAGGAGGCTGCTGAGAAATATGGGATGAGCACTGCCAATGTCGGCATCATTGCCAAAAATAATAGCATCGCAACTGTCAAGGTCGGTGTGAAGAACCTGATTCCGAAGACAGACTTCGACAAGATTATGGCTGAGAGACTGGCCCAATATGGCAGCTATAGCATATTATGAACAACCAAGCGATACCAGTTATGACGGGCAATATGAGTAGAAGCATCTGCACATTATGCACGAACAACCAGCATTATCTGAATATTACGGCTACATTACGCATAATATCTGCCATCATACAAGAATAATGAGCGAAATTTGCAGCCGTGAAGAAACGCTTCACCTACGATTATTTACTATAAAATAACAATGTATATGAGCAACATCTGTAAGACCGTGACCCTCCGCACACGGAAAATCAAAGGCGGAGAACAACTATCGTTCTATCTGGACTACTATCCGGGTTATCGCGACGAGTCAACAATGAAGGTTATGCGCCATGAGTCGCTGGGCATCTACATCTACGCCAAGCCTAAGTCGCAGCGCGAGAAGGATTACAACGACCGCATGCGCGAGAAGGCCGAGGCCCTGCGCTGCCGTCGCTACGAGAGTATCGTCAACGAACGCTACGACTTCTTCGACAAGGAGAAGATGAAGGGTAGCTTCCTCGACTATTTCAAGGACAAGGCGTACAAGAAGAACACGAAGTGGGAGAATGTCTATCTCCACTTCAAGCAGTTCTGCAACGGCAAGTGCCGCTTCGATGAGATCAATGTGGACTTGTGCAACCGCTTCCGTGAGTATCTCCTGACTACCCACCAACTCAAACATACAGAGCAACTTCTGCACATCAATAGTGCTGCGGGCTACTGGTCAACCTTCCGTGCCGTGCTTCATACCGCCTACCGTGAGCACAAGATTGTCGAGAATCCCAATGGCTTCTTGGAGCGCATCGATACCATTCCCACAGAAAAGGAGCACCTTTCTCGTCAGGAATTGGTCAATCTCGCCAATACACCTTGCCAATCCGAAGTATTGAAGAAGGCTTTCCTCTTCTCTTGTCTGACAGGCTTACGCAAGAGCGACATCAAGCAACTTACCTGGAACAAGATCCAACCGTATGGCGACGGCTCCATGTATATCACCCTCCGCATGCAGAAGACGAAGGAGCTGGTGAACAACCCCATCAGCAACGAGGCTCTGGAACTGATAGGCTTTAATGACGGCGATGAGAACCGCAAACCGACTGACAAGGTTTTTGTGGGTTTCAACGACAGTCTGACCCAGTCCCCACTGAAGAACTGGCTGAAGGAGGCTGGCATCACCAAGCATATAACCTATCATTGCAGCCGCCATACACTGGGCTCGCTACAGGTTGAGGCAGGCACCAGCGTCTATACCGTCCAGCATATCCTCGGTCACAAGAACGTCGCCACGACCCAGATCTATGCCGCCATGGCCGACTCCAGCAAGCGCGAGTCCGTTGACAAAATCACGCTGAAATCCGCGAAAATCACCCAAATGAAGGTCGGAGAGGTTAAAAAGGCTTTATCGGAGTGTTAAATTTTGAAGAATAATTTTCAAAGGCATGGTTATTTGTTGTTTTTGATTACCTTTGCCCGCAAATTTCAGGACAACAATTAAATTCAAGTAATTATGTATCACAAAACAGTTAGTATTTCAACTTCGACCGTTCTGCCTGCGGCATTCTTCGCAGCCATCAGTGCCGTGGCCTTGGTCGTGTCATTCATGGCTGCGTCGTATCTCTACGCAAGAAGCACGCTCATTCCATACGGCGTACTTCTTGCCTTGTCGTTCATTCTGCTCGAACTTATGATTGTGGTCTATTTCTCATTGCTTTCAGAGTTCAGCAGCAGCATCTTTGGTAAGAAGAAAGACATTCCTGTTCTGGACCAGGCCGATATTGTTCAAGCCGTTCCTGCACAACTGATAGATGCGCAGGCAAGTCCTGTCCCGCCAGATCCTGACAATATGGGCCAAACACAGCCAGTCAATGAGGAACAAACGGAAGAGTTGCAGGCTCCAGACCCAACAAGTGAGGAACGTGCTATCTCAACCGGTCATGAGTCTGCATCCACCGATGTCACAGTTCCGAATCCTGCCCAGTCAGAAGAAACGAACAGGAAAATTGTTGAGCTCATGAGTCTCAGTGCAGAAGAGCAACAGAAGAAAAGGGAGAAGTTCGCCCTAGACCGAAAGGAAATCATGCAGGAGTATATCTACTACTCGCTTGGCCCTCTGCTGGACGAACAGGACATTCTTGCCGTATGGCTTGAATATGAGGGTTGGATAAGCAGCAGTACCTATCAGCCCAAACCCAGACTCTGTAAGTGGAAGGAAAAGGTAACCAGCCGCGACGTGCGCCATCTGACATGGAACATAGCCAAGCGCATGGGCATGGAGAACGGATATAAGAGCGAGACTTGTGGCCGTTTCGTGAAGGCCATGTTTCCAGACCTGTGCGTCAAGCGTGACGGTTCACCCTGTACGGACAGCTACCTGTCGCAGAACCTGCTGGAGGAAAAGCCCGATGACCTCATCAAGATTGACAAGCCTGAACCACATTCAATAGCTTTCCACTTCCGTAATATGGAAATGAAACAGGCTGTCTGATCATCTTACAATACTGACTCTGCATCGCCGTACAAATTCTTTGCTGGATCTGTGCGGCGATTTTCTATGCCTATAAGTGAACCTGACTATTAGCATACCCGCCCTTCCCACTGCAATAAACAACCATTCATAACCAGAGGCGACCATAAAAAACCAGCGCCATCCACATTATACCATTATTATCTATGCATGGTGCATCATAAACTTCATAACGCAATGATAATGCAGTTCCTTTGCAGCCGAGACACAAAGGTCTCATCGTATCATATGAAGAACGTCGAATTGACATTCAACGACCTTCCGCAGGTCGTTGCCGAGCTTCGGGATGAAGTCGTCG
>CAMHLV010000109.1 GCA_946186115.1 uncultured Prevotella sp. | reverse complement strand
ATCATTGCCGATCAGCGCCTTGAGCCTCAGACCGTGAAGCTGAAAGTGTCGGCAGGACAGGCCAACTACATCCGTGACCTCATGCTTCACGAGTCGCAGGAAGAGATTGCAAAGAACGAGGAATACAGCATCTTCAAATACTATCTCCGTCCTACGTTTGACTTCATACAGGAAATCCTTTGGAACGGGGAGGACATGGAAGTGCTCGAACCTCTTTGGCTTCGCAGGGAGATTGCTGGTAAAATAAAGAGAATGTGGAACAAATATAAGGATGAATTATTATGAACGACAAGAATGCGCAACTAATAAACAACAGTTACAAACTAGAGTTTGCTGGAAAACGCATCTGGATGTACTGGCCAGACGAAAAGGCTCGTCAGTTTAAGGAGAATGTTGAGAAAGGGTTTATGGCCTGCGGGCTGCCCGATGGCAAAGAAGTTGGCGATCTGGATGACATCATGAATGTCAGAGGCGGGCTGACAGCGGCATTGAAAGATGCATACGGCGCTGGAGCCCGAATCGCAAGTGGTGAAAAACTGCTGCGAGAGTTTGCCAATGTAATGAAAGAGGGAGACTTCGTAATTGCCAGGAAGGAGTTCGACAAAATTGTGGGAGTTGGCATCGTTACCGGTGACTATTACTATGATGCGTCAAGGCCTCATTTCAGACATTGCCGCAAAGTGAAATGGATTGACACCAACAGCTGGCCTTTCATTGAAGAGCTGAAGCGCAGTGGAAAATGGCATAGAGTCACCCTGATAGACCAGCATTATCGGAAAATAGCAGAGCAGGTAATCACCAAAATTTGTGAGAAGGGAGACTTCAACATGGAGGACATTCAGTCGTGCACTGAAGGGAATGAGAAGAACTGCTGCGGTAATAACTCCGAGGATAAGTCGTATACAGCTTTTGTGAACAAGGCCAGAAACTATCAGGAATCTATTGTGCGGCAATGGGCTAAACAACTGGGCAACGCCTGCATTTGGGATGAACGGCCCAATCATGGCGTATGGCTGAAAGATGAATATGCGCTGCAAGGATTGGTGTTCTATGAAGGATTCCGCCAGGAAATAATGGACATGTATCATGCCGGTGTCACGAAGATCGGGATGAATCTGCTCAACAATGCCCTCAGAAGCGAGCATATTCCCTATAATCTGTTCTTCCCAATGATGAAAAAGCAGAATCATGAAGCTACTAAGGATTTCTTCAACGAGATGCTCAGCGTTGATGACATAGCCAAAATATTGGAAGTGAGAATAGAATATGCCCCTCAGCCCAAACAGAATTACCTCAATGATGGAACCTCTTTCGATGCTTTCGTACTATACTTGCATCAGGACGGCAGCAAAGGGGCTATTGGTATTGAGGTGAAATACACTGAACGTGAATATCAAATAGGTGACACGGAATACAAAAACACACATGATGACAATGGAAACGTAAGGCTGTCGGAACACTATGGACGGGCAACCCGTATGTCAGGATATTATCTCCCTGAAAGTGAAAAGGAACTTGTTTCAGACGAACTCCGGCAGATATGGCGCAATCATATTCTTGGTGCTTCTATGGTGCAGAATGGCATTATTCGTCACTTTGCCTCGATAACCGTTTTCCCTGATGCCAATCCCCATTTCCACACGGCTTCAGCCTATTATCGCAAGGTGCTGACAGACGACGGTAAAAAGACTTTTTTCACGTTCACATACGAGGAAATGTTTGAGAAAATGTCGCATCATTTCTGTACGGAGGAACAACAGAAATGGATTGACTATCTATACAACCGCTATTTGTTTGGCGCAGAGAGGCACAAGGGGGTATCTGCTGTTGAGCAGGATGGATACATGTCAAAGACCATTTATCGGGGAGTATCTGCCATGTTGATTGATGCGTTCAAACACAGCCCAGTTTATGCTCTTTATCTTCAGCATTCAGACGAACTTCTAATCGGCGTTCGCAACAACTATCTGAATATCTATTATCGACTGAACAACATTGCAGAAGTACGTCTTGCAGATCACGGCATCTCATGCGGCATACATCCGTACTTCCTCAGACGCGACGGGAAAAGTAATGAGGTTCTGACGGGAAGCGAAATTGAACTTTACATCACAGATCGGTATGAAGCCATCAAATACCTGGTTGAGAATAAGAAGAACGCCACAATGGAGAAAGTGGCACAGCAAATGCTCGTTATGCAGAACAATGCAAGCCCGCTGTCCAAATGGTTCTGTGTCGATGTGGAATGGGCCCGCTCTTTCAACAATCAGGAAGAAAAAGACTCGTGCATGGCCTCACGCATGGACATCATTGCCATCTCAAAAGAGGCGCCACATCGTGTTGCCGTCATTGAATTGAAATACGGAAGCAAATCCGTCAGTGGAAGTGCTGGCGTACTGAAGCATATTGAGGATTTCAAGACTTTGAAGGATGGCAGCACTCACAATGGCAGGCGCATAGATTATTATGACGGGATGTGTTCCGACATCTGTAACATTCTAAAAGCGTATGATGCATTGGGAATCGCACTGCCAGAAACACTTAGGAATCTCAGAAGGGAGGAATTTGCCTCAAAGCCAGAATTCTACGTGTTGACATTAGATAATAATGCAGCCTTTTTGGGTGCCACTACGCCTAAGCAGACAATGGCAGCCTATCTCTTCTCGCCCTATAGTCATCATTATCAAGCATGGGGATGCAGACAACCGGCAAGAGACAATGTTCAGGACAAACTCGGCATCAATGTCCTTGATGCGTCGTCGGAACTCCCTGTGACGTTCATATTTTCAAGTCAGACAGTCTCCAACCTTTGGGTGAACGACATTTTGGAGGATGATAGTTATGAAATCATCCGACCGATATAACTGTTTAATAGAATACGTAAAATGAGGGATTTTGCAGCAATAGATTTTGAAACAGCAAACAATGAGCGCAGTAGCGTTTGTTCCGTTGGTGTAGTGATAGTGCGTGATAGCGAGATAGTAGATTCGTTCTACTCCCTGATACAGCCTGAGCCAAACTATTATAACTACTGGTGCAGCCAGGTTCATGGGCTCTGTCGCGAAGACACGGAGGAAGCCCCAGTGTTCCCTAAAGTCTGGGCGCAGATAGAACCATTGATTGAAGGCCTGCCCCTTGTGGCCCACAACAAACCCTTTGATGAAGGTTGTCTGAAGGCCGTGTTCCGTGTATATCAGATGGACTACCCCGACTATGAGTTCTACGACACGCTTGCAGCTTCTCGCAGAGCTTTCCGTTATTTGGAGAACCACCAACTGCATACCGTTGCTGCTGAATGTGGATACTGTTTGGAGAATCATCACAATGCACTTGCCGATGCAGAAGCCTGTGCGTGGATAGCAAGGGAAATATTGTAAATTTCTTAGGTGGAATGTTTGGAAAAGTCAAATTAAAAGAGTTTCTTTGCAAAAAGATTTAGGACTATGGACAATGACAAGATTATCATTTATCAGACGGAAGACGGACAAACGAAGATTGATGTCCGTCTGGAAAACGATACGGTGTGGCTGACACAAGCTCAGATGGCTGAGTTGTTCGAGAAAGATCAGTCAGTCGTAGCCCGCCACATAAATAATGCTATTAAAGACGGCGAGTTGGATGAAAGTAATATGCATTTTTTGCATAATACTCATTACAAATATCGTCCTACTAAAATATACGACCTCGATGTCATTATTTCTGTTGGCTACCGTGTTCATAGCAAACGTGGTACTGCTTTCCGCATTTGGGCTCGTAAGATTATCAAAGACTACCTTGTCAAAGGCTATGCAGTCAACGAGCGCATCCGAAAGGAGCAGATTGGCGAGTTGCGCCAACTGGTAGGAATGTTGGGACGCACAAT
>CAMHLV010000108.1 GCA_946186115.1 uncultured Prevotella sp. | reverse complement strand
TGGACTCATTGGCACAGGTGCTTCAAGCGACAGACCGCAAACTCGGCAGCGATTACTTCATCCTCTCCGGTCCACAATGTGAAAATGGCAGTCGCATCGACGGCTATAGTTATTACACCAAGATTATGGTCAATCATAAACTATGGTTCGTCTATACGATGATCTATCCCGACGATTATAAAGACGTCCTTACTCGTCTCTTCAAAGAGATTGACGACTGGCAAATCTGGGAACGCCCGCATCTACAACTAAAGCAAGGCGAGTCACAAACGCCCAAAGCAGTATCGGAATAACAGCATAATTATGAAAGCATTTTTTGTCTTGCTATGAACGCTTTCGTGGGAATTTTAGTAACTTTGCAGCCAAACAAGCACTGACGATGGAACAGAAATTCGGGAAAAACAGTATTGATATTGAGGTGCTGCGCGAGTTCTGCGAGCGCGAGGGCAAGGAGGTGACTTACCGCAAGGGCGAACAGTTGGAGCGCGAGGGCGACCCCGCACGGTGGTTCGGCTTCGTCACCGAGGGGTGCTTCAAGTATGTAACGTATGGCATCAGCGACGACAGGGAACACATCACATGGTTCTCGTTCGAGGGCGAGTTTGCTGGCGACTATCCCGCCTGCCTCGACGGTCGTCCGGCTCAGACTACAATCGAGGCGATGGTGCCCACCCGCGTGCTCAGGGTGAGCGGCGAGCAGCTGATGGACTTTTTCCGTCAAGACGCTGAAAAGATGGAGTTGCGCAGTATCATAGCTGAGCATCTACTCAGTCAGGCCCGTGCCCGCTACACCGACCTCCACCGCGCCACAGCCCGCGAACGCTATGAGTTGCTGCTGCAGCGCTGTCCCGGCATTGTTGAGCATCTTGCCTTGCAGGACCTCGCCTCGTTCCTTTGCATCACCCCTCAGATGCTCTCCCGAATCCGCAAAGAAATCTCTTTCGGAGCACAAAAATAGCATTTTTACAAAAATTCATATAAAATACTGAAACTAGTTTCAGAGTTTCACCCTCGGCGATAAGTTTTTGGGCTTTGCCGAGGCTTTTTTGTTTGACTTTTTGTAACTTCGCCACATGAACATCAAGAAGATATTTTTCGTAGCAGTCACCTGCATGGCATTATTAGCTTGCGGAGAGAGTGGAAAGTCTGACTGGAAGAGTCAGGCTTGGGAAGTGATTGAGCAACGACCAGACTCGGCATTAGTTATTTTAAAAAAGGTTGTTGCAGAGAAACTGCCTGAAGCTGACAGAGCAGACTATGGCTTGCTCATGACGATGGTAGACATTAAGACGCGTCAAGAGGAGATTGCAAACGACTCAATGATCTCTGCAAGCGTCAACTACTATGCCCAGCATGGCGACAAGTGGCACAAGGCCATGGCCTATCATTATCGAGGTGTAGTGAGGTACGCTTTGAAAAATATTCCCGAAGCTATTAAAGACCTGAAGACGGCAGAGTCACTGGCCGAGACGCTCGACGACGAACTGCTACGGAACAAGATATACGAGCGACTGGCATATTGCAACTACAGGAGTAACAACACGCCACTGGTACTGAAATACTCGCAGAAGTTGTTGGACAGTAGTAAGAAAATGAATGACAGCGTGATGGTGGCCCGCAGCTATATGATGGTGGCATCGGGCTTTGACTTTATGGGTATAAAGGACAGCGCGCGCATCTATATGCTAAATAGTCTGGACTGGATAGACGCCTTGAACGACTCGTTGGGTCGAAACGACGTTCTGGAAAGCGTGGCCATGATGTACCAGGATGCGGGGGAAGTGGAGAAAGCCGAGCAGTACCTGACGGACTGGGTGCTCAATCACTCCCACCGTGGACGTGCATACGCCACCTTAGCATATATCCGTCAGAAACAGGGCAGGTACGAGGAGGCTGTGATTTGTGCCAAAAAGGCATTGGAGGCAGCAGACCATAATATCCATACACAATCGCTCGACTTGTTGGCAGAACTCTATAGCCAGTTGGGTGACAGAAGTCAGGCCTACGCCATGCAGCGGCGAAGCAAGGAGTTCTCCGACTCTTTGGCATCTGCCCGCAAGACAAGCCAGATGGCCGACTGGCAGATGAAGTTCGACGAGCAGCAGCGGGAGAGCCTCTATCTCCGCAAGTCTACACGGTGGATGGTAGGCATCATTTTGCTCATCCTGCTCCTTGTCATCGGTGCATGGTGGAACCGCAGGAGAGTGCGCCGTCTCCGTTTCCGGCTCGACGAGAACATCCGCCAGATTACAGACTATCAGGCAACCATCGAACAACTGGAACAATACGGCGAGGCCAGCCAGCAAGAAGTCACACATCTGCAAGAGCAGATAGCCCAACGTCGAGAGCGCATTGCCAATAAGCTACTGGTTGGAGCCAAACTGTTCAACCGCATTGGAGATAAAGAATCGCTTGCCGATGCCTCTGCCGATGATCTGCAATGCTTGGTTGACTACTTTGCCCAGCTCCGTCCAAAACGTTGGCAGGAGTGGGAACGTAAATACAAAGACCTCAGCACCGCCCAATATATCTTCCTCATCTTGCAGGAAGATTTGCACTATGATGACGATATCATCGCTTCAGTTCTCGCTATTAAACGTACCTCCGTTCGCAGCATGCGATCAAGAATCAAGGGAAAAGAGAGGTAACAGCCCGTTCCTCTCTGCCACTTTTTTCTTAGCATATTTTTATTTATATCTCTAATTATCAAACGTTTACTTCAAAATTTGTTGCAACACCCCCTTTTGCAGATTCTTCCCGATTCCCTTGTACAATTCAGAAACTCAGAATATCTTTGCACCCATTAGGAGCCTTTGTTTCATAAGGCTCTCTCGTTTAAATAATATTGGCAGTCCTCGTTGGGATAACGGGGGCTGCTTTAAGAAGAAAATCACGATCATTAGAAAATATAAATAAATATGAGACTTGTTATGAACAAGAAGGAAAGGTTTTGCGATGTTGATAGCATCGTGGAATGGCGCCAAATCATCACCGCATTGCTCGTCCTCTCTTAAATTATTGAAATGAAACACCTGACACCATATCGTCAAAACGAAACATCCCTCTCGCCGGTGAGTGGGAGAGGGATGGGGTATGAGGGTGGAATAATTTGGTTACATTCGTTTCAACAATTCCGCGAATTCTGCCAATGCAATGACATCGACATACGGAAATGGTGTTTGACGGAGTATATCAAAATGATGGTCGTTGGTTACAACATATCTTGCTCCAGCAGCAATAGCACAATCAACAAACTTGTTATCATCAGGATCTGCCTGAATCATCTGGAAATGATAGTAGGGGGTGATAAGTTCTACGAAAGGACTATTAACAATGGTCTTAACAATCAATTCTGCAGTCTCATAGTCTGTCAGACGTTGCAGAATCTCAAGGTACTCTTCCAGTATCTCATTGGATACACAAAGCACATGCTCCCCCTTCACCAGAGACTCCCAAACAATATGGTAACGACTCTGACGGGGTACGCTCTGAATCAGACTGTTAGTGTCAAGGACGATCTTCATCGCCTATTTCAGTTTGTGGAGATCCATCTCGTTGATTTCATCAAGTCGCTCTTGATTAAGCTTCCCAGACTGCCACAATTCATCAAGCCGATTCTCCATTTTAGCCGAATAATGGCGGTAAAGTACGTCCTTCAACTCCTTGAGTCCATTTTGACTCTTGTCCAGGGCGAACATCTGAAGCAGATGAATCTGCAAAGGATTGAAAACAGTTGCTTCCATAACTATATTTTTTTATTCTCGGCTGCAAATATACGAATAATTTCTGAATAATCCAATAAATAACATATAACTAAAGTTTCGCAAGTGATGGCGCACCTGCATAATTTAACATAAAATAGGA
>CAMHLV010000107.1 GCA_946186115.1 uncultured Prevotella sp. | reverse complement strand
GAATCGGATGACGGCGTTGCGGATGCTGGTAAGGCCAAACTCGGCGGGATTGACTTGGGCTATGGGAATCCAAAAAGCCTCAGCGGCGTCGTCAGCGGCTTTGATGGCAGGGACGGAGCCGTGCACCCGAGCCAAGTAATCCATATCGAGCGTATGGACGCCCATACCGCTATAGACGTAGACGTTGGGCGACGAGAAGAGATACTGGATGTTCGTGATGTCAAGGCCTGTCTCCTCCTTGATTTCACGAACCATACCCTCCTCTACCGTTTCACCCATATCGACGAATCCGCCAGGCAAGTCGAGCGTTCCCTTGGCTGGTTCCTTGGCGCGACGGACGACCAGCATCTCATCGTTGTCGTTGACGATAAATGCTGCCGTTGCGGAACAGGGGTTGGCATAGTACGTGAACCCACAGTCGCAACACTTCTTGCTCTTGAAGTTGTGCACTTCAAAATGCTCGCTGCCACAAACGGGACAATACTTGAATATCTCTAAAGGATGCTCCATATTAACATTGAACGTTGAACATTGAACGTTAAACAATATGATTACCAATTGTCTGTGCGGAAGGGGAACAGGGGCAGACCTCCGGCATTGCCCAAATTGCCCAACAGGAAGTTGCGGAAACAGTAACGAACGGCAACAGGTTGTTTTACCTCAGGACTGCTGATGACGAAACACTCGTCCCAAGCACCACCACCAGGTTGCCAAAAGTGTTCGGCCTTGGCAGGATGGAACACACGGTCAGCACCTGCAATCTCGAAACCCTGAATATCCGTGAAGCGACTCATACCTCCACACTCGTTGTTGAAGTGAATCATGACCTTGTCGTCCTTGATGTTCATCTCCTTGAACGACGGGCTCTCGCAGATAATCGTGTTGAAACCGTAGGTTTTGTTCAGCGCGAGGAACGCCAGGCGTTCGCCCACTTTCTGCTTCTGGGCAGGATGAATCTGCAAAGGCTCGTAGGGATAGACAGCGTCATTGATACACACCAGTCCGCTATTGGGAATAATCTGCGAAGCACGGAACTGCTGTTCGCGCAACAATGCACCGCTCAAGCCGTTCACATCGTCACCATCGTAGGCGTAGGGCGCAATCTGCACGAAATAGAATGGAATCTCGCCTAACTTAAACTGCGTGCGCCATTGTTCGACGAGCAGCTTCAGACGCTCAGAATATTGGTTGCCTGGATCGCCCACGTTCGAACAACCCTGATAGTAGATAATACCCTTGACCGTATAGTTCAGAATGGGGTTAAACGTACCATTGCCCCACACCAGCCCACGAAGGTAGTCATACTCCTTCTTGAAGTTGACGATACCCGTCGTGTCCGTAGGTTCCTTGGTGTATTTCTCCAGGTTCTCCTTCGTCAGCCAGCTTTCTACTCGCGAGCCGCCCTTGTTGGCCTCGATGAGTCCAATGGGGATGTCGAGTGCTTGGTTCATCACCTTCGCAAAAAAATAGCCCGTTGCCGAGAACTCGCTGACCGTTTGTGGCGAACACTCGCGCCACTGGGTGTCAGCATCCTCCTGAGGCGTCATTCGCATGATGCTGGGAATCTTCGCCGAGCGCACCTGACACTTGCCAGCACACCCCAGTACCTCCTGATTGTAGTTCAGCACAGGACAGTTGCCAAAGCCCTTGACAGGCATCTCCATATTCGACTGGCCAGCACACACCCAAACCTCACCAGCGAGGACGTTCTTGATGGTCACTGCACTCTCTCCGTCGTAGAAGGTGATGTGCAACGGCTCGTAACTGGCCTTGGGTGACTTCACCGTCAGCAACCAGCGACCGTCCTTGTCGACCTTCGCCTCAGAGCGTTCGTTGCTCCACGAAGTGGTGGCAACGACCGTCTTACCTGGCTTTGCCCAGCCCCACAGACGAACGTCCGACTGTTGTTGAATCACCATGTTGTCGCTGACCAAATGGGGCAGCTTCACTTTTGCCTGCGCACCAACGGCTATTGCCGTCATCAGCGCCAAAGAAAGCATCTTTTTATTCATAGTCCTAAAGTTTTTACGCGTTTAATGCCGCAAAGATACGATTTTTTTATTACCTTTGCAAGCAATAAACCCAATAATTATGAAAAAAATACTGTTTTTCCTCATGATGTTCGTATCGACAATGGCATCTGCCCAAGAGGGTACAGAGATGAACCTATGGCCAGAAGGCCCGCGTACAAGTAATGGTGACGCAGAAGATATGGCGAAAGTCACCGTCTTCCTGCCCGACGAGAAAAAAGCAACAGGCCGAGCTATTGTCTGCTGTCCTGGTGGCGGATATACTCATCTGGCCATGCAGCACGAAGGATTTGACTGGGCGCCATTCTTCAACGAGCAGGGCATTGCCCTCATCGTGCTGAAGTATCGTATGCCTCACGGCCACTATACCGTCCCTGCAGAGGATGCCGAAGAGGCTATGCGACTGGTACGCCGTAATGCCGAAGCGTGGCACATCAATCCCAACGACGTAGGTATCATGGGCTTCTCGGCTGGTGGTCATCTGGCCTCTACCGTTGCCACCCATGCCACCAGTGACGCTATGCCCAACTTCCAGATTCTCTTCTATCCTGTCGTTTCAATGGAACGGGGTGTCACTCATCAAGGTTCGCGCGACAACCTCTTAGGCAAGGGCGCCAAGCAGAAACTGATTAACGAATACTGCAACGAGAAACATATCAACAAACATACTCCACGCTGTTTTCTGGCTTTGGCCAATGACGACAAAGCCGTTCCTCCTATCAATAGCCTCGGCTATTACGAGCAACTCTATACGAACGGCGTTTCTGTTGCTATGTACATCTATCCTTCTGGCGGACACGGTTTTGGTATCCGTCAGTCGTTTCCCTATCACTTCGAAATGATGCTCGAACTGAAAGCCTGGCTCCGCAGTTTCTAAATATAAAAGAAGGTTTGCTTGCAGGCAAACCTTCTTCATTTATCCTTTGTCAATTGTTTATTAGCAATTGTCACTGATTAGATTCTCACCTGTCATGTCGGCAGGCTGTTCCAATCCCATGATGTGCAGGATTGAGGGAGCCACGTCAGCCAGACGACCGTCCTTCACTGTAGCCGAGTTGTTGTTAGTTACATAGATGAATGGCACGGGGTTCAGCGAGTGAGCGGTGTTAGGTGTACCATCAGGGTTGATGGCGTTATCAGCATTACCGTGATCGGCAATGATGATAGCCTCATAATCGTTGGCCTTAGCAGCCTCGATGACTTCCTTCACACAGTTGTCAACAGCCCAGACAGCCTTGGCAATAGCGTTGTAGATACCTGTGTGACCCACCATATCACCATTAGCAAAGTTCACCACAATGAAGTCGTACTTAGCCTCGTTGATAGCGGCTACCAGCTTGTCTTTCACCTCGT
This sequence comes from uncultured Prevotella sp., assembly GCA_946186115.1. Taxonomy (GTDB): domain Bacteria; phylum Bacteroidota; class Bacteroidia; order Bacteroidales; family Bacteroidaceae; genus Prevotella. The sequence continues at coordinate 559 of CAMHLV010000107.1, read as the reverse complement.
AGGCGCTCATCTCAGGCTTCAGGTCGTAGGTAGCTACTTTTGGAGATGGAACCAGAATACGATCTTCACCCTCGTAAGGAGCCTCGCGACCACCATTGAAGAAGAAGGTCACGTGAGCGTACTTCTCGGTTTCAGCGGTATGCAGCTGCTTCTTGCCCTGCTTGCTAAGATACTCGCCCAGTGTGTCCTCTACGTTCTCCTTGGGGAAGAGGATGTGAACGCCCTTGAAGTTGGCGTCGTATGGCGTCATACAGTAGTACTGCAGACCTGGGATGGTCTTCATACCCTGCTCAGGCATATCCTCCTGCGTCAGAGCGATGGTCATCTCCTTAGCACGGTCGTTGCGGAAGTTGATGAAGATAACGACGTCGCCTTCTTCGATGCAACCATTGACGGAAGCATTGTGGATAGGCTTGATGAACTCGTCGGTTACGCCATCAGCATAGCTCTCCTCCATAGCCTTCACCATATCAGTAGCCTGCTTACCAACACCGTTGACGATGAGGTCATAACCCTCTTTTACACGCTCCCAGCGCTTGTCGCGGTCCATCGCATAGAA
>CAMHLV010000106.1 GCA_946186115.1 uncultured Prevotella sp. | reverse complement strand
GATTAATCCCAAGATGGCCAAGCCGCCTTGCTTCAAAATGATGCTTGGCTTGCTGTTGGTGAGTGTACTCATATACCTATCAGGAAATTATTGATACTTCCAAAAATCATACTTCTTGCGAAACTCTTCCTGTTTCTCAGGTGGCAGCGACTTAAAGTAGCCTCGCCAGCTGGGACAGAAGTTAATCTGCCAACGCCAGAAACGCCCGATTAATGACTTCGGATTCTTGTCATACGCAGCACGTAGCTTGCAGTTCTCACATGGGTACTTCATAATTTAATAGTTTTTTTGTTGTTATTGACTTCGTCGATAACTCTCACGTTCGGCAGAGTCCAAGCAGGCTTAGCTCTGCTCTCACTTAATCGAGTTATTCTTCTACCTCACAATGCAGGAATCCCATTTCCTTTGCCTTTTCCTCGTTCATCAGGAAGTAGATGGCCTCGCCCTCGTTGCAGAGTTCGCCCTTCGAATTGGTAATCTCCGCACTGATATAGGCCAGATTCCGCACTTGTTTTGTCACTTTTGCCCTGATGGTTAGTTCCGGCTCAGTCGTAGGAACTGCCTTGCGGAACTTCACATTCAGCTGCACGGTATAGCCGCTTGTCTGTAGTTTACGGGTGACTACCCAACCGCATACTTCATCAATCAACGTACTCAGTATGCCGCCGTGCATGGTATCTACCCAGCCCTGATAATTGTGATCAGGATGCCAGGTGCTCACGATATAGTCACCATCCTCATAGAACTCCATGTGAAGCCCGATGGGATTATCAGGACTGCAACCGAAACAGTTATATCCTTCATGGTTGCGCCAAGGGTTTATTATCTTCTTCATAAAATCTAGTCTATCATATCACAAAACATATTAAATCTGCTGCGAAGATACGAAATAAATCCCAAAGCAAGTTGATTCTGCCTTGGGATTTATGTTTTATTGGGAAATGATGGGCTATATCTCGATGAGCTTGCCGTTCTTTTTCGCCTCCTCAATCCACTTGGGCTCGATTTCCTGCAGGAAGCGCTGCTTGTTCTCGTTCAACTTCTGCATGTCAAGTCCAATGGCAGCCTGAGCCTTTGCCTTGGTACTGTAGTCAGGCACTGGGATAGCCTCGTTATGTCCGTGCTTAGCGGCTACGCGTGCAATGAGCAAGCGGGCCTGCTGGGCATAGTCAACCGAGTGAGAGAGCAAACGGGTAACCTCCTGTGGAGCGTGGAAGGTGGCACCATGTGATGCGATAGCATAGTCCCAACGCCACTGACTCTTGCGCAGCAGAGCCTGAATAGGAGCCATCTCAGCCTCGGTAGCACCCTTGTCGATAATGAACTTAGCCTCGAAGTGGGCACGGGCCAGTTCCTGCTCGGCACGATTACGCACCTCGTTGCACTTCTCCTGACGGTCGTAGACGTTCTGGCGCAGCACTTCGGCATCCTGACGGTGACAGGTCTGACAGGTACGGTCGATCTTTGCCAATGGCGACTGAATCTGGTGATCGCTGAACTTTACACCACCCTCCTGCTTATACGGCATATGGCAGTCGGCACAACTGACGCCGCGCTGGGCGTGGATGCCGTGCTGCGACATCTCCCAACCAGGATGCTGGGCCTTCAGAATCTTCGTACCAGATAGCGGATGAATATAGTCATAGAAACCAATCTCGTCGTAGTATTCCTCGGCAGCCTCGCAGGTCAAGCCCTTGTCGTGCGGGAATACGAGATAGTTGGCCTTGCCTGGATTCTTCTCGTCGTTGGGCTTGATGAAATAGTACTCCACGTGGCACTGAGCGCATACCAGCGAACGCATCTCCTGATGGGTAGCGCTCTTCACATCCAGACCCCGACGGGCAAATGCCTCATAGAGGGCAGGACGGGCAGGGCGCAGATCCATTGTGCGGGCATCGTGGCAGTCTGAGCATCCGATAGTATTCACCTCCTCGGCACCCAGCTCACTCCACTTCTTGGCATAGAAGTTGGCGGGGTCCATCACTGATTTCGAGGCACTGAGCTCACGCATCATGCGAGGCACATCGGGACCCTTGCACGTCCAACATGTAGCGGGCTGCATATCGGCGGCGATGGAGTCTGGCGTAATCTGGATGCCAGGATTACCTGTGCGCAGAATCTTGCGCATATCCTCAAGGGCGTGCTTGTGGCCGCGAGGGGTATTGTAGTGGCGTGAGAAGGCATAACCAGCCCACAGCACCACCATCTCAGGACGCTGCTCGAGCACATCCACCTCCTGAGATGAGTTGTACTTCGACTTAAAGGTGGTGTCCTCTGTCATAGCCCACGTCTCGTACTCGCGCGGATAGTCGGCCTTGAACTTCTCGTTCTGAGCCACAATCGAGTCCTCAAACACGGTGCGCTTGTTGTTGAACACGCTGGCCACCTCGGCCCTACGCTCCATCAGCGACGAAACGAGCAGTCCCAGGATAAAGACCACTGCCATCGATCCTCCGAACAGGATCCAACCTTGCCATTGTTTTAATTGCTTAGCCATAATATTTCGTTTTTATTTATTCATTGTTCATTATTCATTAGCGTAGCGCATTCTGCAGCCATTCTGGAACAGGTGATGGTGGTAGCGGCGTTACGCCCTCGGCGTTCGGTGTTGCCATCAATGAGTTCATGCCGCCGTGTGGCACGTTGCGATGACAGTCCCAGCACACCTTACCGCCTTGAGCCTGCTGCGTCATATAGCCCATGCGGCCCGTCTTCACAAACTCTGTATTTAGCTGCGTGTGACAGCGGATGCAGTTGTCCATCACCACCTGACCCGTCAGCGTCTCGGCCTTGATGGCCTGATGCTCCATGTGGCCTACGAAATAAGCCGTATGCTTCAAGCCGTCAACCGCCTTGAAACCATAATAAACAGCCAGATTCTGATGGGGCACATGACAGTCATTGCAGGTGGCACCATTCGACTGTTGGTCGATACGTCCGTGCGAAGAGTGGCTCCACGTAGCATAATAAGGAGTCATGATGTGGCAGTTGACGCAAGCCGACGGGTTATCGCCCACAAAATAAGTATGCGCCCTGAGCAGATACATAAACAATCCGCCGAGGCCGCACACGACGCCCGCTATCACCAGCAAGCCCACCTTCTGTCGATAGGAAAATAGACCTGTCAGCTTATGAATTGCCGCTTTCGTTCTTTCTCCAATGTCCATTTCAATACGTTTTACTCGGCAAATATAATCATTAATAGGGATAGAAACCGGTAACATCTGTGGCCTTGTGTGTAAAAGTGTGTTAATTTTAAGAATTGTTAGTTGTTTATCGCTATCTTTGCATCAATTATGGATATAGATACTCTTGAAGGACTACGCAAGTGTCCGCTTTTTGAAGGATTTAGCGATAACGAGATCATTGATTTGATGCATGCCATTCGTTATCGTGTGACACGCTTATTCAAAGGCGACTTTCTGTTTGTTGCTGGTGAGGATTGTATTCATGCCAACATCTTGATAGATGGTGAGGTCGTCGCATATCTTGAAGGCGCCTCTGACCGTTATATCCGTATGTCTACCTTTCATGCCGGTAACATGTTTGCGCCAGCATTCCTCTTCGCACAAGAACGCAGATATCCCGTCACGGTACAGGCGACGGCAAACACGAAGGTTTTGCGAATCCACTCTGCAGATTTTGAGCGGTTGCTCGAACTTGATTCCCGTCTGACTAAGAATTTCGCGGTGATTCTTTCGAACCTGATTGCCGGACTTACCAAGAAGGTGGAAATGCTCCTGTTGAGTGTTCGCGAGAAGATCGTTTTCTTCTTGAAAGAGGAGCAACGCCGTCAGCAGTCCAACACGATTCAGCTTTCTATGTCCCGTCAGGAACTGGCCGATCATTTCAGCATCCAGAAATATTCCCTGCAACGTGCCCTCAACGAACTTCAGGAGAGCGGCGCTATTCGCGTCGACGGCAAAACAATAGAGATTTTGAGTTTCCCGCCAATCCCATAAAAACAGCCCCGCCGGATGCGATTCCAGCGGGGCTTGCGTTACATCATTGCCTGAGCATAGGCGGAGCCTCCAACGGCTCCTAACAATGCGGTGAGTACCGCAATCGCGATCTTCACGACCGTCTTCCAATTCTTCATAATTCCTCCTTTCTGTTTTAAAAAGTTTCACTTTTTCAAC
>CAMHLV010000105.1 GCA_946186115.1 uncultured Prevotella sp. | reverse complement strand
GTGCATTACTGGCCCTCTTCTATGTCGCCATCTTCCCTGGCAACATCAACCAGTATGTCAATCACATCGATGCCTTTGGTCTCAACACCGACAATCTGCGTCTTATCCGTCTGTTCATCCAGCCCGTCCTTATCTTCCTCGCTCTTTGGAGCACAGGTGGCTGGCAGCAGCTGAAAGAATGGTGGCTGTGCCTCACAAAGTCTAAGAATGCATAAGGTATGAGTACACTCACAACAGTTCTGGCAATATTGGTGGCCTTGGAACATCTGTACATCATGTTCCTCGAAACCATCGCGACGAGTTCAGAAAGCACATCAAGGGTGTTTGGCATCAGCATTGACCTGCTGAAAAGTAAGACAATCGCAACGCTGCTGAAGAATCAGGGCGTGTATAACGGTCTGATAGCCGTTCTGCTACTGACTGCTATCTGGCAGCAGGATTTGCTGTGGACACGTCTGCTACTGGGCTATGTCATCTTGGTGGCGCTATATGGTAGTTTGACCAGTAAAACAAGCATCATTTTGAAGCAAGGCGGCCTGGCCATCTTGGGATTGATCTTTAGTCTTATTTGAATGCATGGAAATAAAGATAAATTTACAACCACTCAGAAAAGTGCAGACAGTTGGTTTGCACCGTTCTTGCCCATTGATTTAATATGTTTTGTGATATGATAAACAAGATTATGAAGAAAAAATTGATTACAATGATGTTGGCCATAGTAGTGGCGACGGCATCGGCACAGACACAAAGACAGCTGTTTGACTTCGGCTGGCAGTTTACTCACAATGGGAAAACGCAGACTGTTGACCTGCCGCACGACTGGGACATCTTCGAAGGGCCCAATTCTGGCAAGGGAGCAACGGGAACTGGCGGAGGATGGTTCAAGGCAGGCAAGGGCGAGTACCGCAAGACATTCAAGACGCCTGATAGCGAACTCGTCAAGCTCCACTTCGAGGGCGTTTATCAGAAGGCCGAGGTCTATGTGAATGGCCAAAAGGCTGGACAGCATCACTATGGCTACACCCCGTTCACCGTTGATGTAACACCTTATCTTTATAAGGAAAAACGCGAAAACGAGGTTGTCGTAAAAGTCGATAACTCCGAACAGCCCAACTGCCGCTGGTACAGCGGTTCCGGCATCTACCGTCATGTGTGGCTCGAAACAATGCCCGCACTTCACATTGCCGAGAATGGTGTCTTTGTCACAACGCCGGAGGTGAGTGCCGATAAGGCTCTGGTACTGGTGGACGTGACTGTGCAGAATGAGTCGCAGGCCGACCGCAACGCCACTGTTGTGGTCGGCGGTGCTCATTTGATGGTGGCTGTGAAGGCTGGCGAGAGCAAGACCGTGACGACGACTCTCTACGTCAATAATCCACGCCTATGGTCGCCCGAAAATCCGACGCTCTATGAGGCGAAAGTGAAACTGAAGGAGGCTGGCAACGTCATCGACAACGCAACTGCAAAATATGGCATCCGCACGTTCTCGTTCGATGCCGAGAATGGTTTCGTGCTCAACGGACAAAAGGTGCTCATCAATGGCGCCTGCGTCCACCACGATGACGGTGTGCTTGGCGCTATGGCCTTTGATGCAGCTGAGATCCGTAAGGTATGCCAGATGAAGGAGGCGGGCTTCAACCTCATCCGCACCTCGCACAATCCCACCACGCGAGCTTTCCTCGATGCCTGCGACTCGATAGGCATGCTCGTTATTGACGAGGCCTTCGATGGCTGGCGCACACAGAAGAATCCCTATGACTATTCTACCGTCATCGACTCCTGCTTCCGCGAGGACATCCATGCAATGGTGCTGCGCGACCGCAACCACCCCTGCGTCATCTCGTGGAGCATCGGCAACGAGGTGATAGAGCGTAAGGACATTCGCGTGGTCTATACAGCCCGACAGATGAAGAAGGCCATCCACGAACATGACAAGACACGTCCCGTTACTGAGGCTCTCTGTGCCTGGGATCGCGACTGGGAAATCTACGACCCGCACGCTGAGGTACTCGATGTGGTGGGCTACAACTACATGATCTTCAAGCACGCCAGCGACCATGAACGCGACCCCAAGCGCGTCCTCTGGCAGACGGAGAGCTATCCTCGCGATGCCTTCCGCAACTGGACAGTATCTCACGATTTCCCCTACGTCGTGGGCGACATCGTGTGGACGGGCCTCGACTATCTGGGCGAGAGCGGCATAGGACGCAATTATTATAAAGGTGAGCGCGAGGGTGAGTCGTGGATTGAGGGCGGACAGCCCGAATGGCACGGTGCTCCCTGTGGCGATGTCGATATCACTGGTTGGAGGAAACCCATCAGCCACTATCGCGAGATGCTGTGGAATCAAGACACGCCACTCTACATGGCGGTTCGCGAACCCAACAACTACCACGGCGACATCAAAACCACGATGTGGAGCGTCTGGCCCACATGGGAGTCGTGGACATGGCCCGGCTGGGAGGGCAAACCCGTTGAGGTTGAAGTCTATACCCATCAGCCAGAAGTAAAGTTGTATCTTGACGATCAGCTCGTTGGCACAAAACAGGTAAGTCGTGACACTGAGTTCAAGGCCGTATTCACCGTTCCCTATAAGGCCGGTACCCTCCGTGCAGAAGCCAGTAGCGAGAGCGTGACACTGAGGACTGCTGGCGAACCAGTTCGTCTGCGCCTAACCCCTGACCATCCCGTGATGGCTGCTAATGGCCAGTCGCTCACCTTCGTCACTGTCGAAGTGCTTGACAAACAGGGCACCCCCGTCCCCGAAGTAGCCATCGACTGCGAGGCCACCGTCAAGGGAGCAGGTACGCTGTTAGCCTTTGCCTCTGCCGACCTGAAGGATACAGAGCCTTATACCTCTCCTCGTGTAAAAACGTGGAAGGGCCGCGCCCTCCTCGTCATACGCAGCACGCAAAAGAAAGGTTCCGTCAGCGTAACCATCAAGAGCGCATTGCCCACCGCCAGTCTGTCGCTGAAGAGCAAGTAATAATATGCAGTGGACTGTATTATCAGACAATAGGACGAGCAATCCAGCGCTTGAAACAGAGCATGGGCTGTCTATACTGTTAGCAACGGAGCGGTACAAGATCCTGCTTGATACTGGAGCGAGTGATGTGTTTATCAGAAACGCAAAGCAACTTGATATAGACCTCAGCAATGTTGACTATGTTTTTATTTCCCACGGGCATAGCGACCATGCTGGAGGGTTGCGGTACTTCTTGGAGCATAATCAAAAGGCTCAGATTATCGTCTCGCCCGATGCTATGACTGGTCAGTTCTTTTCCAAACGAGGGAACCTGCATAACATTACCACGGAGTGGCCTGAGATAGGCGAAGACAGACTCGTCTTGATAGACCAGACCTGTGAGATTTTGGAAGGTCTTCATGTGATTGCCCATATCCCTCAGAAACATCCTATGCCTAAGGGCAATCAGAATCTCTATATTCAGGACGCTGATGGCAATTATATCCACGATGACTTTCGCCACGAACTAGCCCTGTATGTTGATGGCCTGCTATTCACGGGCTGTGCTCATAGCGGACTGGAGAATATTCTGTCCGCATGTCCTTGGCCTGTTCATTCCGTTGTAGGCGGTTTCCACTTACTCGACGGACAAGAGACGGTTGATGAAATAAAGGCCTTGGCTCAAAGGCTGAAAGCAAAGTATCCAGAAACGCAGTTCTACACCAGCCATTGCACAGGTGACAATGTGTTTGAAGTGATGAAGGATGTAATGGCAGAACAGCTACATTTGTTTAATTGTGGAACTATTATAGGATAGAAACGATATGAATCCGATAGCCATCCGACTTCTCAACCAACAGCTGATAGCGCCTCAGTTCAGTGATCCTGCCGAGGTGGTCAGCTACATGGGTGCCATGCAGGCGCAGGAATACCGTATGATGCGGTGGGCTGTGGAGATGCGGACTCGCAGGCCGTCACACAAAGCTTTCAAGAAGGCTTTTGACAGCGGAAGGATTATCCGTCTGCACCTGATACGAGGCACGTGGCAGCTGGTGGCCGCTGAGGACTATTGGCCAATGATAGACCTTTTTGCACCCAAGGCAATTGCTGTGACGAAGGGATGGATGAGCAGCAATAAAATCTGTATTTCTGACGAGGAACTGATGCACATCCGCGACATCCTCGCCCAGACAGCTGCTGACTTGGGGAGTGCGACGAAAGAGGATTTTGTACGTGCTTTGGCGAAGA
>CAMHLV010000104.1 GCA_946186115.1 uncultured Prevotella sp. | reverse complement strand
CTGGTGGTCGCGCTCTGACTGGCGACAACAGCGTGAACGCATGGGAGTTGAAGGCCTACAGCGGTGAATTCGGCAAGGGTGGCATCATCTGCCTCGGCTCAGGTCTCTACGACTGGAACTCTCCTACTCCTTTTGAATCGAACTATCACGATAACATGGGCAAGATCATGCTCAACGCATTCGACTATCTCACAAAATAAAACAACGAATTTCACGAATTAAACGAATTGAAGATTATGAAGACAATGTTATTTAATATAATCTGTGGAATCTGCGTAATCTGTGGTTTCACATCATGCAGCGACGACGAGTTCAGCGGCGATCCCGCTAAGGACTGGGCTGGCACCACTACCTTCTTCGCTTCTACTGATGCACAGGGCTTCGGCACCTACTACATGCCCTCAGTAGGCCGCGTCGGCGACCCCATGCCTTTCTACGATCAGAAGGCTGGCGACTTCAAGGTGCTCTACCTTCAGGAGTTCACCAACAACTTGAGTCATCGTTTCCATCCCATCTGGGGCGTATCGACCAAGGACGGTGCCAACTATGAGTCCCTCGGCGAGGTGCTGCCCTACGGCTCCAACGACTATCAGCAGGATGCTGCACTTGGTACGGGCTGCGCCTACGAGAAGGATGGTACCTATTATATCTATTACACGGGCCACAACGGCAACTGCAAGAACCGCGAGGTGGTGATGCGTGCAATATCTACCGACTTCAAGACCTGGACAAAGGATGAACTCTGGGCACTCAACGGCCCCGACTACGGCTATTCTGCTAACGACTTCCGTGACCCACAGATTTTCGTCGCCGACGACAACCTCTACCACATGGTCATCGCCACTTATCCCAACGGTGGTGGCGACCCATGCTTCGCCGAGTTCAAGAGCAGCGACCTGAAGTCTTGGGAGCACGTGGGCCGCTTCAAGATGATCTGGGACCGTATGCTCGAGTGTCCTGACATCTTCAAGATGGGCGATTACTGGTACCTCGTCTATAGCGAGAGTTTCAAGGCCAGCTGGAGCCGCAAAGTGAAGTATATGATGGCCTGCACCTACGACGAGCTGAAAGCCTGCTTCAACGACGGACCGAAATGGCCTGCCGATGGTCACGAGGGCGTCCTCGACAGCCGCGCCTTCTATGCCGGCAAGACCGCCTCGAACGGTAGCGATCGCTTCATCTGGGGCTGGTGCCCCTTCCGCTCTGGTGCTGACATCCATGAGAAGAACATCAACGTTGGCGCTGGTGACGGCAATGAACCCAACTGGTCGGGTGCGCTGGTCTGCCACAAGATTATCCAACACAATGACGGTACGCTGACCTTGGGCGCAGTACCTGCTATGGCCTCGAAATACAATCAGGCTGTTAGTACTAATGTCATGGGGTCGAACGGCTATAACGGCGGTACGCTCTCTGGCGACGGCGCATACGTGCTCTACAACCGTCTCGCTACGGCCAACCATATCTCGTTCACCGTCAAGACCTCCAACATCTGGGACAAGTTTGGCATCTCCTTCGTCCGTAGCACCGATGCGAAGAAGTACTATACCATCGTTGTCAACCCCGAGGACGATAACCACCGCAAGCTCAACTTCGAGCAGGAGGGTGAAGAAGGCAAGGGATTCATCGAGGCCGACGATGGCTATTGGTTTGAGCGTCCTGCTGACAACACCTACAACATCGACATCTACACCGACAACAGCGTCCTGACACTCTATATCAACGACATTTGCGCCTATACCCAGCGCATCTACGGCATCAACAAGAATTGCTGGAGCATCAACAACTACGGCGGCTCTGTTACCGTCAGCGACGTGAAAGTCAGCCAGCAGTAATTGCGGTTTTTATGAATAATCGTTCAATGTAGCAGAATAATGTTACATTGAACGATTTCTCTTATCCTATGTAACATATTTTATTATCTGGTTGGCCAGTTTGCTGTAATTTTGCACTCAGAAAATTTCAAGTGTCTAACCCTTTAAACAAAAAAATGATGAAGAAAGTATTTTTACTCCTTTGCCTTTTGGCAACAACCACCATTGCTACGGCCACTGATCTTTGGGAAGGTACGCACGCAGTAGATTGGTCAAACACGTTGACTATCGAGGCTGCTAAGTTTGCAGACGCTCAGGTAGGACAGAAAATCGTCGTTGAATTCAAAGATGCCACGGGAGAAGTTATTGAACTGCACTCGAACGGCGGCATGCTGCCAGGCACACGCTACGCCCACTTTCTCTATGCCGACCAGCACGAAATGGAAGTGTTCATCACCCCGGGAATGCTTGCCTGTCTGAAGGAGCACGGAATGGAGATTTGCGGCAAGGGCTTCACCGCTACCAAGGTATGGTATGGCGACGGCAAGGACAATGTCGATGGGAACACAGTATGGACAGGCTACTTCTGGATGGACGAATGGAGTACGTTAGAGGTGGCCAAGACCTCATTCGATGGTATCAACTGGAGCGACTACAAGGCTATCCGCTTCTATTCGGAGGCTAACCGCACGGATTATGTCATCAATGTGCTTACCAAGTGGGGGGATGGCGGCAAGTTGGGTGATCAGACCACGATGACCATGACCAATGAGTATGCAGAACTCAGCCTTGAGGGCATTGATATGACTGCAAAGCTGGCTGACGTTGACAGGCTCATGGTTCAGTGCAACAAGGAAGGCGGCAATCCCTTCAACTTCACAGCCATCGTGCTCGTCAAGAAAGAAACCACGGGTGTCAGCGCTACGCTAATGGATAGTGAGAAAGTGGATGGTAAAGCTTATAACCTCGCTGGGCAGCACGTAGATAGTCCCAGCAAGGGCCTGTATATCGTCAACGGGAAAAAGGTTTTGGTTAAAAAGAATAGATATTGATTCATTATTAGTATTTAGTTAGTTGGTAAGGAAAAGATTGCTTTTCAGGATAACATTTATAAAAGAATTGTTACAACGAACGATTATTTATAGCAAATGTAACAGAAATGACAGCGTTTTAGCGAGAAATCCTGTATCTTTACAGCAGAATATTAATAACTAAAAACAAATGAACATGATGAAAAGATGTTTAATGACACTGACAGCAGTCATGACGCTGACAATGGCCAAGGCTCAGACGGTGATACCTCAGGCTTGTGAGCAGAGCATCGTGACGCCGAAGAACACTGGACGCTATCTGTGGCTGCCCATCCAGGAGTCTGCTCCTGAAGGGAAGGTGCAGGTTATCGTGAACGGTATGTTGCTGATGGAGCAGAACGTACGTATGGCTCGTGAGCAGGTGGACTATTATGTAGCACTCGACTTGCAGCCGTATCATGGCAAGGAGGCACTGCGAATCTGCGTGCAGAATGTGCCGACGGGAAGCGTGTGCTTCAAGAAGCTGGTACAGAACGATGATGCGGACTATGCGCTGATTGATGAGAAGTTTCGCCCGCTGTACCACCATACGCCCAAGCGCGGATGGATGAATGACCCTAATGGGATGTTTTATAAAGACGGTACCTGGAATCTGTACTATCAGTACAACCCCTACGGTTCTATGTGGGGTAATATGCACTGGGCCCACTCCACCTCTACCGACCTCATCCATTGGAAGGATGAGGGCGTGGCACTGACTCCCGACGTGTGGGGGACGATGTTCAGCGGATCATGTGTGGTAGATCGGGGCAACGTTGTCGCTATGTACACTGCCAGCCGTCCCACTCCCTTTGGCGGTGACGTGCAGGCGCAGTGTATAGCCTTCTCGAATGATGGCGGTAAGACGTTTACGAAGTATGAGGGAAACCCCGTGCTGACTGCCGAAGACAAGGACTTCCGCGACCCTCGTCCGTTCTGGAACGAGGATGTCAAGGCCTGGAACCTCATCCTCGCAGTGGGACAGGAGATGCGAATCTACTCATCACCAGATTTGAAGACATGGAAGTACGAGTCGTCTTTCGGTAAGGAGTATGGCAACCACGGCGGCGTATGGGAGTGCCCCGACCTCTTCCCTCTTACCCAAACAACCAAACAACCAAACGACCAAACGACCAAAAAGTGGGTGCTGTTGTGCAACATCAACCCCGGCGGTCCCTTTGGCGGCTCGGCCACGCAGTATTTCGTCGGCCAGTTCGACGGCCATAAGTTCACCTGCGAGTCGATGCCGAAGGTGACGAAGTGGCTGGACTACGGCAAGGACCACTATGCCACCGTCTCGTTCTACAATGCTCCCGACAACCGCCACACCGTGCTGGCGTGGATGTCGAACTGGCAGTATGCCAACCAGGTGCCCACGAAGCAGTTCC
>CAMHLV010000103.1 GCA_946186115.1 uncultured Prevotella sp. | reverse complement strand
TATAACAGAGGGACGGTTCTTTTGGTCCCTGTGTTATCTAGAACCTGAAGTTAAAAAACATCTATTATAGTATGGATTTCTCTGATTTTATTTGTATCTTTGCCGTGCTATACCAGAGTTATGCTTGTTTTCTAATCGCAGCACTAAGACAAGTATGAAATCTGACATGGCAAGATCCATGACAACCCTTGTTGCTCAGGGGAATTAAACCACAAATAACAATAGTGTTGCGGAATAAAGGTGTATGAAAAGAATTGCTTTATCAATGATCGCAGTACTCGTCCTGTTTTCCACAGTAAACTGCAAGGATGGTGCAAAGGGTACAAAAAGTGAAAATGCTGTAAATGTTGCAAATGTCGCAAATACCACCGCTGAGCAAGTTCAAGACTCAATGGTACTTGGCAAACTCTATTATGTCAACCTCAAAGAGGGAGAGCAGCCCGTCATGACTGGCCTGAGCCTGTTCGGCAACCGTTGCGGTAGCGAAGATTTCAACCACAAGCCCTGCGCCGCCGAAGGTATCCGTTCTGTCTTTGAATTGAACGAATGGGTAGAGTTTCATCCAGAAACAAGCGCAAAGACTGGCATCAAAGTGATGGTTTTCAAGCACAATGCCGACCAAGGTGTTTACCAGAAAAACGCCTTGAACAGCGAAACCACTGGTTTTGTTCAAGAATGCGAACTGAAGAAAGATCCCGAGGCAGAAGAAAACGATCAATGGGGCTCCTTCTACCTTCATCCCGATGAGGTTGAGCCAGGTTTCTACGACTTTGTTTTCCTCTACAACAACAAGGTCTTTGCCACCATGCTGACAAAATTCTACAAACCCAACGAGCTAATCGAAAAGCCTGATTCGGAGTTGGAGAAACTCATGAAGGAATGAGGAATATTCTTACTTTTCTCCTGCTCTGTTTCCTGACAACAGGAGCGCAAGCACAACTGAAGCCCCGTGTGGTCATCCTTACAGATATCGGGCGACCAGACCTCGAGCCAGACGATACCGAATCGCTGGTGCATCTTCTATGCTATGCCGACCAGCTGGAGATTGAGGGTATCATCACTTCAACGGGGTGGAACTGTGACCCATATCCTACGCAGAGTGCCGCCTACCGCGATTCGGTGGTGGAGGCATACGCCACGGATGTATATAACCTCATGAGGCGATCTGACCAAAAGGCATTTGTCAGCAAAGACAAAGAAAATGGCAAACAGAAAATCGGCTATTGGCCCAGTGCGGAATACATTCGTAGTCGTTGCGTGATGGGTAGTCAGCGGGCAGGTATCAATGTGATTGGCAATGACAATGACAGCGAGGGAAGCGAACTGATTATCCGTCTGGCAGACGAAAAAGATGAACGTCCCATCTGGGTGTGTGCCTGGGGCGGTGCCAACACATTGGCGCAAGCCATTTGGAAAGTTAAACAGACACGTACGTCTGAACAGCTGAAGGCTTTCCTGCACAAGCTCCGTCTTTACACCATTACAGACCAGGACATGGTGTATGCTATGCGGATGAACCTTGCCTACAGCTCTCATCAATGGATGCGTCGTGAATTTACCGACGACCTTCTGTTTGTGTGGGACGAAGGCACTTGGCAGTTGCAATGCAGTCTTGGACAGGAACACTGGCAGCAAATCAAGAAACATATTCAAGGACATGCTGCCATGGGCAAGCAGTATCCTGATTACAAATATGGTGTAGAGGGTGATACCCCTTCGTTCCTCAACGTGATTCCTAATGGTCTTCACAGCCCAGAAGAGCCGATGCAAGTTGGTTGGGGTGGTTATCACACATGGGAACTCACGAAAGACTCAACGACGTATGCATGGACCAGTTGGCAGGAGCCTGTGAAGAGTATCTCTGAAACATACTACCGTCAGTTCTACCCCACCCAACTTAACGACTTCATCGCCCGCATCGAATGGGCTGAGACGGGAAGAGGCAATCATAATCCTGTAGCCATTGTTAACGGTCGGAAAGGTACTGACGCTATTATCATCAAGGCAAAAGCCGGTCAGGCCATCACCCTCAATGCCTCTGCATCATTCGACCCTGATGGCGATGCACTCACTTTCAAATGGTGGCAGCAGAATGGCATCGGACAGAGTAAGGTGGAAATCAGCGATGCTACCTTCTCTACTGTCATAGTACAATTACCTGCAGTCATTGTCAACGACGAGATTCACATCATTTGCGAAGTACACGACGACAGCCAGTACGCCTTGCCTGCCTATCGCAGAATCATTATAAAACAAGTGGTAAAATAAGTAAGAAATCATTCCATCATTCACAAATAGATTATGAACTACAGGAAAATGCTTCTCATGACCGGCTGTGCTGTTATTGCAGCAGCAGTCCAGGCACAAGTGACGATTGATATTGATGCACAGCAACGCGGACCCAAGGTGAGTCCCATGCTCTATGGCATCTTCTATGAAGACATCAACCACGCTGCCGACGGCGGTATCTATGCCGAACTGATACGCAACCGCTCATTTGAGGACGGTCCTCGTTATGGCGCACCTGCCGATATGCAGGGGTGGTCAACCTATGCAGCAGTTCCCTCGCAACTCACAGCAAAGCTGATACAACCTTCGAAGAAGACACCGCTGCTGAACGCTGTGCAGCACAACGCCCTGGAACTCGACATCAAGGCCTCGCCATCAGTACCCGTTTGTCTGGTGAACGAGGGCTACTGGGGCATCAACGCCGTGCAAGGGCGCAAATACCGTCTGACATTCTGGGCAAAGCCCCCCAAATACCAGGGCAGCGTGAAAGCCACGCTGTGCTCGAAAGATGGCTCACAAATCTACGCAGAGGCTGTCATCAACGGTTTCGGCACAGGGAAGACGAAGGGTTGGAAGAAATACGAGGCAACGCTCACTGCCAACGACAACGATCCGCAGGCACAGTTCGCCTTGGTGTTCGATGGTGTAGGACAGGTGCAACTCGACATGGTGAGCCTCTTCCCACCCACCTTCAAGAATCGAGAGAACGGTATGCGTCCAGACCTCGCCAATATGCTGTGGCAACTGCATCCGAAGTTCATGCGCTTCCCTGGCGGCTGCTTTGTAGAGGGTCAGGAGAGTCCTGACAACGCCTTCCGCTGGGAGCGTACCACCGGCCCGATTGAGGAGCGCGAGGGCCACTGGAACGTGAACTGGGGCTATCGCACCACCGACGGACTGGGCTATCATGAATACCTGCAGCTGGCAGAGGACCTGGGAGCCAAGCCACTCTACGTGGTGAATGTGGGCATATGGCACGGTGGCATGACGCCCTACGACAGCATCCAGCCGTGGATTGACGAGTGCTTGAATGCCCTGGAATATGCCAACGGCCCTGTCACATCGAAGTATGGTGCCATGCGAGCCAGTAACGGACACCCTGAACCTTTCGGAATAGAATACCTGGAAGTGGGAAACGAAAACAACCAGCCAGATCCTCGTCAGCAGAGCGACCACTACTACGAGCGCTACGATCAGTTCTACAAGGCTATCCGCGCCAAGTATCCTGAAATGAAGATTATCGGTAACGTGGTGGCGTGGGGCGACGACAACCCCAAGTGGAACAGTCAGCTGCCCGTTGACCTGCTTGACGAGCACTACTACCGCTCGCCTGATTGGTTTGCCGCCGCCTTCCACAAGTATGATAACTACGACCGCCAAGGTCCGAAGGTCTATGTGGGTGAATATGCCGTGACCAATGGATACGGCAACCTGGGCAACATGAACGCCGCACTGGGTGAGGCCGTCTATATGATGGGCATGGAGAACAACGCCGATGTGGTGGAACTGGCCTCCTATGCCCCCATCTTCGTCAATGAGAATGATGCCCGCTGGCGTCCTGACATGATACGTTTCAGCAGCAGTCGCTTGATGGGCACCCCCAGCTACTACGTGCAACAGCTCATGCCGCAGCATCTGGGCACGCAGGTGGTGAAAGTGGTGCAGGACGACCCCTATAAGGACAAGGTTCGCAAGCCGCTGACGCCGAAGCAGAACCGTGTGGGATTCGGAACATGGAACACACTCGCCACGTTTGAGACTGATAAGGAGGTGGATTTCGTGCATGGCGACTGGCAGAAAGAAGACAACAACGTACGGCAAACAGGCCGTCAGGAGGCCACGCTCTGCATCGAGAAGAACGTCATCGACAGCGACCACTACACCTGTAAGTTCCGCGCCCGCAAGGACGAGGGTGCCGAGGGTTTCATCATCGTCTTCAACTATGTGGATGAAAAGAACTACTGCTGGGTGAATTTTGGTGGATGGACGAATACGCAGCATGCCATTGAGCAGATTAGCAATGGTGGGAAGT
>CAMHLV010000102.1 GCA_946186115.1 uncultured Prevotella sp. | reverse complement strand
TAATGATACGTGTCTTTCCGTCAATTATACATTTAATGTTATTTTTTATTGTGTTAATCACATTTTCCTGTTTTGTGGTCAGATGCGTTGGATTTATAATATTGCCGTTCTTTGCATGCTCATCTTTTTGAGGGATAAGAGACATAATGCTTCCCATTATGGATCCTGTCAGACTCTTTTTTTGTTCATTGGCAATATGATGATAATAACTTCTTTGGGTACTGTCATTAAGTAGGTAGACTTGAACGTCTAATAACGAAATAATAAAGTCAGATGAAACAATAACAGTTGGATAAATTTCTGGATAGATAGCATCCATGGCAGTTTTTCCACCTAAATCAATTCCGAATGTAGAAGCCATGCTGGACAAACTCTCTGACAAGCCTATTCCTCCTGTATTCATCTCTGGTGCTAATACGACCTCAGAAGTATAGGATTTGGGATTAGTTAGTGCAACGATGATTCCCCAAATAGAAAATACTAATACAAAAAGGGCAACAGTCTTTTTTCCCTTGAGTATTTTTGATATTGAAGCAAATAAATCAATCTCTTTATTGTTCTTTTCTTCCATAATCGTTATAGTTCTTTCTTATGCATTCTTTAGATATTTGTATCTACGCTGTAGGGCTACCAACACGCTACGTTCAGCCAATGGGTTGAGACCGCGGAACGTGGTATGCCGTTTCAGTTCATCAAGCGGCATTGCCAAGAGTAGTTTCGCAATACATTCATCGGCAAAGGAATTAGAAACGACATTAACGCCAGTAAAGTCGAGAACGACCTTGTCGTTGCTGTAAATTAATGGCAATAGCTTTTCGCGTAGTTTCTGCCCCATATCGCGTGTGCCGAAATCTGTTCCGTATTCTATGAATTTAAATTCTACCATAGTGACTCCAATTCTTCTGATTCAACAAATGTTTCATTATACTCTGCGGCTGCATCAACTCGATGTTCCACTATCTGATTGGGATCTATTTCCTGTCCTGTGCGTATCTCCATATAGATGAGCGTGCCCTGCCAGAAACCATTTTCTACTAAGGACTCTGTACCGTGTTTTCTAATGAGTTTGTGACTTCCTGAATGCAGGATGAATTCATGACCGATGCTGTCAATGAGCCTTGATGTGGTATATAGCCCAAACCCCATGCCTTTTCCGTCTGTAATCTTGTCTTGAAGACAAAGTTTAAGAGCTTCTGATTCTGTAATATTACTATATGTGCTGTTTTCCGAGAGAGAAGCGTGTATTCCCATACCGTCGTCAGCAATGAGAATCTGCATGGTTTGGCTTTGACTGTCGTAATGTGTTATAGCTGTTCCCAAAGGTTTACCAGAGTGAATATGTACATTGTCCATCATCTCGTAGAGACAATAGCTGAGCGCTTGGAGCACACTGACTTCTATTTCAAGATGGGACGTCAAACTTTTAATGACATCTTGGTACACGGCATTTAGCGTCTGCGCATCAAACACGTCTATTGAGACATTGTCTCTGCCTTTGAAATATTTGTCTAAAAGGAATGCTATATCCATGATTCTCTTACTTCGAAAGGTTGGCAATGGTGGCTATCATGGCAGCGATTGACGAGGTGCTGCTACCGATGCTGAGTATTTCTGGCAGGCTGAGGCCACGGCGCTGTTTCTTACTTGGCACTATTATCTGGCATCCGGGCTTGGGACGGTTGCTGTAGCTGGCCTTGGCCACCATGCCGTTCATGTAGATAATGATGGTCTTCGACTTTTTGGCAGAGGAGGTGAAACCGCCGGCCTGGTCGATATAGTAGCCCACACTGCGTCCTTCCTTGTAGCGTACGGTGTTGGGATAGAGCACCTCGCCGTTGATGGTGACAGTGCTGGTTTGGCGCGGTACGACGATGCGGTCGCCCTCACGAAGGATGGGGTCGTCGCTGGTGCCAGGGTTCTTGAGAGCCTTGTCAAGCTCGATGCCGACGGGGTAGGTGGCGTTGACCATGAGCTTGCTGATGTCGATGGAGTCCTTGCCGGAGTTGCGCTGGGCGGTGCGGAGTACAATCTCCATTTGTTCACGTTCTTCTTGAGTCATTACGCGAAGAAGTTTGGCTCCCTCGGCATAAGCCTGATTGGTTAGTCCGCCGGCCTGCTTTATTACATCGCTGAGACGCTGTTGCTTATTGGATAGAGTATATGTGCCTTCAAACTGAACTTCTCCCTCAATAAAGACGTTTTGCTGTTCAGTATAGTTTGGACTGCGGCGTACGTAAACTTCATCAAAGGGCATTAAAGTAAAGTCGGGCTCACCGGCGATGGTGAAATCGGGCGTGAGGCTGAAACTGAAGTTCTGTGCTATCTGATTGCCTGCCTCTGTTGCATTCGGGTCGTTGACGCGGCGTGCCACATCTATCTTGACAAGGGATGCCGACTCTGTGGGACCTCCTGCTTGTAGTATCAGGTCTTCGATGGTCTCGTTGTCAGCATAGCGATAGACACCTGGATAGTGGACTTCGCCATTGATTGTAATGGTCTTTTGTGTCTCGTTTTCCTCACTGCTGGCAATATAGATCACGTCTTCATTCTTCAGAGGGATATCAGGGACTGTACCTTCCAATATGCCAAGCACATCGAAGCGCAATACCTCGAGTGTGCGGTCGGCTTTCATTCGGTGCATAACGGCATGTTGTGCGATGGCACCTTCCTTTAGTCCTGCTGCTGCCTCGACGAGTGACTTGACTGTACTTATGTCGCCGCCCACTTGGTACATGCCTGGACGGAATACAGCACCGCGAATCTCAACCATATTTTGGTAGCGGGTGAGCGTGGAGTCAACACTGACGGAGTCTTCATCCATCAGCTTGAAGTTGTTAAGGTCGAACTCGCCAACACTGAAAACAGAGTATCCAGCACCAGCCTTGCGGTTGATACGGATGGCCTTTGTATAAGCATCGCCAGTAAATCCTCCTGCATATTTCAACAGAGTGGCTGCACTCTCAGTCTTCTTCATCTCATAGAACATGGGCCGCTTCACCTTGCCGGTGATATTTACCAATGCTTCGTATGGGCTTACGGTGATGACATCGTTGTCTTGCAGTCGAACATCACCGCTGAGCTTGCCGTTAAGAAGGAAATCATAGACATCGACATTTGTTATCAGCTTACCACGACGGTAGACCTTGACGTTGCGCAGTGTACCGATGTCGTTAGGACCACCTGCCATGTAGAGGGCATTGTAGACGGTGGCGAAGGCCGACATGGTGTAGGTACCGGGAACTTTGACTTCGCCAATGACGCTGACCGTGATGGTTCGTGTCTGGCCAAGAGTCAGGTCAATCTTTGATCCTTGGTATCGTGGACCGAGGACGCTGCGCAGACGAGCCTTTGCCTGACTGACAGAGAGTCCGCCAAGCTGGATGACGCCAATGCCATCAATCGTTATAGTACCATCGGGCGAAATGGTTTCAGTGACACTTTCCTGCGAGGCTCCCCAGACATCTACATTAACAGCATCACCTGGACCTAAGCGGTAGTTCTGTGGAGTGGCCAAATTCATGCTGCTCTCAAACGTCAGGTTTTTGTTGTTGAATACATCGTGACCGAAAATCTTGCGGCGTGGCTTTTCTTTCTCAACATAGTATTTCAGCGAGTCGGGCATCATGAAGTCCATGGCCTCGTCCATGGCGAGATAATCAGAGTCATATTCATCGTAGGTGTGATTGACAATCTGATTGGATTTCTTAGTGTCCTTCACCCTGAACTGCGAAGCACGCTGCTTGTCTTGTTGACGCTGCTCTTCGCGCTTCTCACCGTTGGCTTCCCTCATGCGCGTCTTTACAGCCTTTGAGCCTGCAGTGATGTCTTCAGCACCGAGAGTGCCGTTTTTCATCTGCTTCTCGTATTTCTTCTGGATGCGGCGTATCTGGTCGATGTTGACTCCGCGCTGCATCAGCTGAGTGACAATTTGCTGGCGTGAGGCACCACGGGCATTTTGTTCTATGACGAAATCCATTACCTGATTGTCTGTCATTCCCGACTGCGCCCATCCCATGGTAACTGCTAGCATGAGGCTGGCTATAATAGTTGCTGTTCGTTTCATCTTACTCGTACATTGTTTATTATAATAAAAACACGCAGAAGCGTGAATTATTGCGCAAAAGTACAAATTATATTTGGAAAAGTCAACGAAATGTAAAAAAAAGCAGTCGCTCGGGACTGCTTTTAGTGAAAAAAGTGGAAGTGGAGGGATTCGAACCCTCGTCCGCACAAGGAAACCATACGCTTTCTACATGCTTATCTCAGTTTTGGTTTTCGTGATGCGACAAGACCTGAGCCACCCCGTCAGCATCCTTATCCTCTAAATTTTCATCATGTCGTCGAGGCCCGACCTGACTATTCCCGATTTAACCTGCGCCGCTTGATCTCCGGATTCGGAACAACATCCT
>CAMHLV010000101.1 GCA_946186115.1 uncultured Prevotella sp. | reverse complement strand
TTAACACAGAAACTCCCATGGAAACTGAGGCTGACCATAAGTAGCTACGGACAGACGGGTCATGAAGCTTATAATGTCTATGGCTACTCCCGTTCTTGGTTCAGCTATAGTGCTGCTTTGCAACGCTCCTTCCTCAAGGAAGACCGCCTGACATTGCGCCTCTATGCCAATATGCCCTTCAACAAGTATTACCATAACGAATCTGTCACCAATCAGGGTGATTATACAGGATTCAGCAAGCACGATTACCTTGGCCGCAGGTTCCAGGTCAGCCTTTCCTACCGCTTCGGCAAACTCAAAGCCAGTGTCAAGAAAACCGAGACCACCATTGAGAACAGCGATGTGGTAGGCGGTATCACCAAAGGACAATAAATCACAAACAATATGAAAACAATGAAACTCTGGAGAATTGCATTTATGATGCTTGCTGCTTTCTCCCTCGCCTCTTGCAGCAGCAATGATAGTGAACAAGATAAGCCCTTTACTGTTTGTCCCGAGAAGCAAATTAAGCTCTTCGCCTGCGAAGCGAGCAGCGAGACAAGGGGCGCAACTGCTACCATCGACACCCTCTTCACCGAGGACGACATCGAGTGGTTCAATGTTAGCACCCGCGAAATCTGCTTCAAAAAACAGGACGAGCTACTTTTGAATAAGCTGATGAAGAACTATCATCAAGAGGGGCTGGAATTCCGCCTTGGCGAGAACTTCTTGTTTGAGGTCAGTCGTTTTGTGTCCGACTTCGACAGCCGCATCTTCTACGACCTTGTCCTGCACTATTCCACGATTGGCGAGGACGAGGACAATCCACGCTACTACCTGCACGACTGCTACCCAGCACAGTTCATCAACGACGAGCGCACGCAGACCAACATCAAGAAGAATGCCGCCCAGTGGGAGACTTTCACAAAATATCTAGAGAGCAAAGGCAAGCTGAAGAAATAAACGAATATGGACAAGAAAAGTATTATTACGATGATGCTCGCTCTCGTCGCAATGGCAGGGCAGGCCCAGGAGATTAAAATGAACGAGACAACCATCAACGACTACATCCCGATGCTCAATGCAAAAGGCTATCAGGCATATAGCTTTGATGTCAGTGCGATAAAAGGCCGGAATGCGACATTTAACGTTAGGGAATTTGTGAACGGGAAAGAAGTTGAGGATTCCCCTCGTCTCCTATTTCCTTATTATTTTGAGGCAAGGGGTGACAAACTGGTCTATGGTTTTCTCCCTTCCGATAACGATTCTACAGCCCTTTGCTATTTCAATTGGGAGAACACCCTTCGCTCTGGTTGGAGTCTAAAGCTCAGGCGACTCTACTGGGAGAGTGAAAACAAATACGTTTACTCATATAGACCTGATCCCTTCGAACCTACATCGCCATTGGAAAAGGAAACTTTCATTCCTCTCGTGTATTATTCTTCATTCTGGTATGATGCAGAGGATAAGATAACCCGCTGTTGCGGCAGTATCTCCGACATTATCAAACAAAGCCCTCATTACTACATCCTCGGAATCAAATACTATTAGAGGAATGAACAAAGAAACCATTATCACCATCCTGTTCGTCCTCGTGTCGATGAACATGTATACTCAGCAAAGATTAATCGTGAGGGATAGTCTCACGCAAAAGCCTATAGCATATACGAGTGTATGGTTTGGGAATGAAGCAGGAAGATACACGAACGAATCAGGAATGATAGAGATTCCTAAAGGAACGAAGCAGATACAGTTGTCTCATATCTGCTACGAAACCAAAATCATTACTAAAGTAACAGCCGACTTGCATACAATCTTTCTTGTTCCGAAAAGTATCAATCTTAATGAAGTTGCTATTAGCGCAAAGACACCTAAACGAATAAAGACCACAGAAGTGGGGTTGATGAAATCGAAGACGCAGACCAAGCACAAAGGAGCCAATGGATTTGAGATGGCTTTGTTCATCCCCTACGATAACACTTGGGCTGAGACACCATACATCCACTCTATATTGGCAAGCCTTGATTACTCAACCCATTATTTGGTATTCACGGAAATCAAGAACCCCGTCTATGCCACTCTCCGCTTTGACCTTCGGCTGCCAGACGCCAAGACAGGTGCCCCCAAAGACGAGTCCCTCATTGATGGTGGTATCATACTCCCTTCCAGTCAGAAACTCAGTAAGGATGGTGTCAGCCTTACCCGTCCTATACCGTTCCCCCAGACAGGCGTATTTGTTGTAGTGGAATGGATAACCACAGCACAAGTCTCAGAATCATACAATCTTGTTCCCTCACTCAACATGACATTGAATGAGGTGGAAAACAGAACTTGGAACAAGAAGACATTCTGTGGCATGGACTGGATGCAGGAACAGAACGAACCCGCGTATCAGAACGATGAGACACAGGTCTTTTATAAAGGCAGGACACCATCTGCCAAACTTGGTTTGAAAATATCAGAATAAGTAATATGAGACAAATGAAACAGTACAGACGATTTCTGTTCCTGCTGGCCATACTGCCTATTGGAACATTTGCCAAAGACAATTTTAAGATGACGGGTAAGATTGATGGTGTAGGGAACGATACTCTCTGCATTGAGTATGTCATACTACAGCCACAAAAACAGATTGTCAAACGCAAAATAGTTGTAAAGAATGGAGAATTTTCATTCTCTGCAAAACTTAGTGAGGCTTATTCTGGGTCAATGTTTCTCAAATCGAATCCGAAAGAAATACTATATACATATTTTGTGCCCAACGAAGAGGCGGTTTTCTGTGGCCGTCTGGATTTAGTAAAAGCACATTGGAGTGGCAGCCCTTTTTATCAGCAGTATGAACGAGTCAAAAATTTACAGCGTCTTTTTGAAATTGAGCTTGCTGCAGCCAGAAATGAACCAGACAGCATTCGAGGACTAAAGAATCGCGATATCAGGAGTCGTTCACATCCAGCCTACATGAAATATATTGAGGAACATCCCGACGAGGACGCAACGGCAACATTGGTCATATATGTGGAATACGACCAAGTGCTGACTGCCATTGGCAAACTGACCCCTGAGGTAAGAAATGGCAGAATGAAAGCCGAACTGGATCAGAACGAAATGATGTTTAGTCTTGTAATGAAAAGGAAAGCTGCACGTGATGTTGTTAAGAACGACACCATTATTATTGGCGATCAAGTGCCAGAACTCGGACTAAAAGACCTTGATGGCAATGTGCTGGAGTTGAAGTCTCTGCGTGGGAAATATGTGGTGCTCGACTTCTGGGGCTCGTGGTGTACTTGGTGTATCAAGGGATTTCCCAAATTGAAAGAATACTATGCGAAATACAAGGACCGTCTTGAGATTGTGGGAATCGATTGTAACGATACAGCCGAGAAATGGGCCGCTGCCGTCAAGAAACACAAAGTACCCTGGTTGCACGTCAGAAGTGAGGATGGCATCATAGAGCAGAAATTCAGAGTGACAGGCTATCCGTTTAAAGTGCTGATTTCACCAGAGGGCACGGTACTGAAAGCCTACCTTGGAGAAACAGAAGAGTTTTATCATTATTCAGATGCTACTCTTTAATAATTAGAATAAGAATGATTATGAAGAAAAACATCATCACCATCCTATTCGCCCTCGTCACAATGGCGGGACAGGCACAGGAAGAGCGCATTGACACAGTGATCCCAAAATTCCTTTCCAACGGCTATTTCTTCCGTGAGATGCCTGCGCTTCCCGACGGTGAGAAAACGATGTCTCGATTGAAGGACAAGGAGGGCAACAGCGTCATCGTCATCAACGTCAACGCCACACTGCCCAAGTCACTCATCCGCAAGGCTATCCCTCGCGAACAAGTTCACAACGCTGATCAGTTCCTGAACGGACTGAACATGATGGCCACGGTGACCTCGCTGACACAGGCGGGCGTCAAGGCCGACGGCACGTGGTATTCACCCAAGGAGGGTGAGCCGTTTCCGCAGTTCTCGGAAAGGGATATGGACGGACGAACATGGACGAACGACAGCGTGAAAGGGCGCGTCATGGTGATTAACCTCTGGTACTCCGGCTGTGGCCCTTGCCGTGCAGAGATGCCCATCCTTTCCGAGTGGAAGGAGCAATTGCCTGGCGTAATGTTCTTCTCGGCCACCTACCACGATGCCGAGACGGCCAAGCGCATCACCGACAAGCACCACTTCACATGGACGCACCTCGTCGAG
The DNA here is from genome assembly GCA_946186115.1 of uncultured Prevotella sp. Taxonomy (GTDB): domain Bacteria; phylum Bacteroidota; class Bacteroidia; order Bacteroidales; family Bacteroidaceae; genus Prevotella. The sequence continues at coordinate 229 of CAMHLV010000101.1, read as the reverse complement.
GCCAAGGACATGATGGCATGGATTGGCTATGAGGGCTTCCCACTGACCATCGTTGTCGATAAGAAGGGCATCGTCCGCCACGCCGTCCACGGCACCAACGAGACTAAGCGCGAGGAACTATTAGCAAAGATCAAAGAGGCCGAGGCGGAATAAAACAACAGTTATCACGCATCAGCAACACCGTCGCGATTAGTACTAAAATAGAATGAAACGCTGGTCATAGCAACAA
>CAMHLV010000100.1 GCA_946186115.1 uncultured Prevotella sp. | reverse complement strand
ATGTTGCAGACGGCACCGATACTTCCCGTCACGCCGTTGAAATGACGTGTGAAATCCACGAAACGCTGTTCGCCATCCTCCTCCAGAGGATATCCATGCAGTCGGCGGTGGTCATAGCGCAGGCCACCATTCAACGTCCAGCGGTCTCCAAGACTTTTCGTGGCGGTGGCATAGATACCGAAGTCGAAAAGACGATAGTCAGGAATCAGATACTCCTCGCCCTCGTTGCCCGACTTCTGATACATGCCGCCGATGCCCGTAGAGAGTTTCCAGCCGTTCCACTCATGGGTAATATAACGCAGGTCATAGGTCAGCGTATGCAACTTGAAGAACAACTCGTATTCATCGGCCCTCTCTTCGTACTCCTGACGCCGGTTCTGCTGATAGCCGATGATAGCCTTCAGATAACCTGACGAGAGATTCAGTGAGTTGTCCCACACCAGTTTGTAGTGCTTCACCTGTTGGAAGGGTAGGGATTTGGAGTATTGACATCCCTTCCATCCCTCTTCATGTTCCAGTTCACCTGTCTCTGGGTCGCGCTCACCCTCAATGATACTTGGTGTCAGATGAAAAGCCGTCCACGTGAGTCGCGAGTGTCCCCAGGATTTATTCAATCCCAGCATCAGTCGTCCGGCCCGTTCACGAAATTGCGAGCCAGGCACGTAGCCGTCGTATTTATTTTTATACGCATGCGCCATCTTGTCGCTGTAGCGAGCATCCCACACAAAACCTTTCTGATTGCCGGCCATCTGTAATGAGTAGTGGAAGAGCCCGTTGTTGGTCTGATATTCCGAACTGACATTTGCTCTCATCTCACCCTCGGCCAATGTGGGCTGGGCGTGCAGGATGACCACACCTGCCATCGCATCCGAGCCGTACATCAGCGAGGCAGGACCTTTCAGTATCTCAACGCTGTTCACACTACTGCCATCCACTTCCACGCCATGCTCGTCACCCCATTGCTGACCTTCCTGGCGAACACCTTCACTCATCACCACCACGCGGTTATAGCCTAGTCCGCGGATGATGGGTTTTGAGATACTGCCGCCTGTGGTCAGTTGACTCACGCCTGGCTGATGGGCAATGGCATCGATGATATTCGTGGAAGCCGTAGCCCTGAGAACCTGTGGTGATACGATACTCACAGGCGTTGTGGCATGTTTCAGTTTTGTATCGCCAGTCACACCCGTCACTGTCAATTCATTCAGTTGCAGATGGCGGAAAAATACATCCGTCGAATCATCTGCATGATGATGTTTATCTTGTGCTGCCACTGTCGTGCATATACACAACAGCAGCAAAATAATATATTTTGCTTTCATTCTTGATTAATGGTATTTAATAATGTATGTAAAAAATGGGAGGGGCGTCAGGCGGTCGGAGGCCCTCTAGTTACAATAGCGCCATAGCAGGCAGTATGACAATCGCATATTGGCTGGGCGCAGGATTTCTTACATACATGAACATATACCGTGACAGTCATCACAGCGGCTGTCAACATCGTCAGAGTCAGGAACTGACACAGCACGCAGTCGTGCTCCCACGTGGCCATAGCAGTCAAGTGGCCATGACAACTATGGTGTACACAGTCGGCACATTCCGTCTCTATGGTCTCGCCAGTTTCATGGATATGAACCGACGATAACAGCAGCATTGGCACAAACACCGCCAATAGCAACCACGAGGCAATATGTCTTCTATGTTCTTGTTTCACGACTGCATATTATAAGTATGTACACTCGAACCTTGGGCGGAAGGCAGATAATTGATGCCCCACCAACACATCTGTAGGAGGACGAACGATCCGATGAGCATCCAGAGAGCCAGTCGTTCGTGATGACGAGGTAACTGACGATAGTGGACGTAAACGAGATAGGCTAGCCAGGTGATGGCGGCCCATGTCTCTTTAGGATCCCACGACCAATAGTGTCCCCAAGCCTCTTTTGCCCAAAGTGCACCGAAGAGCATGCCGATGGTGAGGAAGGCGAGGCCGACATATACGAGATTGTCGGTGATGTCGAACTCTTCGTCTGCAATAGCGCCTTTTTTGAAGAAGAGCAGATAGATGGCCATCACTGTTGCTGCACCAAGTACGGCATAAGCGAACATATAGACGATGACATGGGGTGCAAACCACGGACTCTGAAGGGCGGGCATTAGTGTCTTGTCGTGTATCTCTGGCTTGAACAGATTCACACAGATGAACACCAGGGAGAGAATGGTTGAGAACGACAGAATCCACTTGTATTTCCAACGCGAATAGACGATGAGTCCCGCCAATGGCAGGAAGAACGAATACCAGAGCCGCGTCTCGCCCATCGTACGTAATGGCGGTCGCTCCAGCGAGATCCACATTGCGAGAATGAATGAGAAGAATGTCAATAGCCCGAGTACGGTGGCCGTATAGGCGATAGTCGTCTTTTTACGCCATGCTGCCCATGCTCCCACAGTCCACAGCAATACGGATGCTATAGCGAAATAAATAAAATGTTCCCAACTCATGCGCGTTTCCTCCCTCCAATAACAAACATACAAACAGCCCCTGCCAGCATCATATAGATACCTGTATAGACCAACGGCAGCCACGGGTCACTCACTACTTCAAAGATGGATATCTGACTCTGAGCACCCATCTGTGTATCGTAACCATACTGATAGATCTTCCAGCCATCCACCTCGTGGGGCTTGTTCACATCCACGACGGTCTCAATGTTCTTTCCCGATTTCGTCAGGATCTGAATCTCTGAGGCAAAACGCTTGGGAGAGCCGTCATCGTAGGTTTCCATGATGAACTTTTTCAGTTCGATGGCAATAGGCATCTCTATAATTCGACCGTCGGCAGTCATAGCGCGCCATTCGGGTTCGTCGATGCCACATATCATCTTTACCCGTTGCATGTCGGCATTACCAAGTGTGGCTGTGGTCAAAGCCAGGAAGAGACCGAGATGATTCAATAAAAAGGGTACGTCTCGCTTCCACGAGTGCAGATGCAATAACCGCCGTAGAATGATGATGCCCAGGATCACCGCGATATACACATAGATGAGCACGAATGGCCAGAACGACAGCATATCGTTCAGCCACCTGCCGCCTGTCTGTTGCCGCGTCAGTCCCATGATGATTGTCAGCACAACGGCATAGGCCATTGCCGGAATCGCTGCCTGATAGGTGCTGATGAACTGGAAGGCATAGAATTTTTTCCTCAATAGGAACATCGCGGCTATCATAAATAGGAATCCAGCCAGAACGATTCCGTTGACAGGCCACGCAAAGGCTTCCCACACTACAGGTCCGACACTCAGTTCAAGTGCCAAACCTGCAATGATAAGACCTCCTCCGATGAGAAAGCCCTCTTTCATTGTCCAAGGTTTTTCCCACATATCCAAAGAAATTTGCTGCAAAGGTACAATAAAATTCTTAGATTTCAATCAATTTTCCATTCTTCTTGGGAAATTGAACTTTTATTTGTATATTTGCACCCAAATAATAAATGCAAAACTATGATGAAAAGAACTCTTCTTGCAGCCATCACACTGTTGTTGGCCATCACATTGCAAGCACAAAAGCGCGTGAATAACCGTATGTACAACCCTGACCCTGCTCCTGTGGTATCGGGCGACCGCCTCTATGTGTTCACAGGACACGACCTGGATACGGCCACTTATTTCCGCATGCCTGACTGGCAGGTGTTTTCCACTACCGACATGGAACACTGGACGGATCATGGCATCGTATTGACCACGGCCAACTTCAAGTGGGCCAAGCAGGGTGATAATGCCTGGGCTTCGCAGGCCATCGAACGCAACGGTAAGTGGTATTGGTATGTGGCTGCAGAGGACACCACCAAGCATCTCCATGGTATCGGTGTAGCCGTAGCCGACCGTCCGGAAGGTCCTTGGATTGACCCCATCGGCCGTCCGCTGATTCCCGGCAGCTTTGGCTTTATTGACCCCACGGTGTTTATCGACGACGACGGACAGGCCTGGCTCTTCTGGGGTAACAACGGTTGCTGGTATGCCAAGTTGAACGAAGATATGATCAGTATTGATACCAGTTTTGCCGACAATGGTATCTGCGACATGCGTGCCATGCTTGACGACGAGGCGCAGTTCGGACCCAAATGCTTGAAGATGGACTACCAACTCCACAAGAAGGTGATGAAGACTGGTTTTGAGGAAGCCCCTTGGTTATATAAAATAGGTGATACCTACTTCCTGGAGTATGCTGCAGGTGGTGTGCCTGAGCATTGGGCCTACTCGACGGCTAAGAGTATCCATGGCCCGTGGCACTACGAAGGCCGTATCACCGACGAGTCGCCAGGTTCTTTTACCATCCATGGTGGCACCATCGACTTCAAGGGCAAGTCATACCTCTTCTATCACGACGGCATCCCCTCTGGCGGCAACGGCTTCCGTCGCACAACCGCCTTCCGCGAGTTTCAGCGTATGAAAGACGGCCGCATCCCCAAGATTAATATTGAAGAGAAATAGGCCAATATGCCAACGAGAGTCCTGCGTGAGATCACAC
>CAMHLV010000099.1 GCA_946186115.1 uncultured Prevotella sp. | reverse complement strand
AGGGTGGAATACAAGAAACTGGAGGACTGGGCGCGGCAGAAGAACACCAGGAGCAACAACAAGGACAAGCCGGAACGCCCTGAGGTGGCTATCTGGTTTCCGCCCATCGATGTCACCAGCGCGGCATTTCTGCAGAATGCGCTGGGCTTGGAGAAACTGGGCGGTCGCACGCAGTATCTGAATATGCCCGAGGTGGAGATGGTCGATAAGATGTGTGGCGGTCACAAGCAGGTGAGCATGATGATTCGCAACATCTACGACCGCAAGCGCGTAGGTGCGCTCAGGGCTACTTCCGAAGGCGTCACGGGAAACCCTTTGATCAGGGCTAATCTCACGTTCAGTTCCATCCCCGAGGTCGCCCGTTCGTTCTATAAGCGTGACATGATCAACGGTTTCTTCGGTCGCATCCCTTTTGCTTACAAGGCACGTGGCGAGCGCAAGGGCAAGATTCCGCGCAAGGGCGATTTCGACGAAGCGTTCCTTCGTCAGCTCGACGACTATTTGGTGCGTCTCGACGGCTGCAAAGGCCGTTTCGTGGTGAAGCCGTTGAACAAGATGGCCGACCAGTTGGCAGAAGAGATGGCGACGCTGGCCGACCTGGCTGACGACGACATACTCTTTGAACTCTCGCACCGCAGCATCTTCTCCGCATGGAAGAAGGCGGCCACCCTCTGGATTCTGAACGACCAGACCTGGTCGCGCTCCATCGGCGAGTTCATGGCGTGGTTCTGCTACTATGACCTCTGGTCGAAGGTACGCGTGTTCGGCGATATGTTCAAACTGGGCGATGCACAGAGTGACGGTGAGCAGAAGAGCGGCCCGAAAAACATGCTCGACGACCTGCCCAACCCGTTCAACGAGCAGCAACTGGAGGCGTTGCGCCTACAGATTGGCAAGAGCAAGGAGGGCACCAAGCATCAGTTGAACGTATGGAAGAACCGCGGCTTCATCACTTACTCAGCCCAGACGGGACTCTACACCAAGACGGAGGAGTATTTGAAGAGTTCATAATTCATAGTTCATAGTTCATAGTCACACAGAAATCACAGAAATCACAGAAACATTGGTGCTCCGATAGATTCTTGGATTTCCCACGGCATAGATTAAGATTTCTGTGATTTCCGTGATTTCTGTGTGACATTACATAATTCATAGTTCATAGTTATGGATAGACTTGAAATCGAACGGCTTCGCGACCTGCCGATAGTGGGGGTCGCGGAGCGACTCGGACTCCGAGTGAACAGCCGCCGCCAATGCCTGTGCCCGTTTCACGACGACCACCATCCGTCCATGTCGTTAGGGCGCAACAATAAGTACCGTTGCTTCGTGTGCGGAGCCCATGGCGACGTGATAGAACTGGTGATGCGCCATCTGCAAAAGTCGTTTCCCGATGCCTGCCGATGGCTGGCCGACGAGAGTAACGTGGTGCTGACGGAATACAAGCCGACGGAAACCGTCTGCGAGGCGAAGCCTTTCGACGCCAGCCGTTATGCACCATTCTTCGAACGGCCTTTCCTGAATGACGAGGCGCGCCGCTTCCTCTTCGATGAGCGCCGACTGGACCCACGAGTGGTCAGCTGGTGCCGACTGACATCTTGGCACGACCGGCAGGGGGTGGCGTGGCTCGAGACACCCTATTACGACCGAGAGGGCAGGCTGGTGGGCATTCAGAACCGCAATCTTGTGCGTGGTGCCCTGCCCCGATTCCGATTCCCCAGCGGTTCCTGGTGCGGAGTCTATAACCTGCCCGTGCTCAACCGACTGCGACAAGGGGAAGATTTGTATATCACCGAGGGATGCTCCGACTGCTGGGCCATGCTCTCAGCCGGTCATAAAGCCATCGCCATCCCCTCAGCCACGCTGCTGACGAAGGAAGTGAGAAACCAACTTGAAACCTGCAACTTGCAACTTGAAACCCACTTCCACATGTATCCCGACCGCGACGAGCCTGGCGAACGGCTGTTCCTGCAACTGAAAGAGCTGTTGCCCTCGTTGCAGCACCACCAGTTGCCACCCGGCTGCAAGGACTTCAGCGAGTATTATCTCTCTGTTCGATAACCCCCGCTTATTCAGCAATAACCCTGCCTTATCGCGCCATAAGGGAGGGTTATTTTTATTCGAAAAAACTTTGAAAAAAGTTGGCAAAATGTTTGCGTAATTCATGGAAATTTTGTACCTTTGTAACGTTAATCAAAGCGGGATTTCAGACCACCCGATGCAGTTGGTCTGAACGAAAGTCTAATACCATGAAAAACATTTAAAAAAGGTATGTTGGAACTTTATCTTTCAAAGGTGACCGAGAGTTCGGAAACCGAACAGGCGGGCAAACTGTATGCCCGAGTGAGTTACAAACAGTCGATGGGCATCAAGGAGATGGCGCACCACATGGCGGAACACAACACCGCCTTCTCGGAGGGTCTGATTGTGGGCGTGCTGACTGACTTCGTACGCTGCACACGCGAGATGATTCTGCAGGGCAACACCGTGAAAATCGACAATCTTGCCATCATCAAGGCTACCGTCCAGGCAAACGGCTTGGAGACGCTCTACGACGCGCAGACCGACAAGGTGGCATCGGCTACCATCGGCGTGCTGAAACAGGGCGAGAAGACGGGCGCTGCCGTCAAGGTGGTCAAACTGCTGGCACAGTCAACGGGCGACTTCACGCGCGAGGAACTGAAGAAGGACGTGCGCTTCAGCTGGACCGACAAGACCAAGGCGGAGATAGCTGCCGCCAAGGGCGACAATCCCGGCACGGGCGGATACTCCGGCGGCGGTAATGCCCCAGGACCCAGTGCAGAGGGGTGATGTAAAGTTTATAGTTCATAGTTCATGGTCACACAGAAATCACGGAAATTCACAGAAATCTTAATCTATGCCGTGGGAAATCAAAGAATCTATCGGAGCACCAATGTTTCTGTGATTTCTGTGAATTTCTGTGTGACATTATATAATTCATAGTTCATAGTTTATATGAAACCTGAAACCTGAAACCTGAAACCTCACAAACCTAAAAATTAGTAAGAAAAACCATGATTTAAGTTATGAATTAAAAGCAGATACGAAAAATATCTGCTTTTTTGTTGGCGTTTCGCAGGAAAATGAGTAATTTTGCACCCTAATTGAAAAAAGAAGAAACTGACAACTAAACGAATATGAAAAATAAGTTACGGAGTGCGGTATGCACAGAGGGTAGAAGAATGGCTGGAGCGCGTGCGCTCTGGGTGGCCACGGGTATGAAACAGGAGCAGTTTGGCAAGCCTATTATTGCCATTGTCAATTCGTTCACCCAGTTTGTGCCCGGTCATACGCACCTGCATGAGATAGGACAGATAGTCCGCGAGGAAATCGAGAAGATGGGCTGCTATGCGGCTGAGTTCAATACGATTGCCATTGACGACGGTATCGCCATGGGTCACGACGGTATGCTTTATTCGCTGCCTTCGCGCGACATCATTGCCGACTCGGTGGAATACATGGTGAATGCCCACAAGGCTGATGCCATGATCTGTATCTCGAATTGCGACAAGGTGACTCCCGGTATGCTGATGGCTTCGATGCGTCTGAACATTCCTACCGTGTTCTGTTCGGGCGGACCTATGGAGGCTGGACGCTGGCGTGGCGAGAATGCCGACCTGATTACGGCGATGGTGAAGGGTGCCGACCCCTCGGTTTCTGACGAGGAAATGCGCGAAATCGAGGCTTGCGCCTGTCCTGGTTGCGGCAGCTGTTCGGGCATGTTTACCGCCAATTCCATGAACTCGCTGACCGAGGCTATCGGACTGTCGCTGCCTGGCAACGGAACGATTCTTGCCACACATACCAACCGCATCGAACTCTTCCGTCAGGCTGCCCGCCAGATTGTGAAGAATGCGTTGGCTTATTACGAGGATGGCGACGAGAGCGTACTGCCACGCAATATTGCCACGCGTCAGGCTTTCCTCAACGCCATGACGCTCGACATCGCCATGGGTGGTTCTACGAATACCGTGCTCCACCTGCTGGCTGTAGCGCAGGAGGCTGGTGTTGATTTCACCATCAAGGATATCGACGCCCTGAGCCGTAAGACCCCATGCCTCTGCAAGTTGGCTCCTAACACGCAGAAATACAGCGTGCAGGAGTGCAACCGTGCTGGTGGCATCTTGGGTATTATGCACGAACTTTCAAAAGGTGGACTCATCGAGAAGTCGGCACCCCGTGTGGACGGCATGACCATTGGTGAGGCTATGGATAAATACTGTATTACCGACGGACGCGTGGATTACGATGCCAACCGCATCTACCAGTCGGCTCCAGGCAACCGCTTCTCGACGAAGATGGGTAGCCAGAGCGAAGAGTGGGGCACGCTGGATACCGACCGCGCTAACGGCTGTATCCGCGACATCGCTCACGCTTATACCAAGGATGGCGGACTGGCTGTACTCTTCGGCAACATCGCCCAAGACGGATGCGTGGTGAAGACTGCCGGTGTCGATGAGAGCCTGTGGCACTTCGAAGGTCCTGCCGTCTGCTTCGATTCGCAGGAAGATGCCTGCGAAGGCATTCTGGGCGGACGCGTGAAGAAGGGCGACTGCGTGGTGATTACCCACGAGGGTCCCAAGGGCGGTCCCGGTATGCAGGAAATGCTGTATCCCACCTCTTATATTAAGTCGATGCACATGGGTAAGGAGTGTGCCCTGATTACCGACGGACGATTCTCGGGCGGTACCTCAGGACTCTCCATCGGTCATATTTCGCCGGAAGCTGCTG
>CAMHLV010000098.1 GCA_946186115.1 uncultured Prevotella sp. | reverse complement strand
ATTGAAAGATTGAAGAATAGTTAAAAAAAAACAAGGAAGTAAACTTCAATTCTTCAATCTTTCAATTCTTCAATCCTTTTTTGTACCTTTGCGCCCCGAAACATGTTTCGCATCAAGAAATTAGACATATTCATAGCCAAACAGTTTGCATTATTGTTTGTTGCTACGTTCTTCATCTGTCAGTTTGTACTGATGATGCAGTTCTTGTGGCGCTATGTTGACGAACTGATAGGAAAGGGGCTATCGTTAGAGGTGATGGCGCAATTCTTCTGGTACATGGGCTTAATGCTTATGCCCCAGGCTTTTCCTCTAGCCATCCTTCTCTCGTCGCTTATAGCATTTGGTAATCTGGGTGAATCATCGGAATTAACAGCCATCAAGGCTGCAGGCATATCGCTGATTCAGGCCTTCCGTTCCCTGATTGTCATTGTGATACTCATATCGTTCATGTCGTTCTTCTTTCAAGAGGTAATTGGTCCAAAGGCCTTTGTCTCTTTCCGCCAGTTGCTTATCTCCATGAAGCAGAAGAACCCCGAGGTTGAGATTCCAGAAGGCATTTTCTACGATGGTATCCCAGGTTCTAACCTGTATGTTCAGAAAAAGGACATGAACACCGGAATGCTCTACGGCATCATGATTTACCGCATGAATAACACGTATGATGATGCCGCTGTAATCTTGGCAGATTCTGGCAGCATCAGGGCTACGGCAGAAAAAAAGCACCTGCTTCTTACCTTGCACAGCGGAGAATGGTTTGAGAACATGAAGCAATCGGGCATGGGAGTAGCCGTCAACGTTCCATACCGACGGGAGACATTCTCCACAAAGCATATCGTACTAGATTTCGACGGTGATTTCAACATGGTGGAAATGGGAGGCATTTCGACAGATGCCAGAGCAAAAAGTATGGGAAAAATCCTCCACGACCTTGATTCCATACGCGAGTTCAACGACTCTGTAGGCAGGCATTTCCTCAAGGAAGCCCAACATGCCACACTCTACATTCCCAAACTTGCCAAGTCCGACTCAGTAAAAGCAGTCACTGAAGCCTTAAGCGACAAGACGAACATCGACTCCTTATTCTATCACCTCTCTGCCGAAAAGAAGCAGGAAGCAGTTTCGATAGCATCCAACGATGTCCAGATGGCCCTGGGCGACTTGGAATACAAAGTAGACTACTCCAAGGCACTTAACAGTGAGGACCGCAGCCATCAGATGGAAGCCATCAATAAGGTAACACTATCGCTTTCATGTCTCATTTTCTTCTTCATAGGAGCACCGCTGGGAGCCATTATCCGCAAAGGCGGACTGGGAGTGCCCGTGATTATTTCAGTGCTAGTATTCATCATCTTCTATATTCTGGACAACACAGGCATGAAGATGGCTCGCGACGACAACTGGACTGTGTGGTTCGGCAAGCTGCTGGGTACCGCCGTGCTGTCGCCCATTGCCATTTTCTTCACCTATAAGGCCAACAACGACTCTGTGGTGTTCAACATCGACCTGTACAAGAACATGCTGCGCCACATGTTAGGTCTGCGCACCAAGAGAAACATTACCCGAAAGGAGGTTATCATCGAAGACCCGAAGTACACCATCGATGCCCAGATGCTCAAGAGTGTCGACATGGAAATCGCCCTCTATGGCGAGCAGCTCCATCTGCTGCGCTGGCCCAACCCCATCAAGGTGTTCTTCCGTCCTGGCGACGACCATGAGATTGAGACCATCAACAGTACCCTGGAGATGGCCATCGAAGACTTGGCATACACCAAGAACAACTACGTGCTCATGAAGCTGAACCAGTATCCTATCATAGCCACCCATGCCCATACACGCCCGTTCCGCAAAAAGTGGCTGAATGCCGTGACTGGTATCTTCCTGCCCACGGGCATCTTCTTCTATATCCGCATGATACGCTTCCGTATTCGTCTCTATAGAGACCTACAGACCATACGGCGTGTCAACAAGAAGCTCATTCCAAGGGTTGTCCAGCTGGGCGAAGGCGAGAAGTTCATACCTGCAGAAGATGAATTTCTTCTGTAGTCCATATATATATAAATAAGGTGTAAAACAAACTATAGACAATGGAACAACTGAAACTAAACACTATCGACGAGGCTTTGGCCGACTTCCGTGAAGGCAAGTTTGTCATTGTCGTTGACGACGAAGACCGCGAGAATGAAGGCGACCTCATCTGTGCCGCAGAGAAGATTACACCCGAGATGGTGAACTTCATGCTGAAGAATGCGCGTGGTGTGCTTTGTGCTCCCGTCACCATCAGCCGGAGCAAGGAACTCGACCTGCCGCATCAGGTGCAGGACAATACTTCTCTGCTGGGCACACCCTTTACTGTCACCGTAGATAAGATAGAAGGCTGCTCAACAGGTGTCAGCGCCCACGACCGTGCAGCCACCATTCGAGCCTTGGGCGACCCCTCATCAACCTCAAAGACATTCGGGCGTCCGGGACATATCAGCCCCCTCTATGCCCAGGACAACGGAGTATTGCGCCGTTCAGGACATACTGAAGCTGCCATCGACCTGTGCAAGTTGTCGGGACTATACCCTGCCGGAGCACTGATAGAAATTATGAACGACGATGGCTCAATGGCACGCATGCCCCAGCTGATAGAGTTTGCAAAGACACACAACCTGAAGATTATCACCATCAAGGACATGATAGCCTACCGTCTAAAGAAAGAAAGCATCGTAGAGAAAGGCGAAGAGGTTGACATGCCCACCGACTACGGACATTTCCGTTTGATTCCTTTCCGCCAGAAATCCAACGGACTTGAGCACATGGCACTCATAAAAGGCCAGTGGCGCGAAGACGAGCCCATCTTGGTACGTGTCCACTCATCATGTATGACAGGCGACATACTCGGTTCTAAGCGCTGTGACTGCGGTGAACAGTTGCACAAGGCCATGCAGATGATAGAGAAAGAAGGTCGCGGCGTCATCGTCTATATGCAGCAGGAAGGACGCGGCATCGGACTTATGAACAAGATAGCAGCCTACAAGCTACAAGAGGAAGGACTCGACACCGTGGATGCCAACGTTCACCTTGGCTTCAAGCCCGATGAGCGCGACTATGGTTGCGGTGCCCAGATTCTAAGAATGCTGGGGGTTCAGAAAATGCGCCTGATGACCAACAATCCTGTCAAGCGCGTAGGCTTGGAGGGCTACGGACTGGAAATCGTAGAAAACGTAGCCATCGAAACCACGCCCAACGAATATAACCTGCGCTATCTGCAGACCAAGAAAGACCGCATGGGACACACCCTGCACCTGAAGTAAAGGTAAAAAAGTTAAAAAGTGGCACGTATATTCGTTTAAAAAGAATAAAATGCTTACTTTTGCAGTCCATTACATACACTAAGATAGAAATATGGCACAGTTATCTGACCGTTTGCAAAGACTTGCCCCATCAGCCACGCTGGCAATGTCGCAGAAAAGTTCCGAGATGAAAGCCCAAGGACTCGACATCATCAACATGAGCGTCGGAGAGCCTGATTTCAACACACCAGACCACATCAAACAGGCCGCAAAAATGGCCATCGACGAGAATTACTCACGCTATTCTCCCGTACCCGGCTATCCCGACCTGCGGCAGGCTATTGCCCGCAAACTGGAGCGCGAAAACCAGTTACACTACTCGCCTGCAGAGATACTTGTCTCCAACGGAGCCAAGCAGAGCGTCTGCAACACGGTAATGGCCCTGGTAAATCCTGGAGACGAAGTGATAATTCCCGCCCCTTACTGGGTAAGTTATCCCCAAATGGCCCTGCTTGCAGGCGGCAAGCCCGTCATTGTGGAAGCCGGCTTTGAGCAGAACTTCAAGATGACAGCCGAGCAACTGGAGGCAGCCATCACACCAAAGACACGACTGCTCATTCTCTGCTCGCCCAGCAACCCTACGGGAAGCGTGTATTCAAAGGCCGAGCTGGAGAGCCTTGCCAAGGTTATCCTCAGCCACGACGACCTTTTCGTACTGGCCGACGAGATATATGAGCACATCAACTACATCGGAAAGCACGAATCAATAGCCCAATTCCCCGGCATGAAGGAACGTGCCATTATCGTCAACGGTGTCAGCAAGGCTTATGCCATGACAGGTTGGCGCATAGGCTATATCGCTGCCCCTGAATGGATTGTCAAGGGATGCAACAAATTGCAGGGCCAGTACACAAGCGGTCCATGCTCTGTCAGTCAGAAAGCTGCCGAGTTTGCCTACACCGCCAGCCAGGACTGTGTCGAGGAAATGCGCAAGGCCTTTGAGCGCCGTCGCGACCTCATCGTCAGACTGGCCAAAGACATTCCCGGCCTGGAGGTCAATGTCCCCGAGGGAGCTTTCTACCTGTTCCCCAAGTGTTCTAGCTTCTACGGCAAGAGCACACCTGAAGGTACCGTCATAAAGAACAGCAATGACCTTGCTATGTATCTTCTGGAGAAAGGGCACGTTGCCACCGTAGGTGGCGATGCTTTCGGAGATCCCGAGTGCTTCCGCATGAGTTATGCAACAAGTGATGAAAACATCGTCGAGGCGATGAGGCGTATTAAGGAATCGCTGGGCGCATTAAAATAATTTTGAAAATTATCAAGTTAAAAGTTCTTAATTAGGCTTTTAGTCCACTTGAATTTCTTATCTTTGCGGAATATTAGCAGATTTTTCAATTCAAATTCATTTAATAACTAAAAATTAAAATTAAATTTTATGGCAACAACAACAAAGGCTGCAGCCCCAGCTAAGAAATCGGGCTTCCAAGGTGT
>CAMHLV010000097.1 GCA_946186115.1 uncultured Prevotella sp. | reverse complement strand
ACCATTTCCTTTGAGTGACCGTCAACGGCAACCACTGCGTCGCCTCCATAGAGCAACTGCGCACCAGTCACCCACCATACTTCTAAATTATCGAATGCTTTAATCATAGTTTTAATATTTATATGTTTGACTTTTAATGTTTCTTTTGTCCGTAATATGCATTGGGACCATGCTTGCGCGAGAAATGTTTTTCTACCAGAAGGGGATTCATCGTCGTGTCAGGGTTAACCATAAACGAGATGAATGCCATCTTTGCCACCTGCTCAGTTACCACAGCATGATATACAGCCTGGTCGGCATCCTTGCCCCAGGCAAAAGGACCATGGTTCTTTACGAGAACAGCAGGCGTATGTACTGGGTTGATGTTGCCACTCTTGAAGCGGTCAACAATTACCACGCCGGTTTCTTTCTCATATTCCGCCATTTGCTCGGCAGTCATGGCCTCTGTACATGGGATGCAGTCGTGGAAATAGTCGGCATGAGTGGTGCCGATGTTAGGGATGTCTTTTCCTGCTTGAGCCCATGCTGTTGCATAAGTAGAGTGAGTATGTACGATACCGCCTATTTCCGGGAATGCCTTATATATGATAAGGTGTGTGGGAGTATCACTTGACGGATTGAGGTCACCCTCTACCACCTTTCCTGTTTCCAGGTCAACCACTACCATGTCTGAGGCTTTCATCACATCATACTCTACGCCTGAGGGTTTGATAACCACAAGACCTTTCTCCCGGTCGATGGCCGAAACATTTCCCCAGGTGAATATCACCAGATTGTGCTTCACCAGATCGAGGTTAGCACGAAAAACTTTTTCTTTTAATTCTTCTAACATATCTCAATTATATATTAACTCACAATTTGAAATTCGGGTCTTCTTTATAAGCCTTTTTGTTGAAGCGGAAGAGGGCTGCACCGCGTTTCGATGTTACTTTGTCTATAAGATCGGTTTTTTCGATAAAGTCCATCTCCTTTACGCGCTTGCGGAAATTGCGCTTGTCGAGCAACTCGCCGCTTACGGTCTCATAGAGTCGCTGGAGCTGTGTCAGTGTAAACAAGTCGGGCAGCAGTTTAAATCCCACGGGCTCAGTCTTCATCTTGCGCTGCATGAGTTTACGGGCCTGTCTCACCATTTCGTTATGGTCGGAATAAAGCTCTGGTACATCCTCTATATCCACCCATTCCACTCCGTGCTCTTCGCGCAGACGGTCGTCGTAGTCTCTTACGTTGATTAGTGCATAGTATGCTACAGATACCACACGCTCACCGGGATCACGGTCAAGATTACCAAATGCTCCTACCTGGCGCATAAACACATGGCGAAGACCAGTAAGTTCGTAAAGGGTACGGTCGGCAGCAGCGTCCAGACTCTCGTCGTTGCGGACGAAGCCTCCGTAGAGGCTCCATTCGCCGCGTCCTGGATCCATTTGTCGCTTGCCGATGAGTATCTTCAGCTTGTTTTCATCGAAGCCGAAGATGATGCAGTCAACCGACAGCAACACTTTTTGGAATTCATGATAGAACGTTGTCATCGCAGTTTACCAGAAATAATAATAGAATGCAACGGTAATGCTGAGAATGATGACAGTGTGAATCACATCCCACTTGTTCCAACTCTTGCGTGTAGCCTCAATTTGCTCGGGAGTAGATGTTCCGAATACCAGACCTTGAATTTTCTTTTGGTCAGGAGCTTCGGTGCAGAGAGATACTATAATGACTACCAGACAGCAGACAATCAGCATCACACCGCAGAAGTAGAGCCAGTTGAAATCGTAGAATATTGCCTTGAACCAGTTGTCAGAAGCATCAGCAGCATTGCTGTAATACACTTTGGCACCGAGGCGTGTCAGACCAATGATAATACCTGAGAGGAGACCCCACATACCGCCTTTGGCCGATGCACGCTTCCAGCAGATACCCAACAGGAATGCAGAAGCAATACCAGGAGCCAGCACTGACTGTACGTCTTGCAGATAATTATACAGCACATCGCCTACACTGCGCATGATGGGAATCCACAGAATACCCAGCACCACAATCACTACTGTTGCTATCTGTCCGATGCGTACCAGCTGCTTCTCTGGAGTTTCGGGCTTGAGGCGCTTCCAGAAGTCAATCGTAAACAGCATGGCAGAAGAATTGAATAGCGATGCCAATGACGACATAAGAGCAGCCAGGATACCGCAGACAACAAGGCCTTTCACTCCGGCAGGCAATAGCTTGGCAACGAGGGTGGGGAAGGCAGCATCGGGTGTTGACAATACGAACACCTCGCCGCTGGGCATCGTGATACCCTTTGTGCTCAGCGAATATGCTATCATGCCAGGGATGAGGAACAAGAACACAGGCAGAAGTTTCAGATAAGCTCCGAAGATTGTACCGCGGCGACTCTCCTTCTCGTCTTTACCAGAAAGTACGCGCTGTACGATGTATTGATCGGTACACCAATACCAGAAACCGATAACTGCCGAACCGACAAGAGCACCCAACCAAGGATACTGTGGGTCGCGCAGGTCACGCATCAGGTCGGTCATATGGTCGCCATATTCATTTACGGTCTGTATCGAGCAGGCAGCCATCATCTCATCCCAACCGCCCAGAGCTTTCAGACCCAACACGAGGATAATGAGTGAACCCAAGAGTAGGATAGGGGTTTGCAGCACGCTGGTGTACAGCACACTCTTCATACCGCCAAATACAGTATATAAGGCAGTGATAAGCACAAGTCCGATAGCGGCAATCCAGAAGAAGTCAATGCCCCAGAGTTCCTTGATTCCAAAGACCTGCTGGAATACCAGACCACCCGCATATACCGTTACTGCTACTTTGGTAAGAACATAGCTGATAAGCGAGATCACGCTCAATATCGTGCGGCTCTCCTTGTTGAATCGACGTTCAAGGAACTCAGGCATGGTATAAACCATTGAGCGGGTGTAGAACGGAACGAACACCCAACCTAAGATAAGAATCATCCATCCCTGAATCTCCCAGTGCGCCATGGCCATACCCGACGATGCACCGGCACCGGCAAGTCCGATAAGGTGCTCCGAACCAATGTTCGAAGCAAAGATACTTGCACCGATTGCTACCCATGTAGCATCTTTACCTCCAAGAAAATAGTCTGCCGAGTTGTCGTTCTTCTGCGAAACGACCCAAACAACAATGCCAATGAGCGCACAGCAGAAGACGCCAATGACAATCCAGTCTAATAATGCCATATTTTTTTATGTTTTAATATTTTGTTTGCAATTTGCTATTGTTATTTCACTGAGAACTTATATGCAGCGTGGCTATAATACTTCTCACCAGGATTCAGAGTCGGCTGAACCCATTCAGGATGATTGGGTGAGTCGGGATATTTCTGACTTTCAAGGCAAACGCTGACATGCTTGGGGTATGGACCATGCTTGTGGGCAATGTTGACCTCGTTGCCAACACCCTGGAAATTACCAGAATATACTTGCACACCAGGCTCGTTAGTAAACATCTCCATGAAGATACCAGTTTTAGGAGAATACAACGATGCACAAACCTGAGTGTCGTCGCCTTTACCGTCTGAATAAGTATTCAGGCAAAAGTTGTGGTCATAGCCGGTGGCGTTCTTAATCTGGTCGTATTCCGACTTGATGCTGTCGCCAATAGCGTGAGGAGTACGGAAGTCGAATGGAGTACCCTCAACATCACGAATCTCGCCCGTAGGGATGTATTTGGCATCCGAAGCAGTAAACTTGTCGGCATTTACATAAAGCAGCATATCATATCCCGGCTTTGTAAAGTCTCCGCTCAAGTTATAATAGTTGTGGTTTGTCTGATTGATAATGGTAGGCTTGTCAGTCTCTGCTTCCCATGTTATGTCGAGCGTGTTGTTCGCGCATACCTTATATATAGTAGTAGCAGTTACGTTGCCAGGGAAACCGTTTTCCCCATCTTCAGCCACTATAGTTAGTTTAAGTATAGAGTCGCCAATCTGTTCTGCAGTATAAACTTGGTTCATCCATCCTGTGGTGCCACCGCCATGCAGACAGTTTTCGTTGTCATTAACCTTCAGTTGATATGTTTCGTCACCCAGTTTAAACTGTGAATTCTTGATGCGGTTTGCGTAGCGGCCAACACTTGAACCATAGTCAGAAGGCGAGTTCAGCGTGTCGGCATACTCCTGAATGTTGTCATATCCAAGTACAACGTCAGTAGGTTTTCCGTCTTTATCTGGCACAACCAGACTAACCACACGTCCGCCATAGTTGGTAATGCAAACCTCCATACCGTTTTGATTCTTCAGCGTGAAGAGTTTCACGGGCTTCTCGTTGATGATGGTGTCAAACTTGACGGGGTCTAATCCCGACACGGTCAGTGCATTCTGTTCTCCAGAAGCACATGCAGAAAACAGAGCTGTTGCTGCTGCTATAACTGCAAAATTCTTTTTTAAGTTTTTCATTGTTTCTGAATAGTTTTTAGTTATTCTTAAGAATTTGGGTGTAAAATTACAACTTATTTTTCAATCGGCAATACATTTGGGTGTGATATTTTTCATCAGAGTGTCAGTTTTACACTTTTTTAAGACTTTTGTGTTCTTTCATCATGATAAAACACCTCTTTGCCTGACAAAAAACCACCCCGTCATCGCGACGAGGTGGGTTGAATAGTTTTCCAATATCATTGTAGCTATTTATCATAATGTGTTCCCGTGGGTAAGTGAACGAGCAATAGGCAATATGAAAACAATACGTATTATGATAAATAGGATACTTAAACAATTATAATACTAAGGTAATATTTTGGCTGTTTGGTTGGTAATTA
>CAMHLV010000096.1 GCA_946186115.1 uncultured Prevotella sp. | reverse complement strand
TCGTTGTTCATGCGGAATGCGATTTCGGCGGGCATCATGCCCTCGGTGGCGAGGGTACGGAAGAGTCGGGCCGACTGGGCCATGAAGAGCGAGGCGGGTACTCCCTTTCCACTGACGTCGCCCACACAGAAGTAGAGCTCGTCACCCTGAAAGACGTAGCCATAGAGGTCGCCGCCTACCTCCTTAGCGGGTGTCATCTCAGCATACATGTCGAGACCATCGCGTTCAGGGAATATGCCTGGCACCATCGACATCTGTATGTCGCGGGCGATACGTAGTTCCGATTCTATACGCTCCTTGGCTGCTGTGGTTTCTTCTAACTGGTCATAGGCCGTTTGGAGTTCAGCGTGGGCTTTCTCCAGTTTTTCGTGAGTAGTCTCCAGCTGTTCATGGGCAGCGGCAAGACGTTTCTGTGCCTTGCGGCGATGCAAGGAATAGATGATAAAGAAAGTGGTGAGTAACACCAGTGCGATAGCTGTTCCCCAGAGCCTCTGCTGCGATAACTCTGCCTGTTGGCGGGCTATCTGCATCTCTTTGCCCTGCGTGTCGTAGAGAGTAGCCATTTCGGCCATCGAACTTCTCTTCTGCCAGATGTAGGCAGAGTCAAAGGCCTCGGCTATCTGGTTGGCCACAAACAGAGCAGAGTCCTTACGCCCGGCATAGTAATTGGCACGGAACTTGGGGAAATAATAGGCATAGAGCTCCTCCAAGTAAAGCTTTTCGTTGTTCCATTTTATGAAATAGTCGAGTGCCTGATAGTTGTCTGCGGCATCTTCCCAGCGCTCGGCATTCATCAGGTAGTCGTTTGACTGGGTGAGACCGTTGATATCGTAGGCGCACTGGTATTTCCGGAACTCAGCATATTCGATAGCTGCCGAATCCTTCATTCCCAAGCTCCACACCTTAATAGCGCGATCAAGGTGAGTGTAGCCGTTGTAGATAGGCCAGACGTCAGCATTGGGGTAGCGACGTGCGAAGAGGTTACCAATGGAGTCGGTAAACGCCATCCAGTTTCTAGCCCCCTCAAAGTCCTTCACCCTGACGTAGGCATCTTTGATCCTCGCGTAGTAATTGATGAATGACTGGTGGATATAGTGAGACGTATCCACAGCCAGCACCTGACGGCCAAAGTCACGTGCCTTCAAAACGGCCTCCCTTGCCTTCTCAGGTTGCTCCAGCTTCAGATAGCAGCATCCTAACAGCGAATAAAGATCAATCTTATGGTCTATGCGAAGGTAGGTACCCAATGAGTCCATTGAGGCGAAAAGGGGTACGGCCACACGCAAAAATCCTTCGTAATTATGCCTTATATATAACAGATTTGCTAATTCGTAGCCAGCATAGTTGTAGTAACGTTGTTCGCGGTCCTTACGGCTGTTGTGCGTGATGGCACGGCTAAACCATTCCTCGGCCTCAAGTCTCTTGTAAGCACTGTTATATATAATACCACGATAGGTGTCTGCACCTAACTCATCCAAGTCGCCTACCTGCTCCAGACTGTCGACAATTTGATTCAGACGAGTGACAATGAACTCTCTCTGCTCGTCGCTGCCATAATAGATACTTCTCCAGTCGACAGAACCAATGGTGTTAAGTAACAATGTGTCAACATGACTAAAGTTGGGCTGTGACAAGTCAATCTGTTTAGGGCTTTCCTTGCATGCGAAGATGGAGAAGAGCAAGCTTGTAGCGATGCAGAAAAATGCTGCCATTGAAAAATACTTTTTCATATCATCAATGTTTAAGGGTCTTTCATATAATTTGTTTGAATTCATCTGCAAAAATAGGCTGTTTTCAGGAAACAACAGTCCCACGGTAGGAAAAAAGAGTCTCAAAACGGGAAAAAGTAAGCTTACTTTCCCCGATGAAATGGGCGATTATAAAACTATTTGTAATTTCCTTATAAGTTTACTGAAAACATTATTCCCATTTACTGGTTCCAAGTCCTTTACCGTTGGCGTCGAATTTGTAGATAATGTCCAAGGGACGAGCATTTTCTTTGAGTGCTTCCTCAAACATGCCTACTTTGTTACGGCCGCTTGAAAATTTTTTATTTGGAGCGGATATGTCAATGCGGTTTCCAGATGCAGTCTTTGATGTAAATGTTATGTCATAGCCACGAGATAGGATATATTGGCCATTAGGGTCGAGACCGTCTTTTGCCTTAATCTCGAAAAGGATGCCGAGAGTAGCGGGCAGTTTTGCTACGACTTTCTTTGTCCACACCCTTACAATTACATCATCCAAGTTCGTTTGGTCAGTTCATACCAATTTTTCGCTTTGTATATTTCCGCTTTCATCGTAATATTTGACATAGAAATCGAACGAAGCGAGTGACTCATCGGTGGTATACAGTTTACACTCCATCTCACCCGACGTAGGCGGGTCTACGGGTTTCTTGTTGTTGTTGTCGCCATCGTCGCTGCTGCAGGCGGTGAACACTGTCGTCATTGTCATCAGCGCCATGGCCGCTGTAGCCATCAGAATCTTTTTCATATTGATTCCCTGTGATTGACTTTATTGACTTGATCTTGCAGTATTTATGACATTCCATACTGTTGCAGCTACGGCACTGTTTGTACCGTCATCTACGCAATCATAAGCGTACTCTTTTCCATCACTCCCCTTCAGATATACTGTGATGGTATAAGAAGACTCACTTATTTTCTTATATTCCTTGCTAACATCAAAAGTCTGGGTAACACCTTTATCCGTAACCATAGTCAGAGTATTGTTGGAAACACCCCATTGTGTGCAATAAGCATAACTTTGCGGGACATCACTCAAATTTGTAATCAAGACACCAGCAGCATTATTCTTGAATACAATGTACTGGTATTGACCATCAGTCAGATTTCTAAGTATCTCATACTTGACCAAATCTGACTTAGATACAGGAAGACGCTTGCCATATTCAATAGAATTAATACCAGAAACAGTGGTTTCTTCCTTTGAACACGATGAAAACAGCACAGGTGCTGCGAGCAGTAATGCTAATAAAAATTTTTTCATTTTACTTAAATTTTAAATTAAAAAAAAATTGTTTGTATTAATTGACATAATTGTTTATTACAGAATTCCAGCTTTTCGCATCTTTTGGCGCTGCTCTTCGTTCTGACGGATGAAGCGCTCGATGAAGACGTTTTGGTCGCCAATACGCCAACGCTGGTATATGATGATGACTACAAGTGCCAGCACCACCACGATGAAGGCGGCAGCTAACTCAACTGTGATGATAAATGTTGTATCCATACGTAACAGGATAAGTAATATCAGTCGATAGAGATGACTTTGAGTTTTTCGCCAGCGTCAAGAGCAGCCTTGATGTCCTTGCCACCACTCTGCACCTTGCAGCGGCTGATGTCATCGCCCTCCACGGCTTCGATTTTCAGCTTGCCGATTTGCGACTTGGCCTCACGCCCGGCGATGGTCTTCACCTCATAGACGCCCATGTGGAGACCCACGTAGGCGCCCTCGCTGCTGCCGAGGTCGATGTAGACCTCTTTTTGCTTGTCCTTCTTGGCAGCGGCACCTTCGATGATGTTGGCCTGTAGCGGGCGATACTTGTTGAGCCACCCGGTGATACGGTTTGGGAGATAACCGATGGCATCGCGGATAGCCTTGTCAGAATCGGAGTACGAAGAGCTGCCCATACCAAAGCCATTGAATGTCTGATTGGTAACAATCTCGCCCGTCTTCGCGTCCTTCAGCGTGAGCATGGCCTCGACTAAGCCTTTGTATGAGGTTGTAACCTGTGTCTTGCCGTCCTTGTCCTTCCAGGTGCGGCTGTCCGACTTTGCCTGAATGTTAGTGATGACGGCATCGGCCACGAGGTTGCCCTCCTTCACGATGTCGTCCAGTTGCAGCAGCCCGTTGTTGTATCGAAAGCGATGGGCACCGGAGAGTCCTTTGATGATAGCGTTCTTCACATCCTCCTCGTACTTGGTGGCCTGCACTTCGGTCTTGCCGGTCAGTACGCCGGAGAGCACCTTGCCGACGGCTTCGCCTGCCGACATCTTCTCGTCGTGGTGGGCGTACTGCACGTTACCAAGCGTGATGCGATATGTCCGGTTCCTGTCCGTTTGGGCATCTTGTGCCGAAATAGTGATTGCGCTACATAGGACGGCTGCTAGTGTCGTTAAAATCTTTTTCATATTGATAAATTGCGTCGTATTTCCGAATTCATCTGCAAAAGTAGTCTGTCTTCAAAAAATGACAGTCCCACGGTAGGAAAAAAAAGTCTCAAAACGTGAAAAAGTAAGGCCTGACAAAGATTGCCAGGCTTCAATATATCGATGAAATGGGCGATTTTTGTTATTTCCTCGCGACTTTACGATAATCCGATGGCGACATGCCGTAGGCATCGCTGAAGATGCGGTAGAACGAACTGCGCGAGAAGCCGGAGAGTTCGGCAATGACTGTTATAGAATCATCGGTAGTGGCCAGCAGGCGTGCGGCATAGCGCAGGCGGTACTCGTTGAGGAAGGCGTTTACGCTCTTACCATTAGTACAGGTGCTAATGGCATCGGTCACGTAATGCTCATTGGTGCCGAGGAGTTGGGCCAGACGGTTGCGATCCAGATCGACATCGGTATAGATATTGTCTGAATTTTCCATGAGGTCACAGATACGGCAGAAGAGTTGCTGATTGGCTGTCAGGTTTTCTTGGGGTTCGGCCTTTAACTGCACGATAGCCTGTTGTTCCTCCTGCTCGCGCTGTTCTATATCGGCTAATAGGCGGCGGTTCTTCTCAAGGAGTTCCTTATTATATTTTCGTGTACGCCAGAACAGGTAGCCTATGAGCAGGATGACAAGGATAGCAGCGGCAAGCAGTACACGGTGGATG
>CAMHLV010000095.1 GCA_946186115.1 uncultured Prevotella sp. | reverse complement strand
CGTGTTGCTTGGCAACGGCACAGACCATAGCGAGGTTCTTGTCCAATTGTGCGGCATAGTCGGCAATGCGGAGGGTATCGGCATCGGGCGCCCAGCAGTAGCAGTCGAGTCCCATGAGGTCGATGACGTCGTCGCCGGGATAACGTTCCAGATAGCGTGCCTCGTCGCCGTCAGCCTCGGTGCCTGGGGAGTAGGCGTAAAGGGCATTGACGACGCCACGCTCACGGAGACGGTTGACAGTGAGCCGCCAGAGGGCTTTGTACTGTTCGGCGGTGCAATGGTCCTGTCCCCACCAGAACCAGGAGCCTGTATGCTCGTGCCAGGGTCGGAAGAGGACGGGTACGCGGACGCCATAGGGTGTCTCCAGTGAATTGAGGAAATCGGCTACGCGGTCGAGCCAGGTGAGGAACAACTCGTGTTTGGAACCACCGTCCAATACGGCAGAGACTGTTTGCGACTCCGTCGCTTTGAGGGAGTCGGCCACCCAGGCAGTGCCACCGCTGAGGGGATTGTCGAGGTGCCAGCTGAGGGTGACCATGCCGCCACGGTCGTAGTGGGCAATGGCCTCCTGTCGGATGCGGTGGAAGGGTACACCATCGAGGTTTAGGGAGTCGCCGAGCTCGATGTGTCCGAGGTCGAAGCTGAGGAGGGCGGGATGATCGTTGCAGACGCTATGGACGTCGGAGCGCTGATGGACGGTAGAGTCGGCTGTGTAGTCGGCCTGCCACCCGATGCCATAGACGGTGGCATCGTGATGTCCGAAGAGATAGACGGCAGAATCGCCCAGTGCACGGAGATTGTGCAACAGGTTTTCTGTACGCTGGGTGCGTCCGCTGTCAGCCAGCGGATCGTCAGCTTTCTGATGATTGCCGCCGCACGAGGCAAGAACCAGTGCGGCGGCAATTATAAAGAGGTTTTTCTTCATACGTTAATCAACAGGAACGGGGGAATGATCCCAGATTGTGGGGAACCAGTAGCTCTCATCGGTGTCGGTGCAGGCACGGATCATCATAGGTACGACGGTCTCGCTGTCGTTCAACCAAGCACCGGTAGCATGGTCGATGTATCCGTTGGCCTCGTCGCCAGCATCCTTCGAGTTGTTGTCCCAGACGAACATGGGAATACCGGCCAGATAGGCAGCGCGGCAGAAGAACTCGAGGTAATACTTGCGGAAGGCGTTGGCACTTTCAGTGGTCTGCCATACGCAGCCATACTCACCGAGGTAACAGGGGATGCCCTTGTCGATGTATGCCCTGCGGAGCTTGTATAGCTGGGCGATGACGTATTCCTCGTTGGCGCCTGCTACGGATGTCAACGGATTGGCGTTGTGACCCCAGCTGTCGGTACCAGATGCTACAGGTGCGAGACAGAAGTTGTAGGGGTCGTAGCAGTGGGCAGCGACGATGATACGGTTGGCGTCGTCGGTGGGAATGCGGAGTTTCGAGATGGTCTGGTCGATGTTGGCAGCATAGCCTGCGACAGCAATCCAGCGATTGGCGTTTTTACCACCAGTGGCACGGATAGCGTCGACGGCATACTGGTTCCACTTGTTAAGCAGCTCGTTTTCAGCATCGGAACCAGCCCCCCAGTTGTCGCCAGCATGAATCTCGTTGAAGACCTCGAAGATGAGGTTGTCGCTGTAGTCGGCGAAATAGGTGGCCACCTGTCTCCACAGGAAGGAGATGAGTGCTGAGTCCTTCTGGGCTACTTCGGCGTTGGAGGCGGCATTGCCCAGGTCGGTCTCGAAGGAGTCGTGGTGGGTGTTGAGGATGACGTTGAGTCCTGCAGCGAGGGCCTTGTCGACAGCACCAGCCACCTCAGCGAGGTAGTTTGCATTGATGACGTTCGTGGCATTCATGTGGTTAGTCCATGTAACGGGAATACGCACAGTCTTGGCACCGGCAGCGGCGAGCGTACGGAAGGGTGCATCGGTGATGGTTGCAACGCCGTCCCAGTAGCCCCACTGCGTGTCGCTAGTGTCGAAGTGGTTACCGAGATTCCAGCCCCACCCTAACTGGCGGGTCATCTGTCCGGCTACGTTGTCGGGCAGCGGCTTGGCTTCCCACGTGAGGTCGATGTCCTGCGCGTTGGTCTTATGCTGTGGACCGACGATGAGCCCTGCGGGGATGTGCAGCGTCTGCTTTCTGTCGAAGCTGACGTCGGCAACGATGGTAAGTGCCTTATCAGCGCCATAGACGGCGGCACTCTTCACTGGCACGCCATTGAGCGTGATGAGCGAGGTGTTCTTGGTGGCAAAGCCGATGTTCTTGTCGAAAACTACCTTGATGGTCTTTTCGCCAAAGAGCAGCAGGTCATCTGTCACGGAGGGAACGACCTCAGTGAACACAGGCGCGTCGACCTCGGTAATGGTGTATTGTGCATCTGTGTCCTGGCAGGCTGTGGCAACGAGTGCCACAGCTGCTAACGGTAATGTCTTAAAAATATTCTTTAGTTTCATATTGCTTATCGTGTTTGATTATTCAACAGTAACTTTAGTGCAGATAACATTGTCGCCATTGAGGAGGAACGAACCGCCCCAGCCCTGGGTTGAGGTGATGTGTTCGTAAACGTAATCGGTTACTTGCAGTTCAAGTGCACCTCCGTGTTCTGCCAGATCCCAGTTGCCGTTGTTGAAGTCGCAGCCTGGGAACGGAGTGTTGGGACTCCAGTGGCCATCGACCAGCTGGCAGTTCCAAGAAGCATCGGTAGCTGTGATGTAGATGCGGATGAGCGAGCCGACCTTCATGCCTGCAGCGAGCAGCTCTGTACCACCGTCGCTGAGGATATAAGGCTGGCCACCCCAGTCGTCGGCCACGGCTTCACCAGTCCATACGGTAGTCTCGAGACTGTTGTAATGAGTGACGGAAATCTTGGTGATGACAGCCTGTCCCATCATGACCCAGCACATACCCCAGTCGGTGAGCGTTGTCAGCTGCTCGACCATCTTGTCAGTAGCCTTGAACTCGATGCAACCACCGTGCTCGTCGAGATTGTAGTTGTTGCCACTGATTTCGCATGTCTCGCCAATGCCTGCGGCAACACCTGCCTCAATATGCTCTGCCCAGTGACCGTCGTAGAACTTCACCATCCACCAGCCATCGACCGGTGTGACGTAAACGCGGATGACGTCACCAGCCTGGAGACCCATATCCTTGAACATGTTAGGATTGTTGTCGCCATTGGTGCCCTTACCAATCTCCCAGTTGAACGTCCAGTTCTTGAGGTCGGCAAGACCTGTCCAGAGGACGGTGTTCACCTCGGTGTTGGGAGTGAAGTCGACGGTATAGGAAATCTCACCGTTAGAAGAAATGAGTCGGAACGTAGAGCCCTTCTTGGCATTGGCAGGAATGCCTACGATGAGCTGGGTATTGTTGCTTGTCAGCACATACTGACAGGCGGTACCGTTGATTTCCACGCCTGTGAGCTTGTCGCCATTGGCAATAGGCACGGTGAAGGAATCGCCAGCCTTTAACTCAATCTCCTGTGTTTCCCAAATCTTCTCGGTGACATAGCAGAATACAGCCTCTTCGATAGTGATGGAAGGAACATTCTCCACTTTCGTGCCATTAGCCAGTGTCAGGGTCGGAACACCTGAAGTGGCATTCATCGGAACGGTAAGGGTAATGGCATTAGCAGTAGTTTCCAATTCGGGGAAGTCGGATTCGCCAAACTGTACCGATGCGACCAGATCAAGGTCTGTACCCTTAATGGTCAAGGCACCGCCAGCACTGACAGGATTGACACTATAGCCTGTCACAGTGGGCTTTACCAACGTAAAGGGTACATCGACCGTCATACCGTTGGCCATTACCAAATGAAGGTTACCTTCGGCAGCTAAGTTGGGAACGCTCTTGACTACTACCTTGGTAGCTTCGGCAGTGATGTCACCACCAGGAACAATATAGTCGCCTGCGAAGTCGGGGAACTCGACACTTGATACCAAATCCATATCCAAACCAGTAATGGTCAAAGCCTGTCCGGCCTTGACGGGTGTCGGAGTAGCTACACAGTTGGTAGGCTTCACGGTGGTCAGCGTACCGACAGGCACCTCTACGCCCGACTTGCAGACGATGATGATGTCGCCGTCAGGAGCCTCCGGAGGTAGCATGCAAGAGATGCCCTTGCCTTCAACATACATGATGTAAATAGCGCTGACACCACCGATGGTGACATCTTCAACGAGATTGAGATAGGATCCGTAGATGAGGATGGTCTCACCAGCCTTACAAAGAATGTTACCCATTGGCTCGGCAGTATTGCGGCCCTTGATGCTGGTAACGCTCGGAGTACCGATTTCGATGGCCTTATCGGAAGAGATAATCTGATAGTCGAGTTCTTCATCGGACGATACGGTGAGGTCGGCAGTGTACAGCTCAATCTTACCGGTCTTAGCCTCCTCGGGAACGCGTACCTCAATAGTATATCGGTCGTGTTTGACGAAGTCTGCCTCGCTGATAATCACCTCGTCGGCAAATGCCAGCGAATAGATGAGGTTGAGGTAGTCGCCCTTGATGGTGACAATGTCGCCAGGCATTACTGATGCAGGCGAGAAGCTCTCGAATTCGATAGGCTCGGTATAGGTGAGCTCACTCACTGTCTGGATGGTCTCGTTGGTCTTGGACGTCAGGGTGATATATCCTTCAGTAGGACCATCCTTGGGAACAACCACGCGAATCTCGCTGGGAACACCAGACTTTACTATTTCATAATTGGTGATGGCTGCAACACCTGGAATCTGGATGCTGGCAACCTGGTCGAGGTTGCTACCCACGAAGCGCAGTGTACCGCCACGCATGACGGGATTGGGACCGTATGCGTTCAGACTGAAACCACCCTTATACTGGTTGGTATCCAAGTCGTCGTTGCTGCAC
This sequence comes from uncultured Prevotella sp., assembly GCA_946186115.1. Taxonomy (GTDB): domain Bacteria; phylum Bacteroidota; class Bacteroidia; order Bacteroidales; family Bacteroidaceae; genus Prevotella. Next base: position 8 of record CAMHLV010000095.1, on the reverse strand, counting down.
GCTGTCAG
>CAMHLV010000094.1 GCA_946186115.1 uncultured Prevotella sp. | reverse complement strand
TTATACTAAATGCTCAATTAAATCTGCGCGGTCGCCTGGGAGCATGTCGATCACAGGGATCTCGACCATCGTGTAGCAGCCTGGCTGCAGACGCATGGAGGCACGGGCCACATTCACCAGCACCTGACCTGTGAGGGCGGGGTTGTTGATGCTCATATTGAACTCCAGACGCTGGTTCTGAGTCTTACCGCTCACACCCTTGCGCACGAGGTTCACACCATGACCCATATCACGCACGTCATCGACGCTCTCTACCTGGAACACATGGGTCTCGTCGCTGGCGAAGTAAGGATCGGCCTTGATGGCAGCAGTCACCTCGTCGAGTTTGGCACCGTCCTCGAGTTCTACATACACCATACGGCGGTGGATGCCCTCACCGAGGGGGATGGTCATACTCAAAGCGTTCTTCACACCAGCCTTTGAGCGTACGCAGACGCTGTGGCCCATCGACATACCAGGACCGAAGTTGGTGTAAGAGAGACCCTTCGGAGCCAGACTCTGCATCAGGGTGCGCACGATAGAGTCGCTGCCCGGATCCCAGCCTGCTGCAATCACACTCACGGTGTTGGTCTCCTTGTTGAGTTTCATCAGACGCTCACGGTAGCCACGGATCTGTGTGTGGATATCGAATGAATCGACTGTGTTGATGCCGAGGGGCAGAATCTGGTTGGCATACTCCTCACAACTGCGGGTAGGTGTGGCGAGGATGGCTACATCCACATCCTTCAGTTCGCGGATATCCTTCACTACCTCATACTGTGCGAGTTCTGCGGGCTTATTCTCTGCGCCATTGCGACGTACGATACCTGCTACTTCCATGTCGGGGGCTGTCTCCAGGGCCTCAAGTGCATACTTACCAATGTTGCCGTAACCTACGACGGCTGCTCTGATTTTCTTCATATTTTAATGTGTTTGTTGGTTATTTCAATCTTTTCGGTGGCAAAAGTACGCATTTTATCCGAAACAAATAGCAATTTGCTTGGAAAATTGCATAAAAACTTTCTAATTGTGACAGAATGCAAGGTTTTTATGCAAAAAATATACCCTCTGGAAGGTCATAGTTTTTTTTGTATATTTGCAACATGGAAACAAATAGACAGAAAAAATGCATGGCAAAGAGGGATCTCTTCTGTTATGCCGAACGAGAGATGAAACAGCTTGCCGACATCAGGAAGGCAAGCACAGTGAGAAACTATATGACGGCGCTTAATGCGCTGGCACAGTATCTGGGTAGGAGAAGCCTGCCGTTAGATGATATTGACCGACAGTTGATGCAGGACTTCGAACAGTGGCTCCAGCATCATGGCAAGTGTCGAAACACGTCGAGTGCCTATCTGCGCTCGCTGAAGGCCCTCTTCAACCGAGCCGTCGATGCTGGCCTGACGGCCGAGCGTAACCCCTTCCGACGGGTATTCACGGGCAATGCCCATACTGTAAAGCGGGGACTCAGCCGCTCGGAGTTCAAACGTCTGTTGGCCTGTGATATGGATAACGACCGCCAGCGTGTGGCTATTGATATCTTCCTCTTTTCCGTGACTGTCTGCGGGATGCCGTTCGTCGATGTGGCCCATCTCCGATGGAGCCAGATCAAGGACGGTCGACTCTTCTACCGCCGCCGCAAGACGGGTGAGTGCCTGTCAGTCCTGTTGGAACCCGAGGCCAAGGAGATCCTCCGCCGCTACAAGGGTGGGGGAGCCAACGGCTATGTCTTCCCACTTTTGACACAGGGCGATGATGACAAAGCCTATCACAACGCTTTGTCGCGCTATAACCGCCGCCTTCGCCGTTGGGGACAGAAGGCCGGTCTGCAGCGCCATCTTACTTCGTATGTGGCTCGCCATACATGGGCCAGCCAAGCCAATGAGAACGACATCCCTATTTCTGTCATCTCCCAGGGCCTTACCCATACCAATCTTCGTACAACCACCAATTATATTGCCTCACTTTCCACCTTTAGGCTCGACCATAGTAACCACCAACTGATAAGGTTACTGTTCCGTATGGAAAGGGGGCCTTCCGCCCCGCCAAAAGGGCATAAAATAATGCACTCCTCTTACAAAGAGGACTGCACATATCGTAGAATTATCAGTGACGCATTTCCTTAATTTCAGTTAATAATACAAAACATTCTTAAAAAACAGCCGTTGGCTATTAGTAATATTTTGCACTTATGGGAAATAAACCTACTTTTGTAATGTCAAATAATGCAGTCCTCTTTGTAAGAGGAGCTCAAACAGGATTAAAAGTGAACATATGGAAATAACGAAATACCTACGATTGTATATAGTAGTCCTGCTACTTACTACAGCCCCTTTATCGGTCCTGTCCCAAACATGGGCCGTGAAGACTAATCTGGTTACAGATGCTCTTCTTATTCCGACCCTAGGCGTGGAATATGCACTCAGTGACCATAGCTCAGTCAGTCTGACAGGAACCTATATGCCCTATTCTGTTGGTGACAAGAAATGGAAAAACTGGAGTGTGCAACCAGAACTCCGTTTCTGGCGCAACGAGCCTTATGCCGGCTGGTTTTTGGGTGTGAACGCCATTGGCGGCGGCTTTAATATAAATAATGTACACGTGGGCGGCCTCTATGGCAAGCAGCGTCAGGGGCATTTCGTGGGCGGCGGCATTTCTGCGGGCTACCATTTCGTGCTTTCCTACCACTGGGGGCTGGAGCTTGCCTTAGGAGCCGATGCGCTCTATTGCAACTATGAGCGCTTCCTTAATGGCATTAGCGAGGGCCGTCATGAGAGTTTCACGGTGCTGCCCATAGGTACAGGCATCAGTTTCGTCTATATCATTGATTAATAAGAAGAAAGAAGAAAATAATATGAAACGTTTTTTATTCCTATTTGCACTGATGTGTACATTGACTGTTCAGGCTCAGTCGCCCGTTGTCAAAGGTTGTGCCGAGCCTGCCTGGATCCATTTCCTCGATCCGGTGGCAGCCATGGGAGAGGGGCAGAAGGTTACAGGTACCGTCATGCTTTCTGACGGACTAAAGGGAAGTGCTTCACAACTCAATGCCATCATCGCCGACGAGATTCAGCGCCAACTGGGCAGATTCCCGTCGCTGTCAGTCAGTACCGTCGATATCATCTTCTACGATACGCCCTCGGGCAACAGTCGAAGAAATACCCGTAGTGGCCGCTCTGGCAGTCGTGTAAGAAGTCATAGCAATGGCAGCAAACTGAATGGTCTAAGGCAGATGCTGATGGAACGGCTTGGAGCCGAGAGTATCACGCTGACCGTTGTCCCAGAAGACTGGGAGACGATTATCCGCGTTACAGAGGAACAGTCTGATATCCGTCTGAAGCAGGCGGCCCTCGATATCATGCGTAACGTTGGTGTGCAACAGGGCCGTGAGCAGCAGCTGAAGGCATTGGCTGGTGGTGAAACCTGGCGGCAACTGCAGCAGCAGGTATTTCCCCAGGTGCAGCGTTTGGACTATAAGGCATCGTTCGTCCGACAGTTTGCCGGTGGCGTTGCCGTCACTCTTGAAGGGCTCTATGCCACGGCTCGTAGCCATCAGAACACAGGTAATGACTATTATGACATCATAGACCTGGCAGCACGTTTGTTCCCCGAGAGTGTCGAGGCCGTCGTCAATGCGGCTGGTGTGGCACTGCTTCGGGGCGACGTGCAGAAAGCAGCTGATTACCTCCAAGCTCTGCAGAAGGACTGCCGGGCCTATCTCCATATAGGTGTGATGTATATGCTGCGTGGCGACAGGACTCGCGCTGAGGTCTTCCTCCGTATGGCAGAGACCCAAGGCATTCCAGAGGCCGTTGCAGCCCTGCGTGCCCTCCATGATGGTATTCCTGTGTGGAGTGAATAATCCCCAAAATACGAGAATATGGATAAAAAGAGAACAATACTATTAACCGCAGTCCTGCCTCTATTCCTGGCAGGCTGTATCAACGATGAATATAGATACCCGTTAAGGGATGTCATCAAGTTCAGTGCCAAGGTTGATAATGTCTCTTTGGTACCGAATACCCGTACTTCCTATACTGATGTCTCGTTCACAGAGTTCAATGTGACTGCATTAGGAGATGCCGCTTCCTATTTCCAGAACCTGAAGGTGACGAAGCAGTCTGACGGTTCCTGGCAGACGGCCACTACGAAGTACTGGCCGGCCTATCCGCTGAGGTTCCTGGGCTATGCCCCTATCTCCTTGCAGTCGAAGGCCAACATAGGCATCAGTGAGCAGAAACTCACCGGCTATACTGTCGTCAGCGAGGCAGCCAGTCAGGACGACATTGTGACAGCCTATGTGAAGGCAGGACAGAGTAGTGCGTCGGGTGCTGCCATATTGGGTTTCCACCATGCTCTATCGCAGATAGAGGTGGTGGCCAAGAACGGTAGTCCTAATGACTATACCATCGAGGTGTTGGGCGTAAAGATATGTCAGATACCTTCCACTGCCGACCTGACCTTCCAGACAGATCCCGATGCGGCACCCGTCTGGAGTGCGGCATCAGCTCCGAAGGACTATATCATCAAGGGCTCCTACCCGTTGACACTGACCTCCACCCCGCAAAGCATCATGTTTGGCTCCAACAATTTCCTGCTGGTGCCTCAGGGTCTGGTTCCATGGACAGGTGGAACGACGCCCAATGGTGCCTATATCTCAGTCCTTTGCCGTATCAAGGATAAATTGGGCAATCTGGTCTATCCCACCGATGCCTCGAAGTTCGGATTTGCTGCGATGCCCATTTCCGAGACATGGCAGTCTCAGCACAAATACACCTATACCTTGGCGTTCTATACCAATGGCGGCGGAGCCGGGCGCATCGATCCTTCGCCGAGTAATCCGGAGAATCCTTCCGATGTCAATGTTGATACTACTCCTGGAGGTCCAGGAAAGCAAGGGGGTGACATCGTGACGCCTGACTCTCAGGTACCCATCACGATGACTGTCAGCATCAGCGACTGGGTGGTAGG
>CAMHLV010000093.1 GCA_946186115.1 uncultured Prevotella sp. | reverse complement strand
TGCGCTTCTTGCCCATCTTCTTTGCCAACAGAATCTGACCGATGGTGTTGTTGATCTTGTGGGCTCCTGTGTGGTTGAGGTCTTCGCGCTTCAGATATAGTTGACAGCCGTACTTCTCACTCATTCTCTTGGCAAGGTAGAGAGGTGACGGACGTCCTACATAGTCGCGAAGCAGCGACATGTATTCACGCTTGAATTCTTCCGACTCGATGATGGGCAGATACTCCTCTTGCAGTGTCCTCACCGTTGCATAGAGAATTTCGGGAACGTATGCTCCGCCGAATTCTCCGTAAAAACCTTTTTCGTCAACTAAATAACTCATACTTTATATATTTTTATTGTTTTTATGTCTGTAAAAGAAAAAGAGGCCGTCGCGTATCGACGAGCCTCTTTATCTGAATGACAACATTGACAATGGCTTCGTGCCTCGCGACTATTTTAATCCCGAGTTGCGCCACCACCAGATGTTGTTCATTGCTTTCATTACGTTATGTCTAGCTATGTTTAAAATTACGGGGGCAAAGTTACACTTTTTCTTTTAATCTGCAAACTTTTTGAGAGTTTTTTTTGCTATTTGATAGAAAAATGATAGAAAAATTTGTTTTTTATTCAAGAAATGTCTATATTTGCCGCCGATAAGCTTTTTCCCCACGGCAATCGCCGTACCCGCTTATCAGTCTTTTCAGAGGTTGGCAGCGTCCTGCGCCAACCTCTTTAATTATTAACAGCCTGCAGCATCTTTACTGATTGCTGCAGGCTGTTGTTGTAAGTGATTTCTAACTGTCTGTGTTACTGGATTTCCCAACCGATGGCCGATGCTCCCAGCACGGCAGCAGATGCACCGTCAAGTCCGCTGACCAGGAACTGTGCCTTGCCCTTGAAGATGTTCATGACATGGTTGTTGTAAGCACGCTTGATGGGCTCCATAATCAAATCGCCAGCCTTGACCATACCGCCGAAGAAGATGAAAGCCTCGGGGCTGGAGAATGCAGCAAAGTCAGCACAAGCCTCACCCAGCATCTTGCCCGTGAACTCATAGATTTCCTTGGCCAGCTCGTCACCCTTACCGGCTGCGATTGATACGTCAAGCGAGGTGATGTCCTCGGGGTTCATCTCGCGCAGCAGACTGGGGCGGTCGGTTTTGCTCAGCAGTTCACGTGCTGTACGTGCTACACCCGTTGCAGAACAGTAGGCTTCCAAGCAACCAGTACGTCCACAACCGCAGCTGCGGCCTTCTGCTCCGCGAACCATAGTGACGTGACCCAGCTCACCAGCAAATCCGTCATGGCCATAGAGCAACTGTCCGTTTACCACGATGCCGGAGCCTACGCCTGTTCCCAGCGTGATGACGATGAAATTCTTCATGCCACGTGCTACTCCATATACCATTTCACCGATGGCGGCAGCATTGGCATCGTTGGTCAGTGCCACGGGAATGCCCAGTGCATCGCTGAACATTTTAGCCAAAGGGACTACTCCGTTCTTGGCCCAAGATAGGTTGGGGGCAAACTCGATGGTGCCATTGTAATAGTTGCCATTGGGTGCACCAATACCCATAGCCTTGATTTTGTCGATGCCGCCAACCTGTTCTATGATGACCTGCAGGGCATCCACACAAGATGCCACGTAGTCTTCCACTTTGTCGTAACCGCCGGTCTTAATAGCTGTCGTTGCCTTGATTTCACCACGTGCATCTACAATACCAAATACCGAGTTGGTTCCTCCTAAGTCCAAGCCTATTACATACGGCTTGATTCCTTGCTGTTCGTTCATTTGTTTTATGCTTTAAGTTATGAATATATACAATTTTCTTCGTGCAAAGATAATGAATTACTTGCAAAACTTACTTACTTTAACTCCCTTTAACGTGATTAAATCCTCTAACTCCCTAAAATTTATTAATTTTGCACCCGTTATGCCATTTCCTATACATATTAATATAGTTGACCTCGTGTTTAAAGGCATGCTCATAGGTATGATAGCCTCTGCGCCGATGGGACCTGTGGGGGTGCTGTGTGTGCAGCGCACATTGAACAAAGGGCGATGGTATGGTTTCGTGACCGGCATCGGTGCTGCTGCCAGCGATATCATCTATGCCGGAATTACGGGCTTCGGCATGGCCTTCGTGATGGATTTCGTCAATAATGAGCAGAACAAGTTCTATCTGCAGATTATCGGCAGTGCCCTGCTGCTGGCTTTCGGAATCTATACATGGCGCAGTGATCCTACGAAGAATATGCACCAGAGCGGCCAACAGAAGGGCTCGTTGTGGTATAATTCGTGGACGGCATTCCTTGTCACCTTCTCCAATCCGCTCATTGTCTTCCTCTTTATGGCATTGTTTGCCCAGTTTGCCTTTGTCATCCCTGACCGTCCTTTCGAGATGCTGGTGGGCTTTGCCAGTATTGTGGGTGGAGCGATGATATGGTGGTACGGGCTGTCGTGGCTGGTTGACAAGGTACGAACCATTTTCGACGAGCAGGGCATCCGCATCATCAATCAGGTGATAGGTGCGGTAGTCATAATATTCTCTGTGGTATCGCTCTTCGGTACCGTAACAAATCTTTTCAGATTCTTTTAAATTATGTTCATAGCACAGGAATTACGCAAGAAGAATATTGCCGAGTATCTGCTCTATATGTGGCAGGTTGAGGACACCATCAGGGCCTTTGACTGCTCGCTGAGTCGGATACGACGAGAATATATCAGTCGCTTTGACTATACCGACGAGCAGAAGGAAGAGGAGGCCGACTGGTTTGGCAACCTCATTAGGATGATGAATTCTGAAGGTTGCCGCGAACAGGGCCATATACAGATTAATAAGGTGGTGATGCAACAACTGCAGGAGTTGCACTCCCAGTTGCTGTCATCATCGAATTTCCCGTTCTACAATGCCGAGTACTACAAGGTGCTCCCATATATCGTAGAGTTGCGCAACCATGGTGCCAATAAGGACGAAAACGAGATTGAGACATGTTTCAATTCGCTTTATGGCGTTATGCTGCTGCGCTTGCAGAAGAAGGAGATAACGGCAAATACAGAGCATGCCGTCAAGGAGATTTCCACATTCATTGGTATGTTAAACGACTATTATCTGAAAGATAAACAAGAACCATTGGAGTTTTAGACAGTAAATAGAAAGATCGTCAAATCGTAAATAGATAACAAGGTGAATATATTGATTACAGGCTGTAATGGCCAATTGGGAAACGAGATGCAGTTGCTGGAGAAGAACTATCCCCAGCATCGTTGGTTTAATACAGACGTACAGGAACTGGACATCACCAATCAACTTGCCATCGAGCAGTTTGTGGCTGAAAACAAGATTGACGGCATCGTCAACTGTGCCGCCTACACTGCCGTTGACAAGGCAGAAGACAACAAGGAACTCTGTACTGCACTTAATACTGTGGCACCGTCGTATCTGGCTGCTGCCATCGACAAGCGTGGAGGTTGGCTGATTCAGATTAGTACCGACTATGTGTTCAACGGAACAAAGTTCACTCCTTATGTTGAGACAGACACTCCATGTCCTGACAGCGTATATGGTAGTACAAAACTGGCTGGCGAACTGGGAGTATCTAAATTCTGCAAGCGCACTATGATTATCCGCACTGCATGGCTGTACTCTACATTTGGCAACAATTTTGTGAAGACGATGATTCGTCTTGGCAAGGAGAAACCAGAATTGGGCGTTATCTTCGACCAGATAGGCACTCCCACCTATGCCCGCGACCTTGCCAGCGTCATCATGACGGCTATCGAGAAGGGCATCCGTCCTGGCGTATATCATTTCTCCAACGAGGGCGTCATCTCATGGTATGACTTTACCAAGGCCATCCATCGTATTGCCGGTATAACGACGTGCCATGTCCGTCCGCTTCATACCTCAGAGTATCCCACCCCTGCCAATCGTCCGCACTATAGCGTGCTCGACAAGACGAAGATTAAGCAGACCTACGGCATTGAGGTACCTTATTGGGAAGAGTCGCTTGCCGAGTGTATTGCAAAATTGTAAATCGAAATAGATAAATAGTAAAGAATAGTGGTGAATCAAGAAATAGAAAGAAGAAGAACATTTGCGATTATTTCGCACCCCGATGCCGGTAAGACCACGCTGACTGAGAAGTTCCTGCTTTTCGGCGGACAGATTCAGGTGGCTGGTGCGGTGAAGAACAATAAGATTAAGAAGACAGCCACCAGCGACTGGATGGATATCGAGAAGCAGCGTGGTATCTCGGTCTCGACCTCTGTGATGGAGTTCGACTATACCCCTGAGGGCTCTGATGTGGAGTATAAGGTGAACATCCTTGATACCCCTGGTCACCAGGACTTTGCCGAGGATACGTACCGTACGCTGACAGCCGTCGATTCTGCCATCATCGTCGTTGACGGTGCCAAGGGTGTGGAGACCCAGACGCGCAAGCTCATGAATGTCTGCCGCATGAGGAATACCCCGGTCATTATCTTCATCAACAAGATGGACCGTGAGGGACGTGACCCCTTCGACCTGCTTGACGAACTTGAGAAAGAGTTGGAAATCAAGGTGCGCCCCCTGTCGTGGCCCATCAACCAAGGAGCCAAGTTCAAGGGCGTGTATAACATCTACGAACAGCAACTCAACCTCTTTACCCCCGACAAGCAGCGCGTCACTGAAAAGGTCAGCGTGGAGCTCGATTCCGTAGAGCTCGACGAACGTGTCGGCGAGCCCGATGCCGCCAAGCTCCGTGAGGACCTGGAACTCGTAGATGGAGTCTATCCCGACTTTGATGTGGAGACGTATAGAAGTGCTGAGGTGGCACCAGTATTCTTCGGCTCGGCGCTCAACAACTTCGGTGTACAGGAACTGCTTGACTGTTTTGTCCAGATTGCTCCGTCGCCGCGTCCTACCAAGGCCGAGGAGCGCATGGTGCAGCCGGAGGAAACGAAATTTACTGGCTTTATCTTTAAGATTACCGCCAATATCGACCCCAACCACCGCTCATGTATCGCCTTCTGTAAGGT
>CAMHLV010000092.1 GCA_946186115.1 uncultured Prevotella sp. | reverse complement strand
ATCAGTAAAGGCTATGCACCACAACTGATTCAGGTAAGCGAGGCCCTTCAGGAGAAGAAGATCGGCAAGATAGCCGACGAGATAGCCCAGCGCAAGGGCATCAAGCTGGTGCTTATCGCCGGACCTTCGAGCAGCGGTAAGACGACTACCTGCAAGCGTCTCAGCGTACAACTCGCCGTAAACGGCATCAAGCCCATCGGCATCTCGCTCGACGACTATTTCCTGGATCGCGACAAGACGCCACTCGACGAGAAGGGCGACTACGACTTCGAGCATCTGCATGCCCTGAACCTGCCACTCTTCAACGAACAGCTGAACGCGCTGTTCAAGGGCGAAGAGGTGGAGCTGCCGCGTTATGACTTCCCTACGGGCAAGAGTCTGATGAGCGGCAAGAAACTGAAACTACACGACGACAATATATTAGTGGTAGAAGGTATCCACGCCCTGAATCCCGAACTGACGGCCCAGATTCCCAATGAGCAGATATTCCGTGTCTATGCCTCAGCACTGACCACCATCCTGCTCGACAACCATAATTATATCCCGACAACAGACAACCGTCTGCTGCGCCGTATCATCCGCGACCATAAATACCGCGGGGTGAGTGCCAAGGACACCATCCACCGCTGGCCATCCGTACGTGCCGGAGAAAACAGATGGATATTCCCCTATCAGGAGAATGCCGATGCGATGTTCAACACAGCCATGCTCTTCGAACTGGCTGTTATCAAGATACAGGCAGAACCGCTGTTACAACAGGTGCCCGAGAACTGCGAGGAGCATGCCGAGGCTTACCGCCTGCTGAAGTTCCTGCACTACATCAAGCCCATTCCCGACACACAGATTCCACCGACCTCGCTCCTACGTGAGTTCCTCGGCGGCAGTTCTTTTGAATATTGACATCAGACTATTATTTACCAACACTAAACAATTATGAAAAAATTATCATTACTATTCATGATGCTGCTAGCAGTACCACTGGGACTGCTGGCACAAGGGACAACGTGGCAGAATGCTACCGACATTGCCCAAGGTGAGACAGCCAGCTGCTCGCTCAGTGATGACCAGAAGGACGGCTATTTCAAGATTGAAATACCCGAGGAAGGTAGCGTAAAGATTACGATGACTACCGACGGGGACCTTAACATGAACTGGGTAGAACTTTACTGGTATAAAGCCGCCAGCGACGACTACTCCAGCCGTGAATCCACGGGATGGTATCCTGAGAACGGCAAGGTATTCGAGATGACCGATGCCGGCAAAGGCACCTACTATCTCCGTGCCCAGCGCCGTAGCGGTAAAGGCACCTGTACGCTGAAATATGAGTTTACGGCCTGCCCCAAAGCCAACGATGCCGAGCCCAACGATGACAAGGGTTCTGGCGACGTACTAGTGAGTGGTGAGACCGTGGAAGGACGCCTTGGATACAAAGATGACTCAAACTACCGCGACGAAAACGACTGGTACAAGATCGAAGTGCCAGAAGACGGTACGGTGGAACTTGAGTATGATCTCGACCAGACCTACGAGCTGAAATTGAACTGGATGGACTTCCGCTGGTATAACGCTAAAAATGACGATTATCCCAGTCGTGCTAGCACGGGGTGGTATCCATCCGACAACGGCAAGCTAGCCATTACTAATGTAAGTGTCGGTACTTATTACATCCAGATGCAGCGAAGATCAGGACACGGTGGCTACACGCTGAAGTACACCTTCACTCCCAGCAGCTTCGAAAAAGACGCTGAGCCCAACGACAACAAGGGAGAAGGCACCGAGATAGCCATCGGAGAGACCGTACAGGGACATCTGGGTTTCCGCGATGCCACGGACAATGTGGACGACAACGACTGGTACAAGATCGAAGTGCCGGGCGACGGCCGCATCGATCTCGTCTATGACCTCGACCAGACCAACGAACTGGCGATAAACTGGATGGATGTACGTTGGTATAAAGCCAGCAACGATGATTATCCCAGCCGCGAATCCACGGGATGGTATCCCAAGGCAAACGACACGCTCTCTGTCACCAATGCCGGCAAAGGCACCTATTACATCCAGATGCAGCGTAAGAGCGGACACGGCGGCTACACGCTGAAGTATCTCTTCACGCCAAGCAAATACAGCAACGACTCGGAACCCAACGACGAGAAGGGACAGGGCGACGAGATTGCCATGGGAGGTACCGTACAGGGACACTTGGGCTACCGCGACGCTACGGACTATGTTGATGACAACGACTGGTACAAGATTGTTGTGCCGGAGGACGGTCGCGTAGACCTTATTTATAATTGTGAGCAGACCTACGATCTGAAACTGAACTGGATGGACTTCCGCTGGTATAAAGCAAGCAACAATGACTATCCCAGTCGTGAGAGTACGGGCTGGTATCCGAATCCCAGCGACACCCTGACCATCGGCGATGCCGGCAAGGGCACCTATTACATCCAGATGCAGCGCAAATCAGGACACGGCGGCTACACGCTGAAGTATGTCTTCACACGAAACAACACCCCCGTAGACGAGGAGCCTAACAACGAGGCAGATCAGGTGACACAGGTGATTGAGAACGACGGCATTGCCACAGGACACCTCGGCTATCGCGATGAAAATGACAATACCGACAAGGACGACTGGTTCAAACTCGACACCAGAAACTCGGGCGTCATGCTCGTGGTGACCATCGAGACTGACAGCATTTCTAACCTGGCATTCAACTGGGTGGACATCATCCGTGTGAAAGACGGCAAGTCGAACAGTGTGGCATCCAGCGGCTGGTACCCAAAAGGAAAGATATCCATTTCCACCAATGAAATAGAAGAGGACGCCACTTATTATGTCCATCTGCAGCATAAGAGCGGTCATGGCAGCTACACCGTCAGCTACGGTTCGCCACAGCGCTACGAGGGCAGTCAGATCCGTATCACCTATCTGGGCCGCAACACCACACGTCTTGGTATTCCAAGCCCCTACGACGTGAAGGTGGAGAACATCGGCAGCGGCAACACGGGCAGTTTCTTCATTGCCATCCCCGCAACACCCGACATCGAATTCCTTTCGGCCAGCATCCCCACAGAATTTGGCGTGATGGAGGTAGACCGCGATGAGTTTGCCGTCTACGATGAGAAGGAGGGAGACTGTGCTGTGTTCATTATGAACAACTTAGGTCCTTATGAGAGCTATCAGTTCACGGTGAATATGCAGGGACGCATAGAGGGAGCCTCGACACGTGCCGAGGATGTGCCCGAAGGTGCATTCCCGATAAAGGCGAAGGGACAGTCGATACTCGGTGCCTTGAAGAGCGAAGCTCAGGAATTTGAAGACAACTTTGAATGGGAAGCTGCCGCAGAAGACGGTATATCCGTTGCCACTGTCCAGGCTGCCATTGACACTTGGTTCTTCGACGAGAAAGACCGTAGGGATTTGGCTCAGGCCATCGGTCCTGCGCAACACGAATATAGGCAGAGCTACCGTCAGCCTGTTGCCAGCCCCGTGACGCACTACACGCAAAAGGTTGCCGAAAAAGTCGTGACTCTAACCAACCCTGTTGCGGCTACCATCGATGCACTTAAAGCCTCGGGGCAGATTGCCAACAGTCTGGTGACAGCCATGCGCCGCAAACTGTGGCTCTGGATCTATAAGGATTTGGGCTACGTAAAGGATGACCCCCAGGTGATGGACGGTACCTCAGGAACTAATGGTATTGTACGCTCATGGGATCCCAACGAGATGGTAGGTCCGATGGGCTACGGCGACAAGCACTACATCGGTGAGACGAAGACCATGGACTACCGCATCCTCTTTGAGAACAAGGCCGAGGCCACTGACAATGCCTATCGTATCCACATCAGCGACGAGCTCGATGAGAATGTCTTCGATGTCTCGACCGTACGCTTCGGCAAGACGAGTCATGACGGTCCGGAATATAACTGGAAGATGAACCGCGAAGGCAACAAGCTCACCTGGGACATTGAGGGCATCGAACTGCCACCGAACGTGAACGCTCCCGAGGGTGAGGGTTGCGTTACCTTCAGCGTTGATCTGAAGCCCGGACTGAAGAACGGCACGCAGATCAGGAACAAGGCCGCCATCATCTTCGACAGCAACGAGACCATCGAGACCAACGAGTTTGTGAACACCCTCGACATTGTGGAGCCTACTGCAGAGATGAAGGATTTCAGCATGAACAGCAAGGGCCAGTACGTCGTAAACTGCTCGGGCAGCGACGATGATTCCGGTATCAGCCACTACCTGTTCTATGTCTCCGCCAACGGTGATGAGTACAAGTACCTGGGACAGAACACCGAACCTTCGTACGCTCTGGATATAGAACCCAGTACAGACTATAATTTCATTGCGTTCGCAGTAGACAATGTAGGCAATATCCAGAAGGCCATCCCTGAACCTGTGAAATATGATCCTACAGGTATCAGTACGGTTGCCGCAGCACCCGAGGCACGCTGGGCCATCTACAACCTGAAGGGTGTCATCGTGGCCAGTGGAGAGGGCAGCTCCACGAAGCAATTGCCCGCCGGTGTTTACATCGAACGGAGAGGTAACGATGTCCGTAAGGTCATCATCAAATAGATGAGGCCAACTGAATAATCATACAGGAAAGCTGGTGATTTATACACAAAAGATGCATATTTGCTGCAAGTTCGCGGCAAATATGCATTTTTTTTAGATTTCCTTTGGCGTTTCGGCTAAAATTGAATAATTTTGCAGCCGTTTATAAGATACATAGTAATAAACCTATTATATTATGGCTGAAAAATTAGAAGTGAAGGAGCTGGACCAGGTTGTTGTCCGCTTCTCGGGTGACTCCGGTGATGGTATGCAGCTCGCCGGTAACATCTTCTCTACGGTCAGTGCCACCGTTGGTAACGGCATCTCGACATTCCCTGACTATCCCGCTGACATCCGCGCCCCGCAAGGTTCTCTGACTGGTGTGTCTGGTTTCCAGGTTCACATCGGTGCAGGTAAGGTTTATACCCCTGGCGACAAGTGCGACGTGCTGGTAGCCATGAACGC
>CAMHLV010000091.1 GCA_946186115.1 uncultured Prevotella sp. | reverse complement strand
TGCCAAAGGATCATACACAGTATGGTTCCGGAACAACACTTATTCAGGATGGAGCAGGAACAAATAAGCAGTTGGCTACCTGCTCAGAGTTTATCGCCTACTATAAGACAAAGGATGAGGAAGGTAACAACTTGACTCAGCAGACATTCGTAGGTCACGTCTATAACCAGAGTCCAACCAATGCAAATGCTTATCAGGCAAGCTACGAGAAAATGCTGTCTTTGGTGGATGCACATACTTATGTGAACACAAATAACGAGACTGTTCCTGAGGTTAAGACAGACGCAGACATCGTCTTAATAAGCAGCAATAGCGCCACAAAGCTCAACTCGTCGAGCACCAGCATTTCGGGTTCTACTCGTATTGAAACTATCAACAACGAGATGGTAGGCACACAGACTGGTAAGGCTTCGGTATATGCATATCCAAACACCTCCGGAGATTTTGCCCAAGCCAGCACTTCTACAGGTTTACCATCCACACCGACAGAACTGCTGCAGGTTAATGGTGCAATGCATCCTGATGATTTCACCTCACTGAACAGCTTCACCGATGGTCCTCGTGTACTCGACCTTCGCAATGTGACTTCGCCCATTACACAGACGATGCTTGAGAGTTTGAACAACTCTAAGATAGAATACATCCTGCTGCCTGGGGATATGGCAAATAAGGCTGAAGTATGCGGCCCGACTTATTCTCTCACCGGTCTGAAGGCTGTCATCTCTTCGACCTCTACCAACTGTGTAGCTTACGTTAAGACGGCTGGCTCGCTCGCCGAGGCTCGCTATCTGGCTACCGGCGGATCTGTGACACCAGGTACTCCAAATATCTACTCACCTGCCAAGGTGGGCTTGACATCGGTAACACTCGCAGGCAACCTGAATGCTGCCGACATAGGCTGTAACCTGACCACATACCATACTGATGCTAATGGTCACTGGAAGAATACCAGCGGCGACCAGGCTTCAGTTGGTCTGAGTATGGAGACAGGCATCACCAGCATCGACTTGGCAGATGCAGTATTCGAGAACAAGGCAACTAACAAAGAGACAGATCCTGTGACATACGCCGACATGAACCTCTCATGGGCTGGTCTGGCTAACCTCAGCGACATCAAGCTGCCGACAAGTACGAAGATGAAGGATATTCCAGAAAGCTGCTGTGAGGGTCTGGCCAGTCTGAAGGAGATTTGCATACCTCATAACTATGAGAATATTCACAACGCAGCATTCCTGAATACCATCGTGGAGCATATCACCACGACCGATGCTAAGGGTACGCTGGTTGACAACGGTCCGAACACCTATACGCTCTCTGCTAATCTGAAGCAGGTTGGCGATGAGCCTGCAGATAATACTGTAGGACTGACAGCCACACAGACTGTATTCCCGCAGAACCGCCCGGTTTTCGACTGCTACGTGCTGGCTACCATGACACCTATCTGCTACAAGAACGCCTTCCCTGCCAACATGCTCTATGGTTGGGGTGGTTTCGACGGTACACTGCCTTATTGCCGTGACAAGTACGTAAATGGTACTAACTACTATTGCGTGCTTCGTTTCCCGTCGCAGGAGTCTTACAATGCTACTGCCGAAGACAAGAGAGATACCAGCTACGGCCTGATGAAGCAGCAGTACACCGATGTTACCAAGGTATATTCCAAGATGGAGCAGACGGGTGCCGTGGATGCTAACGGTGACGCTATCACATGGCCTACCTTCTCTGAGCTCCGTCGTGCCTACAACCAGGCTACTAATGGTATCACTTGGAATGCATGGTATGCGAAATATGATGGTCAGCAGGAGGTGAATGGAGGAGGCCAGATTCCATTGAAGTCTGGTGATACTGATGCAGATATAATTTTGACGGAAGGTGACTTCACCACCAACAACGGTGGTGGTACTGCCAACACGTCTGATGCTCCCTACACCTTTGCTAACTTCGAGGGTTGGCACCAGTTCACACTGAGTCAGGCAACCTACGTAGAGCCCGACGAAATACCCTCCGAGACACGTGAATATGAGGATGCCGGATGGTTCACCTTCTGTATTCCTTATGACATGACGATGAAGCAGGTTCGTGAGTGGCTCGGTGTACCGAAAAGCGAGGGAAATGTCCACTGTTATTATAATAATGCGGAAGTGACTACGCCTCTGCTACCAGACGTTCGCATGTTGGCTTCTGTTACTCGCCATACAAGTACGGGTGCCGGAAACAATAACAAGGTGACTTTCCGGCTGTCAACAAATCTAGTAAGTGCTGAATCAGGTAACTTCCTGAACTTTGACCGTACAGCTACAGCTGATAGTAGATGGAATCCTGCCAATGCCGCTGGCAATGGCTCGTACGATAGTGATTCAAAACCTTGTCTGCGCGGAGGTATTCCTTATATCATTAAGGCTTACAAGCGTAAGGGCGAAAAGATTAAGAGCTATAACCTCGGTCAGTATATCATGACCCGCTATGGCGACCAGTTCAAACTGACTCAGGCTTGCTTGAATCACGGAGTTAAATACTACGAATATCTAGGTTCAACAAGTGGTAGCGAACTATCAACTCTGAAGTTCTCTAAGCCCTATGAGGAGGCTGTCGTCGTTGCTGCGAATGACGCCCCATCCGGAGGCTATTGCAGCTACCTTGACGGAGAAACTGAAAGACCTTATGAGTATGCTCTCATAGGTACGTTCTGGAACCAACCGTTGCCACGCTACTGCTTCTACCAGAGCAAGGGGATATGGTACCGCAACACCACGAACAACTATACTTGGTCGGCATATAAGTGTGTCATCATGGCTGTACAAACTATAAATAAGGATCCACAAAATTATAATCCTTATACGGGCTATAATAATCACATCGGCCAGAATTATCGTAAGAATCCATCTGCTTTAGGTATAGAAGAAACTGGTAAGTCATTCTATCCGAGCATTGAATCTGGTACAACGGATAAGCTGAATGGTACGTTGAAGATTGTCTTTGCTGACGGTCGCGACGACGACGACTTTCCTGCCGCCGCTGCAAGATATAGCTTTGCCTTTGATGACGACATCGTTGAATATGACGACATGGGTAACGAGGCTACTGCTATTGATATGCTTGATGGTGAAGACATCACTCCGCTGCCCAACCACTACAAGGTTTACAACATGAGCGGTCAGTATGTTGGCAACTCTGTCAACGGTCTTGCTAAGGGTATGTACGTTGTAAATGGAAAGAAGTATGTAATTAAGTAAAAAAGGAAAGAAAATATGAAACGTATATATATAAAGCCAGTGGCAGAAGAGTTGTCCTGTGATATGTCGGGCATGCTCGCAGCATCGACAAATTCTACCGATTGGGTATGGAATCCAGATGGAAATAATCCAAGCACAATTTCTGACGGAAAAGGCAAAGATCCTGATGCTGATGATGCCCGTGGATTTGGTGGCCTCTTCGAAGATGAAGACTTCTAACAGATAGTCCTCCGGCTGCAGCGGCATCGCTGCAGCAAGAAGGCCTCACACACTAATCATCCCCTGCGCAGTATGGCATGAAGCCGCTGCGCGGGGGATTTGTTAAATTAGGCACAAAACAACATGTGTGCGCTCGGCTAACACTTCGCGAGTGTCATGCAAACGAAGCGTTAGCATCATGCAGTCGTCGCGTTTGCCTCATGGTGATATTTTCCCGCCTTTTCTTGGATGTTTCAAAATTAGTTGGTATCTTTGACCTAACGGTCTTAGGCACTTTCGCTCGACAATACAAAATGAAAAAAATGCTTTTTCATTTTGTATTGTTCTCACTTATTCGTACCTTTGCTCCCACAAATAATGAATTTACAGAATTAAGATGGCAATGGATAATAATGAAATAGTATCTTTAGATGGCATTCTGTCCTCTTTCTTTGCTGCAATCTCCAGCAAAGAAGAAACTATTTCTATGGCTCCAACTCTGCTTTCAGTACTGAAGGATCTATATGCTCAAAGGGTTACTGCCAAGGTGTACACATTTTGTTTGCATGATGATGCTATTGCATCAGCTATTAACCACCTTAAAGACAATTTGCGTAATTGCAATCCAACATGTTTCAAGTCGTTAAATATTCCTCTCACTTATTTGTTGGACGAACTGATTTGTAACATTCAACAACATGCTCAGACTGACCGAGGCTATGCTTTCTTGGAATATAACGCAGTAACAGATTCTATCGAGATAGTAATTGCGGATATGGGGATTACCATTTACGGTAGTTATGCAACTTCTCAAAAGCATCTTGACAAATTGGGCAATAGTGATGCAGAAGCACTCAATTTAGCCCAGAACGGCTATTCTGTTAAAAATTTACCAAATGCAGAAAATCGCGGCTATGGTATTTCATCGAATATCCGTATGGTGGTAGATGGTTTACATGGCGAGTTTGCAGTCTTATCTGGTAATGCATTGTTATTGCAATCAGCCACACATAAAAAGATACTCGATTTGCCTGAAGAGGTTGACTACAAGGGTACAATGATAATCATTAAGATCCCTGCCGCTATTCCTTATGGATTTAATCTTTATAATTACACTAGTTGATTATGAAACATATTATAAACATACAAGAGCAATATGGTGTGGAACTTCACACGCGACAGATGATAGAACGGCTGGCCGCTTCTCTTGTCCCTGATGATTCATATTTATTGGACATGAAGGGGGTTCAACAGATTTCCCGTTCTGCAGCAGATGAAATATACAACTTGACGCATGGCACCATGCATGTGGAGATAATTAATCTTGAACCGCTTGTGGAGAAGATGATTTCAGCTGTAACAAAAGGGCGTTTTCTTCCTCGAGAACATGACGCAGGAGACATCCCTATAGTTCATTGTGATACTATCGGCAGCGTACTGCAACAATTGACTGTTTAGATTGCATTCCCCCGCGCAGCACGGTCCGCAGCCGCTGCGCGGGGGATTTGTAATATTTGGTACAAAACGACATGCGTGTGTCAGACAAACACTTCGCGAGTGCCATGCAAACGAAGCGTTAGCATCATGCAGTCGTCGCGTTTGCCTCATGGTGATAT
>CAMHLV010000090.1 GCA_946186115.1 uncultured Prevotella sp. | reverse complement strand
AGATAGTAGAACTCCATGCCGCAGTCGGCATAGAGTCCTTTCTGGTAGTAGAGTATGATACCTAATGACTGCATCAGGAAACCCACAAGCCACATCCATACGCTGGCCCTATATTCCAGCAGGATATACGCCAGTCCGAGGACAGTCGTTACAATGTCAAGCCAATGTGCAGATAAGAATTCCAACATAATGCGGTAGCAAATTATTCACTTTTCACTATTCACTTTACCCTTAAAACCGTAGCGTCACGTTGCCCATCATCGTGAAGCCTGCCATGGGGATGAAACCTATTTGGTAATAGCGGTTTTCATTGGGATGGGTGTCGCTGAGGATGGCTGAATAGACCCAGCCGCTGGCCGCATAGCGACGATTGAAGATGTTGTTCATGTTCAGTCCGAAGACTATCTCCTTCATCACTTTCTTGGGTTTCAGCGTATAGCTGATATTGGCGTTCGACACACTATAGGAAGGTAGCGAGCGGTCCTTGCACTCTGTATTGTCGAGATACTGGCGCGAGACAAAGTTGGTGTGCCACACTGCCTGCCAGCCTTTATAATGGAAGTTCACAAAGCCGTTGAGAATGGTTGAGGGACTGAAAGCCAGCGTTGAGTTGTCGTAGTGGATAGTGGTATAGTCGCCCCAGTCCACCTGTACTTTCTCGTCGAAATCCTTGATGGCATTCTTGCTCAATGCGGCATTGCCCTCAATGGCGAGCCATTGGGTCACATCAACGCCAGCCTGCAGCTCTACGCCTAAGCGGTAGGAGTCCTTAATGTTGGTGGTCAGGTTCTCGCCGATGTCCGTTACCTCTCCCGTCTGTACAAACTGGTCGGTGTAGTTCATGAAGTAGCCGTTGATGCCCAAGCGCCATTTGTCGGCATTCAGCGTGTACCCTAACTCGTAGTCGGTCAGTTTCTCGGCTTTGGGGGCAGGGTACGTGAAGTTGTCGGTGAAGTTGTTGCGCTCAGGCTCACGATGGCTGATGGCTACAGAGCCATAGGCACGGTGGGGACCGCTCTGCCATGAGATGCCTGCCTTGGGGTTCAGGAAGTCATACTTCTTATTGATGTCGAGCATGTGCTTTTGGGGCATGCCGTTGGCGTCGGTATAGTATTTGTCGTTGTAACCATCGGTCTTGAAACCTACATGACGATATTGCACGTCAGCAAACACGTCCCACTGCTCGCTGATGTGGTAGGCGGCCTTCACGAAGGCGCTGCCGTCCAGCTTGTGGGCTGGCGAATCGTAATAGCGGTACTTGCCTTCCGTCTGTATCTTCTGGCTCAGCGCCTCCTCTGACGAGTAGGTCAGATAGCCGAAGTGACTGCCGTCGTAGTTTTGCAATGACAATCCGCCTACAACGTCCCATGCGTCATTCTTGTAGTTGATGTTCCACACAAGTCCGTAAGTGTGCTGGGTTAGCCCCTTCTGACGGACAAAGTCAAACTTCTTCTCCTTGCCTTTGGCGTTTAAGATGGGGATGAGTCCGTACTTCGACAGCTTGTTCTGGTAGCGGAATTCCTCGTAGTAGCCATAGCCGTAGGTGTAGTGCAGCGACGCTGAGGTGCTCCACAGATCGTTGATTTTCCACGAAGCCGACAGAATGTTATGGTTCTGCCAGAAATTGTCGGTGGTCTTATCCCAATAGCTGCCGTCGGCCATCTGATAGCGTGCTGTCTGGTAGTTGCCGTTGGCATCCTTCACAAACAATCCGTCGTCGCCGGTCACCAGGTATTCGTAGAGCGAGTTGTACTTGCCTAGTCCCACGTTCCACATGTCATTGTATTCTTTGATGCCAGTCTTGGCAGTATAGCTCCAAGAGCCATCGTCGTAGCTGCCGTCCATCAGAGAGTAGTCGCCATTGCCTGCAGTAACGCCATTCCAGGCCTGGCCGGTGCGCTCGAAGTTGCCGATGTTCTTGTATCTGACGACGAAATCATCAGATGCCATGAAAGTGAGGCCGCCATAGTACGAGCCGCTGCGTCCGCTGGTGCCATGCAGGAAACCGTCGGTATGTGTCTGGTGGTATGCACCGTCGAGTATCCAGTGCTTGCCCAGCAGTCCTGTTGAGAACTTGCCACCGAAGTTATAGGTGTTGTACGAGCCGTATGAGAAGTTTGCCTCGATGCTTGGGGTCTGTAGCGGTGTTGCCGACGAGAGAGCCACCGTACCTCCGAAGGCACCGTCGCCATTGGTTGATGTTCCTACGCCGCGCTGTATCTGAACTGAGCCAAGCAACGAGCCATACGAGTTCATGTTGGCCCAGAATACGCACTGGTCTTCGGGCGAGTTAAGTGGTACACCGTCCAGTGTCACGTTGATGCGAGAGTCACCGGCACCGCGAATGCGCATGTAAGTAGTTCCCGTGCCCAGTCCGTTCTCACTCCAGGCCAGTACACCGGGGGTCTGCGAGAACAAGAATGGCAGTTCCTTACCTGTTTTAGAAAAATCACCAAGTTCCTTCTTCTTGATGTTGCTGATTGCATACGGGGCATTGCGCTGTGCACGAACGCCCTTGACTACTACTTCCTGTAACTGCTCTACATGAGTGGAGTCGTAGATCACTTTGTCATCCTGTGCATTCACATTCACTGCACAGAATAGTGCAGCTAAAAGAAAACATTTCTTCATGTCTTTTACCTTATTTATTATAAATACTAAAAATAAGGGGATTGTTTCATACTCTATCATCCCTACGCCGGCATTATCCGTATCAGGTTCGAGGGTATCATCTCAGCCCACACTTGTGAGCACCCCTTGACAAGCACTTTGCTAAATCGCGTGCAAAGGTACGAATAAGTGAGCACAAAACAAAAGAATTATTCTTTTTTTTGTCGAATGCTAGTACTTTCGACGGAGTCTTATTTCTTTTTGCGCGGTTTGCGAATAGCCCATCCTTCTTCGCTGAAGTCAGGAATATCGCCTTTCAGTTTCATTCCCTTTGGGTTTAGGAATTGCATCCATTCATCCTTCTGATATTGGCGGGCGTCTTCACGCGGCTTCCGATTTTCACGGGGCTTCTTGGTATCGCGCGCTTTTCGTTCTTCGCGAGGCTTTCGCTCTTCGCGGGGTTTCTTTGAGGGCTTGCCACCATCGTTGGCATCGTTACAGCGTACTTCGCGACCCTTGTAGCGCTGGCCGTTCACACTCTTGATGACGCGTTGGACATCTTCCTCTGGAACTTCAAAGTAAGACATGGTGGAGAGCAGGTCGATATGGCCTACATCTACATGTCCATGACGGTTGGATCCTGCCATCGACTTGTTGAGGAACTGCATCAGCTCGCCAGGGTAGAAACCATCCTTCTTGCCCAAGTTGATGAAGAGCTTGCGATAGCCTTCTGAGGTAGGGGAGGCTTTCTTTCCTTTGCTTTTTGAACCCTTCTCTTCTTTCCTCTTTGAGGTTACAGGCTCTATCTCGGGGGCATCGGCATAGTAGGCCAGGAAACGGCCGAATTCCATCGATACAATCTTTTTGATAATGTCGTCTTTGTCGATGTATTCGAAATAGCGGTTTATGTCTTGTATAAATGGGGCTATCTGTTCCTCGTCAACATCGGCTTTCACAATCTGGTCCATTACCTTGTAGAGTTGTTTCTTGCAGATTTCTTCGGCAGAGGGTATTATGCCCTGTTCGAACTCTTTGCCGATTACCTTCTCAATGTTGCGTATCTTGTGTTTCTCTCGCAAATGTACGATGCTGAGCGAAGTACCTTTTTTGCCAGCTCTGCCAGTACGCCCAGAGCGGTGGGTATAGTTCTCTATGTCGTCTGGCAGTCCGTAGTTGATTACGTGTGTAAGGTCATCGACGTCAAGTCCGCGGGCTGCTACATCTGTGGCCACCAGCAACTGAACGGTATGCTGGCGGAACTTCTGCATGGTAAGGTCGCGTTGTTGCTGGCTTAGGTCACCATGCAGCGATTCTGCATTATATCCGTCGCGTATAAGTTTATCGGCCACCTCCTGTGTCTCCATCTTGGTACGGCAGAAGATGATGGCAAAGATGCGCGGATAGAAATCTACCAGTCGCTTCAGGGCCAGATATTTGTCCTTGGCATTTACCATATAATAGATATGGTTCACGTGCTCGGCTCCTTCATTACGGCTGCCTACCACAATTTCCTTGTAGTCGTGCAGGTATCCCTTTGCTATACGCTCTATCTCGCGGCTCATCGTTGCCGAGAAGAGTAGAGTGTTATGATCCTCGGGTATGCCTTCTAAGATAGTATTGATACTCTCTGAAAAGCCCATGTTCAGCATCTCGTCGGCCTCGTCGAGCACTACGTTATACACATCGTCGAGTTTTGCCACACCGCGCTTCATCAAGTCTATCAGTCGGCCCGGGGTGGCCACGATAATCTGTACGCCTTTGCGAAGGGCGCGGATTTGCTGTTCTATGCTGGCACCGCCATACACTGCCTCAATATGAATACCTTCCATGTACTTAGAGAACTCGCGCATGTCGTCGGCAATCTGCAGACACAGTTCACGGGTAGGAGCCAATATCAGGGCAAGAGGGAGCCCTCTCCCTATCTCTCCAAACTGGGGATGTGGCGTCTCTGCTATCCTTTGCAGCACAGGTATGCCGAAAGCCGCCGTCTTACCTGTTCCCGTCTGGGCCAAGGCAATAACGTCGTTGCGATTGCCTAATAGATAAGGTATTACTTCCTCCTGTACAGGCATGGGCTGTACAAATCCCATTTCTTCAATGGCGCGGCGAATCACTTCGCTGACGCCCAACTCTTCAAATGTCTTCAAAATCAATAACTTTTCTTATTTCGGGTGCAAAGTTACGAAATAGAATGAAGATTTAAGAATAAATTTTAAATAATCACTCGTTTTTTCGTAACTTTGTAAGAATTTGCAGGATTTCTTTAAATAAAGGCAGTCTGGGGAATTGGAAGAAAACAGGGTTACGAATTGGAGACCGTTCTCAATTCCACATTCTGCTATGAATTGCTTTCAATGAACACCCGACGCTGAGCCACCAGCCGTACTATAGCTCATCATCGGATGCAAAGTTACGAATAAGTGAGCAAAACACCAAATTTATTTGAGTATTTTCGAAC
>CAMHLV010000089.1 GCA_946186115.1 uncultured Prevotella sp. | reverse complement strand
CCAGGGCTAAAGCCTCATGGGCCTCGATGCTCAAAGCGCCAAACGACATAGCACCTGTTACAAAATGCTTCACGATGCTCTCAACAGGCTCCACCTCGTCGATAGGCGTAGGTTTAGCGGCCTTCTTGAATCCGAAGAAGTCGCGGATAAAGATGGGGCTCTCCTTCTCGTCAACAATCTTTGCCCAATCCTTAAACTTATCGTAGTTGCCCTGACGGGTGGCCAACTGCAACTTAGCGATGGTCTCTGGGTTCCAGGCATGCTTGATACCATCCTTGCGCCAAGCAAACTGACCTTGATTCTGCAGCAGTGTCTGCTCCCTGGCAGCCTCGTGAAGTGCGATAGCATCGCGGGCAATCTCCTTCAGACCCACACCACCAATGGTGCTCACCTCGGTACCGAAGTAGCGGCGCAGCAGGTCTTCGCTCAGTCCGATGCTCTCGAAAATCTTGGCACCGCGATACGAGCGGATGGTCGAGATACCCATCTTCGACATAATCTTCTTCAGACCCTTATCCACAGCCTTGATGTAGTTCTTCTCGGCTGTAGCATACTCTTCCTGAATCTTGCCTTTCTTCACCAGGTCATCCAGCACTGCGAACGTCATGTATGGACACAGGGCGCTGGCACCGTAGCCCAGCAACAGGGCAGCGTGCATCACCTCGCGAATTTCACCACTCTCTACAATCAGGGCTGTTTGTACACGCTTACCTACGCTAATTAGGTAGTGGTGAACGGCGCTAACGGCCAGCAGCGATGGAATGGCGGCGTGCGTCTCGTCTAGGTCGCGGTCGCTCAGGATAATGTAATTCACCCCCTCGTCTACACTGGCTTCGGCCTGATGACACAGGTCGTCGAGAGCTTGGCGCAATCCTTCCTCACCCTTAGCCATCTCAAAGAGGATAGGCAGTTTCTTGGTGTTGAATCCCTTGTAGCGGATGTTACATAATATATCAAGTTGTGTGTTGGTCAAAACAGGTTGTGGCAGGCGCACCATCTTACAGTTCGATGCATCGGGCGTCAGGATATTCGTTCCCACGGCGCCGATGTACTCCGTCAGGCTCATCACCAGTTCCTCGCGGATGGGGTCGATGGCAGGGTTGGTAACCTGCGCAAATTGCTGACGGAAGTAGTTGAACAGCACCTGTGGACGGTTGCTGATGACTGCCAGTGGTGTATCGTTACCCATCGCGGCTACTGGCTCCTGTCCTGCTGTGGCCATTGGCACGATGGTTTTGTCGATATCCTCCTGACCGAAGCCGAAGGTCACCAACTTGCTTTGCAAGTCGCTCACGCCATTGTCCACCTTACGTCCGCTCTTCAGCTTCTCCAGCTGTACGCGGTTTTCGTTCAGCCACTCGCGATAAGGATGGGTTTTGGCCAACTTCTCCTTTATCTCGCCGTCGTAGTATATTTTACCTTCCTGGGTATCAATCAGCAGAATCTTACCTGGCTGCAATCGGCCCTTCGATACAACATCGCTTGGCTCGAAATCCATTACGCCAACCTCACTGGCTACCACCATCATGCCGCTCTTTGTAATGGTATAACGGCTTGGGCGCAGACCATTTCTGTCGAGCATACCGCCTGCATAGCGACCATCGCTGAACAGCAGTGCGGCAGGACCGTCCCACGGCTCCATCAGGATAGAGTGATACTCGTAGAATGCCTTCAAGTCTTCCGAAATCGGGTTCTTGTCATTGAAGCTCTCAGGTACCAGAATGGCCATAGCCTGTGGCAGTGAGAGTCCGCTCATCATCAGGAACTCAAACACATTATCCAGACTGGCAGAGTCACTCATACCGTCCTGCACAATGGGACGCAGATCCTTGATATCACCCAGCGCCTCGCTATTCAGCACACTTTCGCGGGCCTTCATCCAACCACGGTTACCACGAATGGTATTGATCTCACCGTTGTGGGCCAACAGGCGGAAAGGCTGTGCGAGTTTCCATTTCGGGAATGTATTAGTCGAGAAACGCGAGTGAACCAAGGCCAGTCCGCTCGTGAAGTAGTCGTTCGAAAGATCGGGGAAGTAGCGACGCAGCTGTCCGCTGGTCAGCATTCCCTTGTAGATAATATTCTTGCTTGATAACGAGCACAGGTAAAAGTCCTCGTTATCGATGCGGTTCTCAATGCGCTTGCGTACCTTATATAATATACGCTCGAACACGGGCACGTTGTCTTCCGATACGCCCGTCACAAAAATCTGCTTAATATCGGGTTCCACCTCGCGAGCAGCCACACCCAGCACCTCGGGGTTGGTGGGTACTGTGCGCAGGTGCATCAGCTGTAAGCCCTCGCGCTCAATCTCTTCGATCATCACGCTCAGTATCTGCTGCTGGGCCTTCTCATCCTTTGGCAAGAACACCAGACCTGTACCGTATTTACCCTTCTCGGGCACGGGGATACCCTGTAACAAAATAAACTCGTGGGGTATCTGTACCATGATACCCGCACCATCACCGGTCTTGTCGCGTGTCTCGGCGCCACGGTGTTCCATGTTCTCAAGCACCTTCAGTGCATTGTCCACTAGCTCATGGTTTTTCCCACCGTGGATGTTCACCACCATACCTACACCACAAGCATCGTGTTCATATTCGCTTTGGTATAGTCCTTGGTTGTTAAGTTTGCATTGTGTCATATTATCCTTACTTTTTGTGTCAATCTGTACGAATTCGGGTGCAAAGTTATATCATTTTGTAATTTTGGCAAAGATTTTGCTTACGTTTCTTGCGTTAAAAATAGGACTCTCTGACATTTTGCTCGATTTCTGCTTGTTTTCCTTACATTTTGAAAGCTTTCAGTCTTTCTTCCGGCACCAATCCTTACACATTGTCATTTTGCATAAAAAATAAGGCACTTAGACATAAGCCCTTTTATACTTTATAATAATGATATAGTTGCGTAAATGACTTATGTCAACATACTAACACTTTGTAAGAAAAGTGTGAGATAAATTGGCAAGATGTAAACGAAATAGCATTATTTCGCGTTGGATACTTTACAAAATGACACTTATTTTGATTTTTTCAGAAACAAAGTGGAGGGATTCTTTTGTGATTTCTAACTTTTTGCCTACCTTTGCACCCGAAAAGATTGCAAAAAGACAGCAAACTCCAAGTAAAAGTAGCATTATGACACAAAAAATAAGTTTTACGAAGATGCATGGTTGCGGCAACGACTACATTTATGTCAATACGATGGAGTTCACAGTGCCGCAGCCCTCAGAGGCAGCACGGATATGGAGCGACCGTCACAAGGGCATCGGCTCCGATGGGTTGGTGCTGATTGGTGCATCTTCCATACCTGAGGCTGATTTTGCAATGCACATCTATAATGCAGACGGCAGTGAGGCCATGATGTGCGGCAATGCGAGCCGTTGCATCGGTAAGTACCTGTATGAACGCGGACTGACGACGAAAACGGAAATCCGTCTGCTGACGCTGTCGGGCGTAAAGACGTTGAAATTACACATTATTAATAATATAGTGGAAAACGTGACAGTGGACATGGGTGAGCCGGTATTGGAGAACGAGTCGCAATTCATGGGCTATCGCGTGCTGGACAAGGGTACATTTGTATCGATGGGTAATCCGCATTACGTCATCTTTACCGACGATGTGGACCAGGTAGGTGAGATGGGACGGATGTTGGAGAAGCATCCTGCATTTCCGCAGCGGTGTAATATTGAATTTGCAAAGATTGTCAACGGGCAAACTGCTGGTCACATAACCACCCCCGCTGCCCCCACAACTAGCATGCGTACCCGTGTTTGGGAACGAGGTAGCGGCATTACTCAGGCTTGTGGCACTGGTGCATGCGCCACAGCTGTAGCAGCTGTACTCACTGGCCGTGCTGGTCGCTTCTCACAGATTGTGATGGATGGCGGTACACTGAGCATTGAATGGCGCGAGTCGGACAATCACGTCTATATGACTGGTCCTGCCGAGTTCGTGTTCGACGGAAAAATAGAATATAGCAAACTTCAAATACAATAAAAGATTATGGCATTAGTAAACATTCATTTCCTAAACCTGCAGCAGAACTATCTGTTTGCCGACATTGCCAAGAAGGTGAACGCCTTCAAGGTGATGCACCCCAAGGCCGACGTCATCTCGCTGGGGATTGGCGACGTGACGCAGCCGTTGGCGCCTGCTGTCGTAGAGGCCATGCACAAGGCTGCTCACGAGATGGGTACCATCAAGGGCTTCCACGGATATGGTCCTGAACAGGGCTATGACTTCCTGCGTGAAGCCATCCTAAAGAATGACTTCCTGCCGCGTGGTGTCCACCTCAGTATCGACGAGATTTTTATCAATGACGGCGCAAAGAGCGACACTGGCAACTTCCAGGAACTGTTGCACTGGGACAACTTCATCGGCGTGACCGATCCCATCTATCCTGTCTATATCGACTCGAACGTGATGATTGGCCGTTGCGGCAACTATCGCGACGGACGTTGGACGAACGTGCGCTACCTGCCTACGACAGCCGAGAACGGTTTTGTCCCAGAACTGCCGAAGGGACGTCCAGTGGATGTCATCTACCTCTGTTACCCCAACAATCCGACGGGTACGGTGATCACCAAACAGGAACTGCGCAAGTGGGTGAACTACGCGCTGAAGAATGATGCGCTGATTCTATATGATGCTGCCTATCAGGCCTACATCCGTGACTCGGAGATACCACGTTCTATTTATGAGATCCGTGGTGCCCGCAAATGCGCCGTCGAGTTCCACTCGTTCTCGAAGACCGCAGGATTTACGGGCGTGCGTTGCGGCTACACTGTCGTTCCGAAGGAGGTGAGTGTATCGACTTTCGAGGGCGAACGTATCTCTCTCAATCAACTATGGTTGCGCAGGCAGTGCACGAAGTTCAATGGCACGAGTTACATCTCACAGCGAGCTGCCGAGGCTATCTACACACCAGAGGGTAAGCAGCAGATCCAACAGACTATCGACTACTACATGGACAATGCCCACCGGATGCTCACCAAACTGCGTGAACTGGGCTACGAAGTCTACGGTGGCGAGAATGCACCCTACATCTGGATGCGCACCTCAGAAGGCATGGGCTCGTGGCAGTTCTTCGAGGCCCTGCTCTACGG
>CAMHLV010000088.1 GCA_946186115.1 uncultured Prevotella sp. | reverse complement strand
GAAGACCGCCATCCTATTTTGCGGTATCACACTGGCTGCTTGTACTAACGACGATAATCCTGTAGTGCCGCCTGCCGACGATGTAGAGGAACAGTTGGCGCAGATGACGCTGCGCGAAAAGGTGGGACAGATGTTCTATGTGCGCACAGAGGCGCTCGACACCACTATACACTGGACATCGTATACCGAACTGATGCCATTGGAACTGCGTGAGGTTAACGACCGCATGAGGACGCTGTGCGAGGATTATCCCGTGGGCGGCGTGATACTGTATGCATGGAATTTCAACGACGAGGCGCAACTGGCTACGTTAATAGCGCAGATAAAGGCACTTAACGGCAGTCCGCTGCTGTGTATCGACGAGGAGGGCGGACGCGTGGCGCGTATTGCTAATAATCCCAACTTCGATGTGAAGAAATACGAGTCGATGGAGGCTATCGGCAATACGGGCGACCCGGCTAATGCATACGAGTGTGGCAATACCATCGGCACATATCTGCAGCAGTATGGTTTTGATATCGACTTTGCCCCCGTGGCTGATGTAAACACCAACCCTGAAAATATTGTTATAGGTCAGCGTGCGTTTAGCGGCGATCCCGCTGTGGCTGCACCGATGGTGACCAACTATCTGCAGGGACTGAAGGATGCTGGCATCACAGGCTGCATCAAGCACTTCCCCGGTCATGGCGACACAAAGGTTGACACACATTATGGTTACGCGCAGACGATGAAGACGTGGGCCGAGATGCTGCAGTGCGAGATGGTGACATTCCGTGCGGGTATAGAGTGGGGCTGCCAGCTGATAATGACCGCCCACATAGCTGCACCTAACGTCACGGGAGAGGATGTGCCTTCGACTATGTCATCGATAATTCTTCAGGACAAGTTGCGTGGCGAGTTGGGCTATCAGAATGTCATCGTGACCGATGCCATCAGCATGGGTGCCATCACCAATCAGTACAGCACCGCCGAGGCTGCTGTGGGTAGCATTCTGGCTGGCGCCGACATTGTGCTAGACCCAAGCAACTATGTAGTAGCCTTCGAAGCTGTAATGGCTGCCATTGACAACGGCCCCATCACCGAAGATCGCATCAACCAAAGCGTCCGCCGCATACTGCGCCTCAGAAAGAGCATGGGGAAGTGATCAAACCTGAAACATTCTTTTTTGTATTTTTGCAACATAATAAGTAAAAGGAAGAATGAAAACAATCGAAAATCTATTATGCATCTTGTTTTCTTCTGTCTGCGTTTTTTCATCGTGTATTACAGAAGATAATCCAGTTGAGTTTAAGGGTTATACCACATCACTCTTTGTGGCCACCGACCGCCATGAGTCTGGCAAAGGCAACAATCTGGCAGCAGCTATCAACAAGGTTGCCAACAGATATGGTGTGGTTACTCCCAGCGTAGTTCTGCTTGGAGGCGATTATGTGGGAAGTGGTCCTGATCAGGGTGAATCTGGCCAGCCAGTTTTTTCGCTTGCCGACCTTCGGGCAGAAATCTTTTCTTCGCTCGAACCTTCGAAAACAGATCTTTTCTTTACCTACGGCTCGCATGACAGAAATTGCGCCGACGGCTATTCCGCCTTTTTCAGCGGTCCACATCAATGCGATGGCTACTATATCTATGGTATCAGCTTCGCCCAGATGGCTTACGCCACCGATTCAGTCACGAAAGCTCTTGTCGCATTGTATGAACAGCAGGGCGATATGAAGCCTGACACATCAGCAATCGATAGTGGTTTGCCTCATTCCTTGCCGCCGTCTGCTGGTAATCGCCCCTATAATGGCATTGACATAGACGACCCCTTTGGTATATCTGCCGAATCGGCTGCTGCTAGTTTCGAATCCTGGGCTGATACACTCAGCGGTCATCAGCCGATAATTGTCATGTCGCACGTGCCTATGCACGCACTGAGAAATGACAATTCCGGAGGCTTACGCTGGTTCAATGCACTCAGCAAAGTCGCTCATAAGCATGACATAGTATTGTTCTTCGGACATAATCACACGGGCGAAGAGTTAGGCAACCCTTCGGATCAGCAGGTTTATCTTCTTACTGCAGGCGACAGCATCACCGTACAGGGAGATAGTATTCAAGGCGCCCAGCGCGTTTTACTCAATTTTACTTATGCCAATGCCGGTTATCTCAAGCTAGGCTGGTGTACCCTCCTTACGTTCAATGATGTTGATTCCGATGGTCACCATGATTACCTACAATTTCGCCGCTTCAGTGTCCGAGGTGGCCAAACCTCCCATTTCGGCTCTACCGACAAGCCAAATCCTTGGCTTCTCCGTCTTCGTCCTCAATACGAAAGATAGGGATTTTCTTTTGGCATTCTCCTTGAAATGTGCTAAGAATTCGGTACATTTCCATTACAACATATAAATAAGAAAAAGGTGGGGAGGGCACAGTTGTTGCTCTGCACCACAGATATGCCTGTCAAGGAGGTAGCATATAGAATTGGTTTTAATGACCAGAGTTATTTCATACGTATGTATCGTAAGGTAACGGGGACAACACCACAGGAATATCGCAAGCAGCAAGGGCTGTCTTGAAGTTTATCTTGTTTTCGTAGTCAATAGTTCTATAGAACCCAACAATCCTGATGGAAGCAGGGGGGATTCTTTTGTGAAGAACTTGAAGCATCCGACGGTCTTTCTTCCTTTGGAGGGGCGTGGGGTGCCATTGCTCAGCCACTCGGGAATCTTTGCCATATAACGACCTGCCGTAGGACTGCCTGGGGCATAGGTGTATGTCAGGGGTTCTGACCATTCTATGTCGTCTGGCTCCTGCTCATCGCCTATCATGCGGTTAGGCCACAGGTTGGTAACGTCAATGCTTATGGTGTTGATGCCTTTATGTATGGCAGAGGTGATATCCAATAGGAATGGTGCCTTCCATAGAGTGGGGAAGGGCTTGCCATTGACGGTTACAGAGGCAAGGTTTTTTACTTGACCTAAGCTGATGATATAGCGTGCGTCTTTCTTCAGTTTCTTAATGGTAAACGAATTGCTGTATGTCGCTGTCCCTGAGAAATATCTTACGTTGCTGTCAGAGGATGTCGTCCAGTCGAACAGAGTGTCATTATCAACAATGATGTCATCAGCGTCTTTATAGTGAAAAGCCACCTTCCACCCTTTGTCTATCTCTGTCCTGCCGTCGCTGGTCGGGAGTGAGGTTAGCAGTTGGTTTTCAGGACGTGGCGTTTCAGAAGATGTCTCTGTATCTGAGATAATGATAAATCTTGAACCGTACGGCTCTATGGAGAGTATCATAGGTCTGTCGTCTATCTTCTGCATAGTAAGATTGTATGCATCCCATATCTCCAGTTTCCTGCCTTTGGCAACGGAGGCAAGCCGGATGGTGTCTGATACGCTTTCGTTTGTAGGATTACAGAGGAACAGTATGTCATTATCTCCGTCAGTGCGCTGATAGGTCATGAACTTATCCGTTCCCTTCCATTGCTGTTTCGTCGGCACACCACGTTGCAGGAGCGACTGACAGCGTGCCATGTAGTCGAATAGTGCGCGTGCTCCACCAGCTTTCCACCATGTCTGATTGGGTACGAAATGTGTGCCCCAGATGCCGAATGACATTCCCGGCTCTACATTTGTCCAAGGGTTGCAGGCGCCTGCATGGAGCATCATCCTGTTAACACCATTGCAGTAGGCTTTGTCGCATATCGGCTTTAAGGATTGCGGGTCGTCTTTCCATGCGTGAAGAGGCCAGCACGTAAAGGCTTCTGCGGCAAGCAACGGGCGTTGCAGATTTCTCATCACCTGCTCATGACGCTTCATGTCTTTCCAACCCCATGTCTCGGGCTTAACCCAGAATTCTGTCGCTATGACTGCGCTGTTTGCCTCCTTGAGTATCTTGTTGATATCGAGCACTTGGAATGGCTTCTGCCCGCCTGTACCGTACGGCTCTATCATCAGCTGCATACCGGGTGTCTTGCGTGCCAGCTGATTCATATAGCCATAATAGTTTTCTGCAAAGAGTGAGGTGACAACATCTACAAGGTCTTTCTTGAATCGTGCCGACTCTTCCTTACTGCCGATGATGTTGCGCCCTACGATGTAAGGCAGGTAGGGCAGTATGTCATATTTCTTCCGTTTCAAGAACTCATCTGGCAAAACCACACTCCAATCCTGACCGCCAGCCTCATAGCTGTCTATCTCTATTATATTAAACGTTTTGCCGGCATGAGGTCCTGCAATGTCTATGAGCATCTGTGGATATGCATCCCAAAAGGCCTTTACAGCCACCCTGTTCATCTTGTCACACTCCAGCCCTTGTCCCGACAGAGGGGCTTGTGCTTCGTTGGTCTTTCCGTTTGTCGTGTGTCCGAAGCGCAGAAGGCTATACCCGGAAATGTCTTTGGCAAGGGCAGAAGGAATGTTTGCTATCTGAGATGACTTGTCAAAATACTGTGTCAGGTCTATTATGTTTTCCTTCATGACAATGCTGTCGTCAGGAAGTGCCAAGAGGCAGATGTCTTCGTAATAGTTGTATTTTTCGTCAACCTTTGGACGAGGGAGTGCGACACTAATAAAGATAGGTTTTTTCTTGCCTTTGCCAACAGCTGTGTCGGGCATCTTTGTTTCTGAGAACACAAGTTTCTGCATGCTATATTCCGGTGTCACTGTTCCGTAGGCACTTGATGACCATCCGGGGCAGTTGTGGGTACCGAAGGTGAGTCCGAGACGCTGGCACTCATCCATCGTCCAACGCATCATAGACTTCCATTTCTCTGAACCGATAGCGCAGGTGGGGTCACCAACCCTGCTTTGCTGGTCACCGCCAATCTGAAAATTCTGTACGCCAGATAGTCCAGCAGCCTTGAAAGCCTCCAGATCTTTCGTGATAGCCTCCTTACTGACAAGCCCATCCATCCATTGCCATATTATCAATGAACGCTGCCCGTCAGTCGGCGAAATAAAATCATTCCGATACCTCTGTGCAACTGCCATAACAGCAGACACACATACCAAAAATAAACACGCAATTTTCTTCATTGACCTAAATTCCGCAGCATTTTAGTTTAACATTATTTACAAGTTCCTGAGCAACAAAAAGTTCTTCGACGCGCGAAGCGGCAAAGCCGAGCGGCTCAGGATTTTGCCATGTCAGATTTTTCACTTACCTTAGTGCTGCAAATCAAGACAAGCAAAAATCGTCAATGACATGGCAAAGGTAATCATAAAATCTGAGAGAATCACTCCTTTTGGAGGAATATTTCACGTGAGAGAGCAA
>CAMHLV010000087.1 GCA_946186115.1 uncultured Prevotella sp. | reverse complement strand
GTCTTTAAGCTTTATGGTTTAGGGACTTCCGAAATACAAGTAATCTCAGAAACTTTCTTTGAGAATAAACCAACAGACTTTATAATCAGTGATTAATATCATTAACGTGAGTTCAGTGAAAAACTGCCGAACTCACGTTTTTGATTATTTTTTTCCCGATTTGCTTGGCGAATCGGGATTTTTTGTGTACTTTTGTGTGCGAAAATTCAACCGTTCATAATCTAAACAAGATATGACAATAATTAAGGAAATCAGAGGCGTTGCCATACAACGATTTATGCCTTCGGGCATGGATCTGACGGCATGGCTCGACAATATAGAGGCGAAGAGGCATAGGGCTGTGATTCGCTTTCAGAAGGATAATCCATACGATAGCACCTGCATGGTGATGAGTGTGGATGATGTGGACGTGTGCTATGTTAATTCCGATGATAAGCGCTTCGTGAAGCCTTTTATTGAGCAGTCGGGATGCGAGGAGTGTATGGCTGATTTTCTTGAAGTGTATCGTCCTGAGAACGGTACGCCTATATTGAGATATACGGTTGTGGTTGACCTTGACGATGTGGAGAAGATAGTGCCAGGCGAGGAATGGAGCAACTGGGACTATACAGGACCGCTACTGCTTAGCATCGGCAAGATAAACAATGCGGAGCATTACTATAATTCTATCAAAAAAGCGATACTTGGCGGTACGGATGGTATATGCGATGCTACGGCAAGACTGATTGACGAGTTTGTGGAGGCTACGCTTATTGATATGTCGATAGAGACAACGAAACTGTATGATGATCTGTTGTTTCTGCTCGAAACGAGACAGAGAAACGCATGGCGTGAGTATATCAATATGCTTCAACATGCCTCTACGGTAAGGCGAACGGACAACAGGCGCAAGGCTTTCATTGACAACTGGTGGCCTGAGTTTCTTGAGGGCGAGGCGGTGAACAGGCTTTCCTAAACCGTCCGAAGAAAGATCGCGAGAAAGACCCATTTGTAATCAAAATGCGTGCTATGCTAAAGCGTTCAGGCTTCATGACAGACTAATCAACGACCGCGAAATGTTCATGAAAGGCATTGATTATTCTTATTTCTACGAGCAGAAAGACTGACAGATAGCAACAATGAACCATCAGGCGAATGAAAAAGCTTGGTGGTTGTTTCGTTTTTGAGAAAACAATTTTTGATGAAAAACTAAGGGGAAAATGTTTGGAAGTTTCAGGAATTTTGTGTAAATTTGCGGGGAAAAAGAATAATTAAAACCTATGTGTGAGATTATCAAGCACATAAAGATTGCCGGGGTGCAGTTTGCCGTTAATCCTGCTCATAAAAGGGATATGCCCATGAGCGAGGAAGAGAAACAACGCACCGTTGACTTCTTGTCCAGATTGGATGAGAAGAAACCTCTCGTCTCTGTTTCGAGAGAGAAGGGCAACATGTTTGATGATGATGCATTCGTGGTGAGATGGATTAGTCAGAAGTGCGGTTACGTCAGGGATAAGGAGGAATATAAGTCGGTGGCGCACGCTGCCATCGAGGCGAGTGGCAAGCCCTATTTCAAGGCGAAGGTTGTAGAGGTAACGGTGGCACACAACGGCTATTTCATGGTTGAGGTTGTGCTGAAGCATGAGCCGGAACGTCTGCCAGTGGTTGACCGTTGGGCACAATGGGACATCAATGTGCCAATGATTGCGTTGTCGGAGAATGGACTGATGCTTCAGGATGCCCTGATGATGCTTGGCGATATGGATGCCCTCGATAAGGATGAGATTCGACAATACTGCGAGGTCATAGTGAAGCATGGACGTCATGCCCTATGGCGCGAGGCGAAATGCGGCATTGAGGATGTGATAAGCCGACTGGAGGCCGTTCCTGATATGCACGACATGGCAGAGGAACTCGACCATTTGCTTACGGGTATGTGCAACGGACGCAGGGAACAGGAACGTAGGGATGAATGGTGGCCAGAGGTTCTTAACTCGGAAGAAGCTTCGGACGTGGTGCGTCAGTGGCGGCATGAGAAGGGCATCGACATACGCGAGGCAAGCAAGATGGAACTGACCGGATGGCTGATGGAGATAGAGAAACAACTATCGGACATACCCACCATTGCCAATCCGGAGACAGAGGATGAGATTCTGCTCATGACACGCTCATACTACGCAATGGTGCCCGAAAGCAAGTGGCGCAGGATTCTCGCTGCCATGATAATACGTCGGCAACTGCGTGCATGGCTCGGCTTGCCTATGGCGGGATTGGCAGGTGTTGAGCACGTGATGCAGCAGGAGGAACTACGTTTCATCGGTGAGATGGTGAACTATTCGCAGACGCTCCCAACCTACGATGAGGTAAGAGTGTTACAGACATTCATCTATCGCCATGCGCCCTCACTCCCACCGAAGGTGAAGGAGGTGGTTGACGGTATGACGGCGAGGTTCAGCGAACATGACGCGCTTCTGAGGGAGCAAACGGATGCGATGAAGGAGATTGCCTCACGACCTACCATCAAGGAATATAATGCCGTAAAGCATGTGGAGAATGAGATTCAAAAAGTGGAGGCTGGCGGTAAGGGCGTGGAGAAACATTGTAAATGAAATAACTATGGATATTGACATAAAGGAACTGATAAAGACAGCCACAGAGAACCTTAACCTGAAGGATTTCAAGGGCGACGTTGTTGCCGTAAAGGTGGTGGAGAATGAGTTTGGCACCATAGAGAGCGGTGGCATCGGGGTGCAGAATGTGTATCATGGCGGTGAGGCTGAAACTATGCCTTCCACCTCCACGGATAGCACCGACGTCACGGATATGGAGAATATTGAACTCTGTCATTTCATCCATCCCTCGGTAACAGATGATAAAGAAAAAATACAGATACACAAGGAGATAGAGAACCTTGTTCGCAGCACCACGATTCCGAATATCTGTTCGTATCTCAGCAAAATGGCGGGTGATTCGCGGATTCTCTTGCCTATCGAACCTACTTCTGCCTTGAAGGAACTGAGGCGCATGGGTATGCCTGGGGAAGATGCCGAGGGATTTAAATACAAGAACTTTGCGAAGTATTATCGGAGGTAGGGGTAGAGGTTAGAGATTAGGGGTTAGGGTTGAGAGGTTAGAGGTTAGAGTTTAGAGATTAGGGCAAAATCCCCTTCATGGATGCGAAGAGAAGCATCTGTGAAGGGGATTTTTATTTTAACGTGAATTCGATGAATTAGTAGGTCGGTATGGCGGGCTGAAAGCCCAACAAGCTAACAGCCCAGAGCATCGCTCTGGGTATAGTAAGGGAGACGGTTCGCCCTGCAAGGGCAAAAGCATTACATCATGTGTTAGGGCTTTTGCCCCTTCAGGGCGTAGATTCCCCCATAGAACCAATACCACAGGGCGTTGCCCTGGGCTATTAGCTCGTTGCCCCTTCGGGGCGTAAGCTGACAAGCAATTCGTCGAACTCACGTTATGTTACATTCACTTGAGCGGACCACCGCCGTTGCTTGTGGGATTGTCCCAAAGCAGTTGCTGGTTGGTGCGCAGCCAGTTGCCCCATCCCGTCAGTTTGTGGAAGGTGGTCTGCTCGTAGCCTTGGTCGAAATTGCACAGGGGGTGAGGGACAATTAGTTTAATATTCTTCGACTTGCTGGCATCGTCCGTGTAGGTCTCGTTGTTGGCCAGGCAGACGCTCAGCGTGTAGTGGTCCAAATGTTGTACGTTCGTGCTGACGTCGGCATAATGTACGAAGGCCTCGCTGAAGGCTTTGTCCAAATCACTGGAGATGGCGGCCATTTCTGCGTCACCAGTCTCTTTTGCCAACAAATGAGCATAGTCTGCCAGATCGACGAAGGGATGAAAGAATGTTAACTGGACAAACGGATAGGGTGTGTTGAACCGATACACCTCCCTGGTGGCCTTGTCAATGGCCTCCTTCTGTGTGGGGTAGAGAGCGAGGAGTCTGTCGGCGAGGCGCTTGGCGGCACTGATAATGGCATCGAGCTTGGCGGTACGGATGAGTTTGTAGTCACCATTTTTCCAGAACTCTGTCTTACTCCCATCGCCATTGTCATCAAAACCGTGATAGGACTGTTCCCATTTCGGATGCACGCGCTCAAACATCTGTGCGATGGCATCCTCGGTATTCCCCTTCTCCAGCAGTCCGCGGACGTATTCCGTGAGCAGTTCGCCCTCGCTCACAAGCAGGTGAGCCGAGGCCACGATGTAGTCGGACAGGCCGCGCAGCTCGGTCAGCGTCTCCATGTTGCCCATCAGGCAGTTGTGGAAGAAGATGGTGTTCAGCCGGTTCAAGCCTGCGGAACGGATGACGGTACTCAGCTCATACATATCAAGTTCCTCTCTCTCATTCCACTCATCGGCAATGACCCCTCGGGTGGCAGATGCAGCAGCGGTGTCTTCGTATTTGCCGGGGACATCGGTCATTGGGTTCAGTCCGTTGCCATGTCCCCAGATGCTGAACACATACTGCTCGGCAGGACATTGCAGGCTGCTTATCTGGATGAACATGTTGAGGGTCGTGGGGTCGCACAGTTTCATGGCCTTGGCCTCTTCGACAAATCCATGCGCCTGAAATCCGTCGCTGCGAATCTCCTTCAGGTCGGTCGTGTCGTTCAGCTCGAACCATACGATGTCGCCCGGGTCGGCATACTTACCTGGATAGGAATTTTTCTCATCAGACGGTTTCTTGCCATATTTGTAGAAGCAGACCACGCGGACGTTGTTGTGGTCCTTGAGCAGCGGCTGTATCTTCTCCCAGAAGCCGTACTCAATAATTGCGTCCATGGTGCCTCCCGCATTGCCATAGACAAAGACGGTGTAGCGGGCAGGCCGTGGCACATTGACCAGGTTGGCCTTGCGGCTCCACGCATCAAAGTCCTTAGCCTTCGCGTCGTCCATCTTCTGCATGGCCAGTTGGTGGTCACCCTCCGTCATCGTCAGCTTGCCGTTGCTCACGGCATATCTGGCAGTGGTCTTGGTGTTCCTCTCCGCGATGTCCATCGTCAGCACGCCGTCCGTAGCTGTATAGGTGAACGAATAGTGCTCACGCGCCACGGCGTTGTCGCCGCTGAGGTAATAGATGTTGGTTACACCTGTGCCGTCGGACTTCAGCTCCGTCTGCTGCCAAGCCTTGCCGTATGTCCAGGCGGCGTATGTATCCCCCGACACGTCGGAATACCATTGACCAACAAGTTCGCCACTTGCTCCTGATTCGGGAACAGGGTTGTCGTCGTTGTCCGACGAACACGAGTTGAATACGCTTGTGCCGCAGATGAGGGTGGCGGCCAGCACCCATTGCATTAAATTCTTCATTATCTGTTTCATTATTTTTTAATCATTACTTAGA
>CAMHLV010000086.1 GCA_946186115.1 uncultured Prevotella sp. | reverse complement strand
CAGCGGTCATGGTGACGGGCTTCGTACCCTTCTCATAGCAGTAGAAGCAGCGGGCGTTGCAGCCCGTAGTGGTAAGAATGATATAGTTGGTGATTGCCTTGGCGGCGGGCTTGAGTAGCGCTGCCATCTGGCGAACCTGGCGGCAGAGCTTCTGGTCGTCGTGCTCCTGCGGCACTAAGAACCAGCGGTCTATCAGTTCCTGCTGCGCCGTGATGTCGGCAGCCTCGTCGGGTGTCAGCAGCACGAGCGAGCAGGTCAGGGTGTTGTAGAGCAGCACGCCGTCATCGACGGGCTGCTGCACCACGTAGGTCATCAGCCTGTAGCTCTGACCGTCAGTGCGCTTCTGTCTGCCTACAATTTGTTCAACCAATGAGGTTGTCGGTATAATCTCTTGCATTGTTTCTTTACCTTGTCTTTCTTTACAGCCACCGAAGAAGTTGTGCTCAGTGTATGCCCCGCTACCTTTAGTGTCTTGTCGTCATGTCTATGCTATGCCGTTCTCCTTCAGCATGTCGATGAAGGTGTTCACCTCGGTTTCTGCCACCTCCTGGATGGCTATGTCATATTTCAGTTTCATTCTCTTGCTCTTTATCCTTTTTGCGCAGATAGCACTCATATTCATATTTCATAGCCCCCATCGTATCGTGCAGATACTCCTTCTGTTTTTCCGGTGTACACGTGGCATTTTCATGACACATCCCACGGCGGCCACACTGGGGGGCGTAGAAGCAAGTGGCACAAGCCTCGATGTCGGTAGGACGCGTCTTGAACTTGCGGAGGATGGCCTCATTGCGCTCCTCATTGTCGATGTGACCGAGGAAATCGCGGTCGATGCTGTGCTCGCATAAGCCGAGGTGGCCATCAGGAACAATCATCACGTACCCGTCGTAGTCTGCCATGCAGCCATTCTGCCCGATGTTTCTTGGCAATGTCAAAAACCGTTGACCTCCGTAGCCATACTGCGCTATCTGCTGCTTCAACAGTATCCGCTGTTCAAAGAGTTTGGCGCTATCTTCCGGCGAGGACTCACCAAATAGCTTACGAGAATAGATGTTAAGATGCTCGTTGGTGCCGAAGCGCTGGTGCAGCAGCTGTACCAATTCAGCCATTTCACCGATGTTGTGCTTGTCGACATTCAAGCGAATGTCAACTTGGATGCCTGCGGCGGTCAGCAGTCCGATATTGTTTAGCACGCGTTCGAAGGCATTCACACCACGATACACATAATCCTTCACGCGGTTGTAAGTCTTTGTCGTGCCGTCGAGGGTAATCTCCACAAACTGCAACTGCCACAGATTCCTGGCACGCTGCACCATATCGGCATCCATCAGGTAGCAGTTGGAAACAATCTTAGAGCGGAACGGCACGCCCTGCCCGCTGAGTTCCGTGCAAATCTGGTCGATGACCTTGGCGTTTATGAGCGGCTCGCCACCGAACCATTTGATTGTGACTTCCTCGTTGCCACGATGTGCCACGATGTAGCGCACCACCTTGCTGGCCGTCTCGGCGGTCATGGTGACGGGCTTCGTGCCCTTCTCATAGCAGTAGAAGCAGCGGGCGTTGCAGCCGGTGGTGGTGAGGATTCTGTAGTAGTCGATGGCCTTGGCGGCGGGCTTGAGTAGCGCTGCCATTTGTCGAACCTGGCGGCAGAGCTTCTGGTCATCGTGCCCCTGCGGCACTAAGAACCAGCGGTCTATCAGTTCCTGCTGCATCGTGATGTCGGCAGCCTCGTCGGGTGTCAGCAGTACGAGCGAACAGGTCAGGGTGTTGTATAGCAGCACACCGTCATTGACTGGCTGCTGCACCACGTAGGTCATCAGCCGGTAGCTCTGACCGTCAGTGCGCTTCTGCCTGCCTACAATTTGTTCAACCAATGAGGGTGTCGGTATAATGACTTGCATTGTTTTTTTACCTTGTCTTTCCTTACAGCCACCGAAGAATTCGTGCTCAGTAGAACTTCGCTTGCTTGCGGAAATCTACGGAGCACGAACCTCTGGAGGCAAATCCTAAGTTTTAGCCTGAAAGCATGGGTGGCAATAAACTGAGCGGAGATACATTCTCCGGTGTTCATCTAATCATCCCAAGAACAACCATGCTCGCAATCATCGCAATGAGTGCCGCATGGGCTGCCGCAGACCATGCCAGCAGGCTTCAACTGAACCACCTCCATCTGAGGCTTCTCGAATTTCTTTTTAACTTCCATTGTTGTTGAACTTTAATTATTAATAAATAAGTGAACTATCTACATTCTGGGTGCAAAGGTACAAAATAATATA
This sequence comes from uncultured Prevotella sp., assembly GCA_946186115.1. Taxonomy (GTDB): domain Bacteria; phylum Bacteroidota; class Bacteroidia; order Bacteroidales; family Bacteroidaceae; genus Prevotella. The sequence continues at coordinate 3,129 of CAMHLV010000086.1, read as the reverse complement.
TACTTTTTCTTGTATAACCATTTTTACCCCCCCCGTTTTTAACATGATTTAACACTGTTGCACGCTGAAATAATATTTTTCTTTGCTGAGTTCATCGTAATAACGGTTTTTAGCAGAATCTTTACCATTGCTTTTCGCCGATTACATAGACCTGCTCCGCCTGTCAAAATCGTTCTGTGCCTGCTGGAACTTCTTCAGGGCTTCAATAGCGGGTTGTGACTCCTGATGGTTGATATTCAGGCGTAGTCCGCAGTGAGGGCAGAAGATAGAAGACTCAGTTATGATCTGCTGCATACTGACGGGAATGAAACCTTTGCACTGAGGGCAAGGCATACCGCTGGGACGCTGTGCCTGCTGGGTGACTCCTACGTGTGGGGTTCCCGGAATATTGTTGTTGGGTTGTTGGTTATACATGTTTCCTTTATTTATCGGTTATAATCATTCTGTCTTTTCGGGTTCTGTCTCATCGGGTACCTCGGCATCCTCCACCTGCAGGTTACCGGCAGTAAGGCGGAGCAGGTTGGAAAGACCAGCGGGCATGTCGGCCTGACGCATTTTCACATGCACCTTCATGTTGGCAGACAACTGTTGCTCGCTTTTATCTGAATAGGAGCCTGAACCGCTCTTGGGAGCAAGAGAGGCACGCAGCCGGAACGGACGTCTGTTTTCGTTGTTCTGCTCAATCTTGCCCTCGCCGTAGTCAAATGACTCAACAGTACCCGATGAGACAGCATCGAGGATGTTGATGTCAAAATCGAAGTCTGCCTCCTTGATCTGCAGAAGGGGAAGGGGCAGAAGTGTGACAAGCGGAATGCTGACTACCTTGTTACGGTAGCCGTTGACGTTCGTCTCCTGATAGGCAAATTTCAAGGTGCGCAAGCGTCTTATATTCCTGTCACCCTCTGTCACATCCTCGAATGCTATCAGTTGCAGCATTTCAAGATAGCGGCGTGAAGAGAGGGTATCGGCCTCGATAGTGGAAACCAGCGGCCCGGCAATAAGTTGCTGCAGTTCCATCACCTGCGAGTTGACGCTGATGACATTTTGTTGCTTTGCATTATCCATATCGATAGTTCTTTTGATAATTGGAAGTCCTATTTGATAATATCCTCAATGCTGACGGATGCTGACAGGCTGTCTTCGTTATCAGTATGGATATTGAATGAGGTGGGGGTAAACTTCAGTTTACAGGTCTGGATGGCATCGTTGGGCAGTTTCTTCAGTTCTTCGGAACTCACGGCAACATTGAACTTGGGGAATTCCTTCGTCCTCTTGAAATTCTTCTTCTGGCAGTTCTTCTTTACTATAGTCCCGATTTCTGCCGTTACACGGTCTTCAAGGGCCTTGGTGTTCTTGCCATCGGTGTCATTGAAGAGCTTTGACATATTGTCGCGGTCGTTGATGATGTCTTGTGAGACCGTATCCTTCAAGCGCTTGACAATTTCGGCTTCGTCGAGAATGCCAGTTCGGTTGTTTATGAGTTCATGGATAGTGCCGTCATAAGATGCACGGAGTTTCCTGACAATGAATTTCTGGTAGTACTGATATACCTCTCCCTTTTTCTTGATCTTGTCGAAGAAGTCCTGCCCCTTGGGGGTCTGCAGGCCATTAGTCAGTATATAGTTCTCCATGATGGCGATTGTCTTTTGAGCCACTGCGTCACAAAGTCCGTTCATGAACTTGGTGAGTTTATCGTAAGTGATGTAGTACTGTTCGGAGTTATCGACATTGTCCAACACAGCATAACGAAGCGTCATCTCAATATCGGAGATATTTACTCCGGGCAGGGGGAAGTCCCTGGTCTTGCCGTCCTTACCGTATTGTTCGCTGAGCACGTAAGAATATAGGTTGGCTTCATGCTGGGCAAGTATGATGTCGCGCATGACTGAGCCGAGTATATGATTTAACTGTGCCATAATTATCTACTATGATTTTATCTGTTTTTTGAAGGGGGATGCAGGCCGAAGCCTTCGTGCCTGGCATCCCCCGGAATCGCATGAAAAAAAAGTTTGATAGTCAATCAGTGAGGATTAGCTGGCAGATTTGTCAGAGCCTTTGTCTTCCTCCTTGCCCTTCTTTTCCTCTTCCTTCTCACCGACTTCAATCTCCATCTCGCACTCGCCCGCGCTAATCTTTTGCTTACCAGCCTTGGTCAGTTCGCAGAGGACAACATCGTCCTTGACAACCTTCTCGTAGCCCTCGATAGTAATATCGTCGGGAGAGAGTACGCCCTCCTTGTTCTTGTAGCTGACTACGATGGTATCACCCACCATGGGATTGAGGTTGTCAACCATGAGTTCGCCCTTGAGAGGAGCGACATTCACCGCGTTCTGGAGAATTTCGAGAACCTTTGCCATACCGGCAGGAACACTGTCCTGACCTGCCTTGACAGCGACATCAATGGTAGATTCGACGCTGTACTTGGAATCGGTCGTGGCCTTAGAGTCCTTCTTTGACGAGAAACTGGCTTTGAGTTCGACATCCACAAACCAGCCGCTCTTCAGAGAACTGGAAGTCTTCAATTTCGTTGAAGTCGTGGTGTCTTCATGTGCTGAAGAGTCAGCGGCAACCTTGGCCTTGAAGTTGATGTCAATGTCACGGATGGCAATGAACGGAATAGGAATGATGGTCAGCAGGGGCACGTTCATCTGTACAAGATGACCACCCTGGTTGAAGGTGAATGCCACATTGACTGCCGACTTGTCACCGTTTGCCTCATTGCGGAAACCGACTTCCTTGATAAACTCGTATGTGGTCTTTGCTGCCAAAGCCTGTGCTTCAACGCAAGCCTTCAGCGGGCCACCGATCATTGTCCCGAAAGGCATGTTCTGTAACGCATTCATGGCAACATCACCCGGTGCTTTACTTACATCTGTCATAATGATTTTTTTGTTTTTGTTATGCCTACTCTGTTTCGAAGCTCAGGCATCCCGGCCGTGTGTCATACCGACGCGTCTTTATATGGATATGCACGGGGCCATCGTCCCTCTGCTTGACGGCTTTTCAGCTTCCGCCGTTTTGCAATCTTACAGTTGCACCCCTTTCGGAAATGCACGGCAAAGATAGGCAGAAAACGGCAATGGAGAAGAACGGTTTACATGGATGGCGTGTGTGGTTACATGAAGGCAG
>CAMHLV010000085.1 GCA_946186115.1 uncultured Prevotella sp. | reverse complement strand
GTGGCGGAACAGATTGCGAAATGAGAATCGAGGTTGGAAAATAAACTCAAAAAGATGAAAACTGAGATACAGCCACACGAAAGCAACCGTGCTGAAGCATTCCGTATGTGGATGGCATCGCCCATGCCGATGGTGACATTGGTGAAAACGCTGGATGTTAGCCGCTTGGTAAAGGTCAGCAAAAAGAGCGGAATGAATGAATGTAAGAGCTCCTTCCTCGACGAGCACATGGTTATCGGCACATCTGCCATGATACAGACGGAACTCGACTGCATTGTCAACCAATACACCGACCAGTTCTGCAATCCAATGGTGATGTGGGGTAAGTACCGAAAGGGGATGTTCAAGACAACGATGCCAGTATCATTCCAATTCCACCACGTTCAGATGGATGGCGGCCATGCCGCACGCTTCTTGGACATATTGCAGAAGGAAATGCTCCTTTTGTGTTAAATTGAAGTATTCCACCTGTCGCCACAAATTTACTAAAAAGACTCAGATATTTTGTATATTTGCACTATCCATGTCATTTCTCGCAGTGAGAATGACATGGATGCCATAAATTTCACCATTTTTGCAAAGATATTTGCAATAACTCATTGTTATTCAAATTATTATTTATATCTTTGCGAAAGAAATCCAAGAATCATTTTGGAGACAACTAATAATACCAACAACTAAAAATCCAAGAGTTATGTGTAAGGTAGGAATTCCCAAGGAGATCAAGAACAATGAGAATCGCGTTGGCATGACACCGTCAGGTGTTGCCGAGTTGACACGTCGCGGACACCAGGTGTTCGTACAGCATACTGCCGGGGAGGGCAGCGGGTTTTCTGATGCCGACTATGAGGCAGTAGGCGCCAGCATACTGCCCACAATAGAAGATGTATATCGCGAAGCCGATATGATAGTCAAGGTCAAGGAGCCCATCGCCCCCGAATATCCTCTGGTACGCCGCGGTCAGGTGGTGTTCACCTACTTCCATTTTGCCTGTGAAGAGGAGCTGACGCATGCCATGCTGAAGAGCGGTGCCATATGCATAGCTTACGAGACAGTAGAGAAGTCTGACCACACCCTCCCCCTGCTCATCCCGATGAGTGAGGTAGCCGGACGCATGGCCACACAGAACGGTGCCTACTATCTGCAGAAGACTCAGGGTGGCAAGGGCAAGCTGATGGCCGGTGTACCAGGTGTCAAGCCAGCCCGTGTCCTTGTCCTCGGAGGCGGTACAGTGGGCGAGGCATCAGCACGTATCGCTGCAGGCATGGGTGCCGATGTCACCATCACCGATGTCTCGCTGCCCCGACTGAAACAGCTTGCTGCCGAGATGCCCGCCAACGTCCACACCCTCTACTCTTCAGAACATAACATCCGCAAGGAACTGCCCACCGTGGATATCGTGGTCGGTTCGGTGCTCATCCCTGGCGATGCAGCCCCCAAACTCATCACTAAGGACATGCTGCGACTGATGGAACCAGGCACTGTTCTCGTTGATGTCGCCATCGACCAGGGCGGCTGCTTCGAGACCTCCCACCCCACCACACATAGTGAACCGGTTTACACCGTCGATGGCATCATCCACTATGCCGTGGCCAATATCCCGGGAGCCGTTCCCAACACCTCAACCATCGCACTAACCAACGCCACTCTTCGCTATGCCATCGCTCTGGCCGACAAGGGTTGGCAGCAGGCATGTCGCGACGACGAGGCACTGGCCCGTGGCGTCAACATGGTTGATGGCCAATGCACCTTCGAGGCCGTAGCCAAAGTATGGGGACTGCCTTACACTCCGTTGAAACTATAAACAAATCGAGAGCATGTAGAATTTATCAAAAAGTGATTATTTGTCAGGCATGGAGAATTCACAGCCACAGTACTGCTGATTGTAGAATCCATATTCCTTAAGCAACTGATTACGCCGTTCCTGCAATCCGCCCTTGCGCCAGTTCTGAGCCCAGAATTCCGTGCCAGGGGCGGTTTGCTGTGCATAGAGTCCGGCACGCTCTATCTGCTCCAGACTCTTCCATCTGCTTGATGCCAGCGTGGTGGCGAAAAAGCGTATTCCCAACTCCCGAGCCTTCTTTGCTGTCTCTACCAGTCGCAGCGTAAAGCACTGCTCACAGCGCCGTCCTCTCTCTGGTTCCCCTTCCAGTCCGCACACACCCTGTCGCCACACCTCGTGGTCATAGTCGCCGTCAATCCATCTCAGTCCCAGACTCTCAGCATGCCGCTTGCTCTCGTTCTTTCGGATTTCATACTCCTCCCTCGGCCAGATATTTGGATTGAAATAGAAGATAACAGGGCGCACCTCATGCTGCACCAGCCACTCCACAATGGCCGATGAACATGGTGCACAACAGGCATGTAGCAGCACTTCCGTACATCCTTCAGGAACTATAATAGCTGGTGTCTTCAATTCTTCAATTCTTCAATTTTCAATTTTCAATTTTCAATTCTTCACAGTCCTCTTGCTTTCCAAATCTTATCCTTGGCAGCATTGATTTCCTGAAACTTCTTCTCTGCCGCCTTGCGGATATCCTCACCGAGGGCAGCCACCTTGTCAGGATGATGCTCGAGAGCCAGTTTCCGGTATGCCTTCTTCAACTCCTCGTCCGAGGCATCGGGCGATACTCCCAGCACGCGGTATGCCGATTCCAGGTCGTCCTTGCCCAGACCGAGCATCGAGTCCACCTCGTCGGCTGACATCTGCATCCACTGTGCGCACTCTTTCATTGCCGTCACCTCTACCTGGTCCACCTTGCCGTCAGCCTGTGCTATCATCACGAGGAAGTTCAGCAACTGCAACCGCTGCGAATAGTCCATATTCGCCGCTATCTGCTGACAGCACTGTGCCACGGTATTCCTGAAGGCCGTAGCGCCTACCCTTTTCTGCTCGTCGAAGAGCTTTCGCAGAATCTGGTCACCCTGCTCTCTTGCCACCTCGCCGAAGTTCTGGCGCAGCACGTTACGCACCAGTTCCATCTCGGAATGCATTACCTTGCCATCGGCCTTGATGATATATGATGCCAATACGAGCATCGAAAACAGAAAACTGTTTCTCTGTCCCTGATATGTGCGTCGCTGACCATACGCCTGCGACTCATATCCACTCTGTCCGTCGAAAGTTCCTTGCGTCTCCGGTGTATTCACCGCATCCATCATCGAGTCGAAGAGTCCACCCAAAATGATTCCTGCCAGTGCCCCAATTGGTCCACCGCTCATAAAACCCAGGAAACCTCCTATCCACTTACCAAACATTTTTTAAATTGAAAATTGAAAATTGAAAATTGAAAATTGAAGTCTGCGATTAAGCGAGAGCAGAGTCAAGTTTACTTGAACTATGCCGAGCGTGAGCAGACTCGATGCGAAGCATCAAAATTGAAGTCTGCGATTAAGCGATCGTGAGCAGACTCGATGCGAAGCATCAAAATTAATACCGTTATTTCGTTATCGTTATCAATACTCGTGCCACCAGACTTTCCCGTTTTTCTCTTCACGCTCCATGTCGTCTATCAGACACTCGGCCAGTCGGAGCACCGTCTCCTGCGGAACCAGGAATCTGTCGTCGTCAGTACGTCGGGGATTGATGCAACTCAGGAAGTGTGGCATCTCGTCCTTATAGACGCTCTTCATCCGCATACTGTCTTCATTCACCACCGAACACGAGAAGGTGATGTTTGCCAGACGGTCACACAGCTTCACAAATGGGGCGTAAGGAGTCTCCCTGATACCCTTGTAGTATCTTTCTCCGGCCCTCTCAGCCCTGGTGCGCCCCTTGTCGTTAGTCAGCGCATACACTATCTCGGTAGCCATCAGCGCCTGTTCCTCCGTCATGAATCCCCGTGCCGTCTTCAGCACATCGTTATACGTCAGTCGGGCATCCTCGATACTGTCGTGGTAATAGCCTCCGAAAAACAGCGGCAGCACGTCGTCCTTCGCCACACACACCAGATGACCGAAGTCCCTGATGCCGTTCACCACCATATCCAGATGATAGCCGTATGGCAGGTCATTGCCGTACGTCTGGTTCACGCTCTGGTGCAACGAGTGTGCCGACAGGCGTATCTCTTCTATCCTGTCGGCATATTCCTGCATATAGTTTTCAAATTCCTTCCGCTCCATTCTACCTCTTTATCTCAATGTCGCGCTTCACGTTGTTGCGAATCTTGGTGAGATATCCCTTCATACCCTCGGCATCCTTATTGTCGATTATCTCGAGCAGTTCTTTCAGCTCAGTACGTATCTGCGAGACCTGGTCGTGGGTATATGGGTTGAAGAGTATTTCCTGCAACAGATAGTCGTCCTCGTTCAGCACTCCCTTGGCTATGCGCATGTGTCGTTTGAATGTGGTACCAGGAGCATCCTGATGCTTCATGACGGCGGCAAAGACAAAGGTAGAGACGAAGGGTATTGACAGCGAGTATGCCACGGTACGGTCGTGCTCTTCGAAGGTGTATTCATAGATGTTGAGTCCCAGCTTCTGATACAGGTCCTTGAAGAAGATGCGCCCCATATAGTCGCCCTCGCTGATGATGATGGCGTTCTCCTCGGAGAGCTGCTGCAGGTTGGCGAAGGTAGGACCGAACATGGGGTGCGTCGATACGTAGCGGCGTCCAGTCTTCTCGTAGAACTCCTTCAGGTCGGTCTTCACCGATGCTATATCGCTGATGATACAGTCCTGCGGCAGATACGGCAGCACCTCCTCAAACACGGGGATGGTATATTTCAGCGTCACGGCATTGATGAGCAGTTCGGGCTTGAAGTCCCTTACCTCCTCCAGCTGCGTGAAGCGCTGGCAGTTGTATGTAAAGCGCATGCGCTTGGGGTCTCTCTCAAACACAGCCACCTCGTGGTCAAAGCTCAGCAGGTCGATGAAGAAACTTCCCATCTTTCCTGCTCCTAACACTAATATCTTCATAGAGTTTAAAAGTTTAAGAATTGAAAAATTGAAGTTTTATAAAGCCGCAAGAACTTCAATTCTTCCATCTTTCAATTCTTCAATTTTATTTGTTGACAATCTCAATCTGCTGGCGCACAGACTCTTCATGAATACTCTCAAACACCTTGGCAACAAACTCGGGAGCCATACCAGTCAGAGTACCCTGCACTCCGCGCTTCTCCAGAATCTCGTTATAGCGCGAAGTCTGCAGCACCGTCATGTTATGCTCCTTCTTGTACTTACCAATCTCCCGGCAGACACCCATGCGCTTGGCCAGCAGTTCCATCAACTGGTTGTCCAGCTCGTCAATCTGCTTACGCAGCTGCTGGATGCTCTCCGTAGTGACGTTCTCGTCGCGGATGATGAGCAGCGAGAGGATGTAGTCCAGCACCTCTGGAGTCACCTGCTGCTTGGCATCGCTCCATGCCTTGTCGGGGTCGCAGTGGCTCTCTACTATCAGTCCGTCGAAACCCAGGTCCA
>CAMHLV010000084.1 GCA_946186115.1 uncultured Prevotella sp. | reverse complement strand
AATATAGAGGTGGAAATTAGCTGCAAAACAGAGGGTGCCTCTATCTATTACACACTAAACGGTGTGGATGCTTCGGAGCAGAGTACGCCATATGAAGGTCCCATCACCCTTGATGTGTATGGTACATACGATATCAAGGCTGTTGCAATCAAGGACGGCAACCGTAGCTCTCAGGCAGAGGCAATATATACTATCAAAGAACAGCCCCAGCCTGGCGAAGATGTTGAGATTGTTCTGAACAATACGTTCTTTGGTGTTTCTTCAACAGGTACAATCGGAGGCTCTAACAGTGATGATTTGATTGGGGAACAGGATGGAGTTACGTTTACCTATGCTCTCGGAACTGGCGCTCAGCGCTATGCAAATGCTAACGAAATACGACTTTACAAAAATAACAAGTTGACGGTTAGTGTGGCAAGCGGAACAATTATTGGATTGGACTTTACTATTGGCGATAAGAATGGTAACCTATCTGCTAATACTGGTGCGTTTGACAGCTACTCATGGACGGGTGATGCCAAAGAGGTAGTGATTACCAGTGACAGTAACACCGCTCTCCGGAAAGTGGTGGTGAAACTTTCCAATGGCGCTTCGGGCATAGACATGGTTGAGACTGATCATCATCTGCGCCTGGACGGCTATCGCGTGATCTACGACCTGAGTGGTCGGCGCGTGATGAATCCATCTCGTGGACTCTATATCGTTGACGGCAGGAAGGTGGTTATTCCATAATTATTTGATTTAATGAAGAAGATCTTATTATCCTTGACACTCATGGCCATTGCCACGACGGTGATGGCTATCCCTGCCAAGGAGGGAGTGACAAAGTTGCTGACGCTGGTCGATGGTACAACGGTGAAGGCTCAGCTTGTAGGCGACGAATACGGTCATTTCTGGAAGGCAGAAAATGGAAAGACTTATCTCCAGATGACAGAGTCGGAGGTATATCGGGAAGTGGATGCTACGCAGATTGTTGAGAAGGCCAATGCCCGCCGAGTGCAGGTGAATGCCCGCCGCAGTCAGCGTTTGGGCAGTCGTCGAGTTAGCATTGGCGAGAAGACGCACTACACTGGTAAGAAGAAAGGACTGGTCATCCTGATGCAGTTTAAGGATAAGTCGTTCAAATTAACTAATACGCTGGCGAGATACAAGAAGATTCTTAATGGTGAAAACTATAAGGCTGGCAAATTCGAAGGTTCTGTCGCCGACTATTTCAAGGCTCAGAGCCGTGGCGTCTTTGAACTGACCTTTGACGTAGTTGGCCCCTATAGGGCTGAAAATGACTTGCACTATTATGGTGGCAATAATTCTAATGGAAAAGACCAACGCCCCAACGAGCTGATAGTTGAGGCCGTACAGGCAGCCTCTGCTGAGGTTGACTTTAGGGATTACGACTGGGACGGCGACGGTGAGGTGGATCAGGTCTTTGTGCTTTATGCCGGTGATGGCGAGGCTGATGGCGGTTCCATGTCAACCATCTGGCCACACATGTATTTCTTGTCAGAAACCGGTAACCAACAAACATTCAATGGTGTGGTTGTCAATACCTATGCCTGTTCGAATGAGACCAAGACAGACGGCTCAATTGAGGGAATCGGCTGCTTCTGCCATGAATTCAGTCACTGTTTGGGCTTTCCTGACTTCTACGACACCAGCTATAGCGGTTGGTTCGGCATGGGTACCTGGGACATTATGTGCAAAGGTTCGTATAATGGAAATACATACCAGCCGGCAGGCTATACGGCTTACGAAAAGTGGATGTCGGGATGGCTGGAACCAATCGAATTGACAGATGACGTGAATGTTGAGAACCTGAAACCTACAAGCGACGGAGGCGATGCCTATATCCTCTACAATAGCGGTTATCGTGATGAGTTTTATATGATAGAGAACCGTCAGTTGAAGGGCTGGGATGCCTCGCTGTCAGGTGCAGGTCTTATGATTACCCATGTGGATTTCGATAAAGCTATTTGGGAAGAGGACAACCCCAACACCAAGATATCACAGAGGGAAGCAGATGAATATGGTATTCATGTCAACGACCACCAGCGCTGCACTCTCATCCGTGCCAACAACACTCGCAGTACTATCTCATATCCATCCGACGTATATCCATTCGAAAAGCTCGATAGTCTGACTGCAACGTCGATACCTGCAGCATCGCTTTATAATATGAATGCAGCAGGAACTAAGTACATGGAGAAAGGTATCAAGAAGATTACAATGAATTCTGACGGCACCATGTCGTTTGTATTTTGCCCTGTGAGTAGTGTAGATGATCCTATCGTGGGACCAGAGAATCCCGTAGAGGGCTACTTCTATGAGTCGTTTGACCAATGCGAAGGCACAGGTGGCAACGACGATTTGTGGAGCAACCAAATTGCCAGTGCGGCTTTTGTGCCGGATTATGAAGGATGGACAGCCGTTGGCGACAAGTCGTACGGGGCCAATAAGTGTGCCAGATTCGGCACAAGTCCTCAAGGAAGCGATGCTATTGCCGGTTCTGCCACGACGCCAGCCATTGCACTCAATGGCACGGCAACACTGACCTTTAAGGCAGGTGCTTGGGCAGGTAGGGCAGATGAAACGGCACTGAGCCTCTCGGTGAAGGGCGGAACCATTGATAAGTCATTGGTGACCCTGACGAAGGGTGCCTTCAACGACTATGAGGCTACTGTGACGGGTACAGGTGCAGTGAAGATAACCTTTGCCATTGATAGTGGTCGCTTCTTCCTGGACGAGGTGAAGTTGAAGAGCAACACAACAGCCATCAAGACGGTGAATGCCGCTACAGCCACTAATCGCATCTACACTCTCGACGGTCGATATGTGGGCACCGACTTCAACTTGCTCGCACGTGGACTATATATCGTTGACGGCAGAAAGGTTGTTGTTCCATAAACAGAATCTGTACAAAAGTCCTTTTTCTGGAAATCCGATATACGGAACAATTTAACGGATTACAGGGGTGATAGCCCGCTGTAATCCGTTAAATATTCTCAATTTATGCAGAAATAGTTTGGCGGATATTGAAAAATAATCTACCTTTGCAGCCCTTTTCGCCTCTTGATTTATATCAAGGCATTGATAGAATAATAATAATAAGAAAGATATGAAGAAATTTTTGATGACAATTTCGTTTATGGTTTTTACCATAACGGTGATGGCAGTGCCAGCTAAACGTGGCGTATGGAAGACGCTGAAACTGGCTGATGGTACAGAATTGAGAGCTCAGCTTGTCGGTGATGAGCATGGAAACTATTGGAAAGGAGACGACGGGAAGGGATACCGTCAGGCTGCTGATGCTGATTATTTTGTTGTTATAGATAAAAATGTGATTACAGCCAAGGCAAATGCTCGCAGAAATATGCTGAATACAAAACGTGCGAAGCGCTTGGCGTCAAGAAGAGTGTCTATAGGTGAGCAGACTCATTATACAGGCAAGAAGAAAGGACTGGTCATATTGATGCAGTTCAAGGACACGAAGTTCAAGACAGCCAACAATTTGGCCAAGTATAAGAAGATACTCAACGAGGAGAACTTCTCTGACGGCAACTTCAAGGGTTCTGTTGCCGATTATTTCAAGGCACAGAGTGGTGGTATCTTTGAACTGACCTTTGACGTAGTAGGTCCCTATACCGCAGAGCAGAAATATTCCTACTACGGAAAAGATTATGGCGGCGAGGGTAACGATCAGCATGCTGACGAACTGATAGTAGAAGCTGTGAATGCTGCGCATAATGATACTGAGGCTGGCATTAATTTCAAGGATTACGACTGGGACGGCGACGGTGAGGTGGACCAGGTGTTTATCCTCTATGCAGGTAAGGGACAGGCCGATGGCGGTGCTTCCAATACCATCTGGCCCCATATGTTTTATTTGTCATCAACCGAAAAGACTCAGACTATTGATGGAGTCATTATTGATACCTATGCTTGCTCGAATGAAATTAAGTCTGACGACAGTATTGAGGGTATTGGCTGTTTCTGCCATGAGTTCTCTCACTGCATGGGATTCCCCGACTTCTACGACACAAGCTATAGTGGCTGGTTCGGTATGGGTGAATGGGACCTTATGTGCGGCGGTTCATATAATGGCGGCTCTTTCCGGCCTGCAGGCTATACGGCTTACGAGAAGTGGATGTCGGGATGGCTGGAACCAATCGAATTGACAGATGACGTGAAGGTGGAGAAACTGAAGCCTACAAGCGAAGGAGGCGATGTCTATATCCTCTACAATAGCGGTCATCATGACGAATATTATATGATTGAGAACCGTCAGCTGAAGGGCTGGGATGCATCGTTGCCTGGTGCAGGTCTTATGATTACCCATGTGGATTTCAACAAGGACATATGGGAAGAGAACAACCCCAATACCAAGGTAACCCAACAGACGGTGAATGAGTATGCCAGTCAAGGTTATACCATACATGCCAACGATCACCAGCGCTGTAGCTTGATCCGTGCAAATAATAAAAGCAGTGATTATTCCTATGACTCCGATGTGTATCCATATAATAAGTTGGACAGCCTGACGGCAACGTCGAAGCCCGCAGCTTCGCTTTATAATAAGAATGCCGCTGGGAAAAAATTCATGGAGAAGGGTATCACGAAGATTACAAAGAATTCCGACGGCACCATGTCGTTTGTTTATGGAATTGTCAGTGGCGGAGACGATCCTGTTGTGGATCCTATAGTGGATCCTGAGAATCCTGTTGAGGGCGAATTCTATGAGTCGTTCGACCAATGCGCCGGCACAGGTGGCAACGACAATCTTTGGAACCAGACAATAGCCAGCGCGACTTTTGAGCCGGATAATGAGGGATGGACTGCCGTTGGCGACAAGTCGTACGGTGCCAACAAGTGTGCCCGGTTCGGTACAAGTCCTCAAGGAAGCAAAGCTGTTGTCGGTTCTGCTACGACACCTGCCATTACTCTAAATGGAGTGGCTACACTGACCTTTAAGGCCGGTGCATGGAGTGGTAAGGACGATGGTACGACACTGAGTCTCTCGGTGAATGGCGGAACTATTGATAAGGCTTCGGTAACCCTGACGAAGGGCGCCTTCAACGACTATGAGGCTACTGTGACGGGTACTGGTGTTGTGAAGATAACCTTTGCTATTGACAAGGGTCGCTTGTTCCTTGACGAGGTAAAGTTGAATAGCAACACGACAGCCATCAAGACGGTAGATGCCGCTACGACTACACATCGCATCTATACTCTCGACGGTCGCTATGTAGGCACCGACTTCAACTTGCTCGGCCGTGGTCTCTATATCATTGACGGCAAGAAGGTAGTTAAGTGACGAAATACGAAAAACGAAATACGAAGATGAAAAAGGAACCTATGCAAGGTTCCTTTTTCCGTTAGTTATTGTTATCGTTAACGTTATCGTTAATCAGTAAGCATTCGTTGAAATACACGTTGTAACAGTTGTAGTTTCGTTGTACCTTTGC
>CAMHLV010000083.1 GCA_946186115.1 uncultured Prevotella sp. | reverse complement strand
ATCATGCCTACCGACGAGGGCGTAAAACCAATTGCCAAGTTTGACCCCTATCGCAAGGTGGAGGCTGAGACCATGGCGTTCTCGAAGGGAATCAAGACAGAACAAAATGACGAGGTTGGTGTTTATGTCACCGATATCCATAATGGCGATTATATCAAACTGCAGGCTGTACATCTCTGCTACAAGACCCCACGTACCTTTACAGCCCGTGTAGCCAGTGGATTACGTGGCGGACAAATTGAAATCCGTTTGGATAGTGTCGGTGGTCAACTGCTTGGCACATTGGACGTTCCAGGTACTGGCGGCTGGGAGAAGTGGCAGACCATTACCACCGACTTGGCAGCACTCGACAGCTATCCCTCTCGTCTGCACACTCGTGATCTCTACCTCGTGTTCAAAGGCCGTAAGGGTCCAAAACTCTTCAATTTCGACTGGTGGGAGATGCGTGGCATAGAGCAGGTGAATATGCCGTTGTTCCAGACGAAATATACTGCAGACCCCTCACCGCTGGTCATTGGCGATACACTGTTCCTCTATACCTCGCACGACGCCTCTCCTGAGGATATCCCTGACGAGAACGAGAAAAACTCAGCAGGTTTCTTTATGTACGACTGGCTACTGTGGTCAACCACTGATATGGTCAACTGGACGGAGCATGGTGCAGTAGCATCGCTGAAGGAATTCTCGTGGCGCAGTCGTGAGAATGGTGCATGGGCCATCCAGACTGTTGAGCGCAATGGTAAATACTATCTCTATGCGCCCCTGCATGGTCATGGCATTGGCGTCTTGGTGAGCGATTCTCCCTACGGTCCTTTCAAGGATCCCCTTGGTGAACCACTTGTTTGGCAGAAGGAGCACTGGGACGACATCGATCCCACCGTCTTTACCGATGACGATGGTCAGGCCTATATGTACTGGGGCAACCCCCATGTCTACTATACCAAGTTGAATACAGACATGATCTCTACCAACGGTGACATCTTCGTGCTGAATCCCAAGGATGGCATCATGCGTCCTGTCAAGCAGGAAGGTGCTAAGGCAAATCTCCGCGCACCTTGGAGCGAGAAGGCTACATGGGCTGTGAAGAACTATCAGGAAGGTCCGTGGCTCTATAAGCGCAATGGCAAGTACTATCTCAGCTATGCTACGACCTGCTGTCCAGAGGCGCTGGGCTATGCCATGAGCGACAGCCCTACTGGCCCTTGGGAGTGGAAGAACTACATCATGAAGCCCACTCAGCGCGACCGTGGCAACCATCCTGGCATCTGTGATTTCAAAGGCCACTCTTATGTCTTTGGTCAGAACTACGATCTGATGCACCTCGATACCTATGAGCACCATGAGCGTCGTACCGTCTCTGCTACAGAGATTACCTATAACGCAGATGGTACCATTCAGGAGGTTCCCTACTGGCTCGACCAGGAACCCATGAAGCAGCTGCACTGGTTGAACCCCTATCGTCGTGTGGAGGCCGAGACCATGAACTGGGGCTATGGTCTGAAATCTTCGAAGATGGGCATCCAGAATACTGGTGTCGTCAAGGATATGCCGGAATCTACAGGTAAGCGTAACATGTACATTTACGACATCAACGACGGAGAGTATATCCGTCTGCGTGGTGTCGACTTCGGTAGCAAGGGTGCCAAGCAATTCAGCATCATCGCTGCTGCAGCCGCTCAGGCAGGCTGTACCGTTACCCTGCACATAGACAGCGTAAAGGGCGACGTCATTGGTACTGCAACCATCAAGAGCACGGGTTCTGTGGAGAAATACAAGGCATTTACTACGAAGGTCACTGGTGCAACGGGTGTTCATGACCTTTACATCTGCTTTGACAAGGCACAGGGTGACGTTCGTCTCGATTATTGGCAATTCAAGTAATTAAAAAATATGAACAAAACTTTATTATCAACTTTGGGATTGTGCCTGGCAGCAGTTGCTGCTATGGCACAAAACCCGATTATCCGAGATCAGTACACTGCCGACCCAACGGCGCGTGTATTCAACGGAAAAGTGTATTTGTATCCTTCGCACGACATCTTCCCTCCCGAGGGACAGCGACAGGATTGGTTTTGCATGGAGGACTACCATGTGTTCTCCTCCGAGAATCTCACCGACTGGACAGATCACGGTGTGATTGTCACTCAGAACAAAGTACCCTGGGTGCGTCCAGACTCTTATTCAATGTGGGCACCTGACTGTGTCGAGCGCAACGGGAAGTACTATTTCTATTTCCCCTCTGCTCCTAAAGACGGCCGTGGTTTTGGTGTCGGTGTCGCCATTGCCGACAGTCCCGAGGGACCGTTCATCTGTGAACCAGAACCTATCAAGGGCATCAATGGTATCGATCCCTGTGTGCTCCAGGCTTCCGACGGCAACGCCTACATTTTCTGGGGCAATGGCCGTTGTGCCAAACTCAAACCCAATATGAAGGAACTGGCTGACGACACACCCAAGGAAAAGGTAAAGTGGGGCGACCGCGAGTTTGAGATGTATGGCGTCAATTGCCTCAAAGACCTGCCCAGCCGTCAGGCTGAAGGTCCCTTTGCCTTCGAGTATAACGGCAACTATTACCTGACCTATCCGTATGTGCGTGAGAATACCGAGGTATTGGGCTATGCCATGAGTAAGAATCCGATGGGTCCTTACGAATACAAAGGTATCATTATGCCCGAGCACGAGAACGGCTGTTGGACCAACCATCATAGCATTATCAACTACAAGGGTCAGTGGTATCTGTTCTATCACCAGAACGCCTTCTCGCCTCGCGACGACAAGCGCCGTTCTGTTCAGATTGACAAACTCTATTTCAATCCCGACGGTACTATTCAGGAGGTGAAGAAGACCATGCGTGGCGTGGGCATCAACAAGGCTACCGAGAAGATTGAGATTGACCGCTACAGCACGGCCAGCGAGGGTGTCACCACCGAACTCATCGATACCGTCAATACCTTCCGCAGCTACATGGCCACCCTGCCGAAGAAGGGCAGTTGGCTGAAATATGACGATGTGGATTTCAGCTGCATCAAGGACGGCTACATGATTATCAACGTAAAGGCTGCAGACAATACCGAGCTGTGCGTCCGCGAGGGCAGTGCCAAGGGCAAGGTCATCGCTCGTGTCACACTGACAGTAAGGCCCGAGGAACCTGCTAATCCCATGATGGCTCGCTTCCGTCGTGACCTGCGCAACCAGTGGCTCACACAGTCTGTTAACTTGGAGTACACACCGAAGGGCGTCACCAACCTCGTCGTGACTAACGAGGGCGATGGTGAACTCAGCGTCAACTGGGTACAGTTCAAGAACCGTCCCGACTACTTTACACATGTAGATGCCAAGGCTCCGGCAGCCAAGCCTGACGACGAAGGCTTCATCCGTCGCTGGATGCTCTTAGAACCTATCGACAAGCCTAACTCTGGCAACACCGTCTTCACTGACAGCTATCTCCGCGAACACTTCAACCGCCAATATTTCAAAGGTCAGCAGACCATTCTGCCGAAGGATGGTCAGAAGGTGACCGCTGTGTTCCAGCAGGAACAAGCCCCCGCAGGCTTTGGTCGTGGTGCTCAGCAGCAGCCCGAAGGTCCTCAGGTGAAGACTGTCAAGCAGACGCTGACGTGGCACGCACTGGAAAGCAACATGTTCAACGTCAAGTTGTTCCGCTTCGCTGAGAAGTGGGGTACGAAAGTCTATGGCGTGCTCTTCTGGGCAGTGACCATCATCGACTGCGACGAGGACATCCCGAACGTCCGTCTGGCTGTCGGTTCTAATTCTGCCTCTATGTGGTGGCTCAATGGTGAGGAAGCCTTGCTGCTCTCTGGCGACCGCCGTATGGTGAAGGACGACGCCATGTCGCCACGTCTCACCCTGAAGAAAGGCCGTAACATCCTGCGTGGTGCCATTATTAACGGCCCAGGCATGAGCGACTTCTGCGTCCGTTTCCTCGACGAGAAAGGTAACCCAGTAAAGAATTATAAGGTAACAACATCCTCGAAATAATTTAATAACGACATAACGACTATGAAAAAAATATATAGCATCCTGGCAGCACTCGCTATTACTGCTGCTGCCAATGCGCAAATCGGCGCACCATACATTCACGACCCCTCGACCCTTGCCGAGTGTGACGGTAAATGGTATACCTTCGGCACTGGTGGCGGAGGCATCATCTCAGACGACGGCTGGAGCTGGCATAGTGGTGCCGATCGTCCTGGTGGCGGTGCTGCGCCCGATATCTTGAAAATCGGCGACCGTTACCTCTGCATCTACGGTGCCACTGGTGGTGGCCTTGGCGGTGGTCATGCTGGCCGCATCCTCACCATGTGGAACAAGACTCTCGACCCCAAGTCGCCCGACTTCAAATGGACGGAGGCGGTAGAAGTATGTGCCTCTGACGGTATGGAGGATCAGGACGCCATCGACCCAGGCATGCTCTTGGATCCCACCACTGGTCGTCTGTGGGTCAGCTATGGCACTTATTTCGGAACCATCCGTCTCATCGAGCTCGACCCGAAGACGGGATTCCGCGTCAGCGGCAACAAGGAGAAGGACATCGCCATCGACTGCGAGGCCTCTGACCTCATCTATCGCGACGGTTGGTATTACCTGCTCGGCACCCACGGCACTTGCTGCGACGGCGTCAACTCTACTTATAACATCGTAGTAGGCCGTTCGCGTAGCGTCGAAGGACCTTATCTCGACAATGTCGGCCGCGACATGTTCCATGGTGGTGGCAAGATGGTCGTTGCTGCCGAGAAGCGCGCATGCGGTGCCGGACACTTCGGACGTTATATTCTTGACGAGGGTGTCGAAGTGATGTCATTCCACTGGGAGGCAGACTTCGAACTGAGCGGTCGCTCCACACTTGCTGTCCGTCCGATAGTATGGAAGAACGGCTGGCCTGTTGCCGGTGACAATTTCAAGGGTGGCAATCTGGCAATCCTCAGCGAGCGTCGTGGCTATGCCCTCGAACTCACCGTCGATTTCGTCCGTATGCAGCAGCAGCGTCAGGGCTGGTTCAACCGCGAACAGATGCAACAGCCCGTCAAGCCCATCGCCAACCAGACACTCGATGAGGTGAAGGCCACATGGCCCGAGGGTGACATTCCCGCCCGCATTGGCGATTATATGTACCGTCCTCACCAGCGTTGGACCATCACTCCCGTCGATGAGGCTGGCGGTTATCTCAGCAATCCCTACTTCAAGATCACTATCGAGGGTACCGACCGTGCACTAGCCGCTACTGCCGACAAGGAGGTGACCACCGTTCCTGCCTATACTGGCGCCGACGAGCAGCTTTGGCGTATCGAGCAACTTACTGATGGCACCTATCGCATCATGCCGAAGGCTATTCCCGGCATCGGGGGCACCAATGCCACGTATTGCCTCTACTCTGCTGGTGACTCCACGCCGACGCTCGCCGTCTACGATTTCAACAGCGACAACAGCAAGTGGAACTTTAAATAGTGATTGTTTTAACGGAACAACGAGAAGTTCACGCTGCCATATTGGCGATGTTCCACGAAATGTGGATGTTCCGAGAAGTCATAGTCCTTTCCGTGCTCCAGCACGAAAAGGGCTTCTTCTTTCAGTA
>CAMHLV010000082.1 GCA_946186115.1 uncultured Prevotella sp. | reverse complement strand
ACAGATCTTTATATACGGCTTTGGTCTTCTCTGTCATTCTTTTATCATTTGTGACCACTAGTGTCCACTAAAAATGGACGAGTTAAAAATTAAATAAATTAGGTTCACCTGAACCGCTTCGGTCTTTGTCATTTTTGAAAATACTTTCTCATATCATTAATGATTATAATGTAGGTATTCCAGACATGTCGTCGCTGGGCAGTTTGAAACAAAACGACGAAGGACTCCAAGCCGGGGGAGCCGTCTCGTTGAGGAGTAGCCAACGGCTCCAGCCCACGAGGCGGTCGAAAGTGGTTTGCTGATATGTATCGGCAAAGGTGCTGGGCCAAGTGCCGCTTTCCTGGAATACATAATGATCGAGACTGCCACTGCTGCTGTCGCCATCACCTGTCACGTATTGATAGGTCTCGGTAGTGCCATCGGTATAATAGACTGTAGCTGTTTGTAGTTCCGTGTCCGATAAATCATAGACGTAATAGATATAATGGCCTCGTACGGCGAGTATCATGCTGTAATCGACCTGATAGTTGTGGTTGGTCAGGTAGCGGGCATAGCGCTGGTGGGCGATGCAAGCGTTGAAAGCATCGGCGAAGCGGTTGTAGAGGGCGTAGTTGAAGACGTCAGGCAGCACCAAAAACAGGCTCTCCATGTATTTGGCCATGTCATACAGGGGGAATTGGTTGTACACCTTCACGGCATTGGCCGTACATTCGTCGATTGCGGCACGCTGTTCTGCGGTGCCGTTCTGGTAGGTGTCAACCAGGCGGTCGGTAAATTCTTTCAGAACGGGTGCCAAATCATCTAAACGCTTGGTCTCGGTCAGCGTCATGTCGTAGTAATTGGGTTCTTCGGGGTTGGCAGGGTCATATAGATTTTTGTCCCAACTATCCACGTTAGCATCGACGAAGTTGACCAGCGCCGTCTTTGTATCCAGTCCTGCGGCCAAATTATCGGGAAGACTCTGCATAGCCCCAATAGTCCCCCACAAGGTATAAGTAGAACAGGCAATGTAGTCGGTCACATCCTTCACCTCGTAGAGGAATTCCAGATTGTTCATCAGGCAGAGATAGGGCACAATGCCCTCAATGTGTACATCGGCATTCTTCACTGCCCGTGCGAAGCTCTTGGCTGAGAAGCACTTATATCTATTTCCGCTTGTGTTACCATTTTGATACCCGTCATCGAAGACCATTCCACGGGTCTCGGCAGCCTCGGCCACATCGTGGTTGGGCAGATAGCCGCCGCCGTGGTCGGCCATGACGAGGATATATCGCTTGGCGGGGTACGTCCGGGCAGCCCAGTTGATGAAGTTGGTCAGCGAGTCGGGACAGGTGAAGTCGCAGTTCATCGCGCCGTAAGGCTCCGTTTCCAAAAACTGTTGGCGCAGGGTCTTCGCGGGGTCAACGGCAAAGCGATAGGTGGCACTGCGCTTGGGATGGAACAGGAAAAAGTAGTCCTCCATCGTCATCGCTTCCAACTCTTTCTCCGTCTTTCCAGCTGCCAACTCTTTAGCCTTCTGAGACACCTCCTCGTCAGTCAATCCTTGATAGACCAAAGGGTTGAGCGAAGCCTTGTACTGTGCCACGATGTTGACGCGATCGAAGCTCTCAGGCCTGGCATCGTAGAATTGCCGGAAGTCCGCCAAGATGTATGGATCCACATTTCCGCCACCGGTGCCGTACCAGATTATTGTGGCCTCAGCCAGTTCTTCCTGTACCGGATTCGTTGCGGGGATGTCTTCAACAGAACATGATGTCAATACTGGCATTGCCATAAGCAGCGTTATGGCCGCAAGTGTCATGAGGATCTTTTTCATTGTTTTTTGAAATAATGTTATTTGTCAGCCGTCTCTACCCTGACCATTTGGGTAGTTATGGTTTTCGTAGTGCCCCAAAGCGTTGTATCCTGCACATCGCACACCATGATTTGTCCGGAAAGGTCAAAGGACACCTTAAACGACGACGACCAGTCTTTTTGTTTGGAAACCTGTATAAACATATCCTTGACACCTTCCTTTTGTCCCTTTGAGCGTTCCAATGCCGACTTGGGCAATTTGCTGAAATCGACGTCAATGGACAGTATCTCCAGCGTTTTGTTGTCGAAATCCAACTTCAGCGAGTCGCCATCCAGCCTCCAATGGCCCTTGAGACGAGTCGATGTGGGCACAAGAATGGGGACATACATCTCTTCATCTTGCAGATACAAATCCAACTTGTTGACCGCATCGCAAATAAGTTCTACTGTCTGGTCTTTCTTTAACTTATAATGAAAGACATCATTATCAAGCAATTGATATTCCCACGTACCAATCAGCTGTTGTGCAGTGGCGGGCATGGTCTTGTCAACATTCTTCTTGACATACTCAGCCAAGTCGTCGTCCGTAATATCCGCCATGAACTTATTCTCGCGGTTCAGGTGGACAAGGTGCGATATATAGTAGCTGTAAGCTTCCCGGCGCTTGAAGAAATATCTCAGGTAGAGTCCTGTGGTATTTTGCTGAAAAGCACGTCGCAACAGACTCCTGCTGGCATTTTCAGACAGATTACCATCGGTATCAAAGTCTCCAAAGTCCAACTGCTGTATGAATTGGCGATAGTCTGCATCAGAAATAGGGCGACTGAATTCAATATCTTTCTCAATACATCCCAGCAGTTCCCGTCGCAGCCGGTAGCTTTCGCGTATATTGTCGTAGAACTGAGTATATTTCATGTTCTCGCGTACCTCTATATTGCCCGAAAAGGCCTTCTCTTTCGAATCGTCAGCCCATTTAGACTGTGTAGTCACGTCCTCTACCAAGTAGGCGACAGCCATTTTCAGCGAGTCGGACGATATGGAGTCCAGTTCCTCCTGATGCGTAAACAAATAGTAGGTAACCTCAGAGAAGGCTGTCTCCTTTTTTAAGTCTTCCTTGAGCATGCGGATGATCTCGTCGATATCATAGACCGACATGATGGCCGTCTGGCGCTGCTGGGCAGCCTTCTCACGGTTGTCCAGCAGTGCCGAGGTACCGAACGTCAGCACGATAGAGATGGTGGTACCGAGGAACGTCATCAGCAGTTCCTTGAACGAACCCTTTAGTGTCAGGTTGCGCCCGAATTTGGGCATCTTGAATTTCGCGTTCATAAACGATTCTGTTTTTTCTTTACTCTCACTTCATTACAATCTATAAGCCTTAAAGAATATAGACGCCCTTAGTGGTAGATTCGTCTGCAAAATTAGCAATAAAATACAAATTCAGCATAAAAATATACAGTTTTTCTCGTTTTGAGACTTTTTTTTCCTACTTTGGGACTGTTGTTTCCTCAATACAGACTACTTTTGCAAGCGAAATCGAAAATATAAACTAGATTGTAATTAATATGAAAAAGATTATGATGACGCTGGCAGCCGTCCTTTGCTGCGCAATGACAACAACTGTGTTCACCGCCTGTACCAATGACAACGGCGACAACCCTGTGACACCACCCGAACCAGAGCAACTGGCGGAGTACACCATTCTCTACTATGCCCATGGCGGCGGAAACTTGGATGATTTCATCCTTTCGATGATTGCAGACTTCTACAAGGCCAGTCCCGATGCCTACAAGAAGGTGAACGTGGTTGTGCAGTACAAATTCTCGAGCGCCAAAAACATAAAAGGACTAAGAGATAGTCTTGACGTATTCTCTGAGAACTATGGCAACAAGACCATCCGCTGGGCCATTGACCCTGCAAAGACATTTCTGGAACAAGCCTCTTCGCAGAACAACATCTATGGTGCCGACAATGCCGACATCACCTGTCCCGACTCTCTGACCAACTTCATCAACTGGGCGGCTCAGAAATATCCCGCTAAGAAGTATATGCTTATCATGAACGACCACGGCCGTGGCTACGTCCCTCATGATGAGTTGCCGGAGATACCTGCCACCACCAGAGGCATGATTTACGACAAAGGCAACAAAGACAAGCATTTCACCGCAAAGAGTTTCCACCGTGCCGTCGCCAATGCCAACGTTCGCTTTGAGACAATCTACTTGTTGGCCTGTCTGATGAACAACCTGGAGTACCAGTTCGAGATACAAGACCTCTGCGACTACGTCATTGCCTCTACCTATACAATGCCGGCAGATGGCAATGTCCTCAACGTATTGCCCGAACAGCTCAGTCAGTCTTCGGTAACGATCGAACAGGCATTAGCCACATATAGCAAGGCTCTCATAGAGAAGTGGGATGAGATTGGACACATCACCGAGACCACACCCATATATACTGACCTGACCGTCACCCGTACTACCAATATCAGACGCCTTGGCGAAATGATGCGCCAGTTCACCGACCGTCTCTGCAACACTTATTCCAACGGCACAGAGCGCCAAAAGGAAATTATTGACAGCTGTACGGCACACACCGTAAAGGTACAATCTGAATACCCTTATTACGATGTTGCCAAGTATATGTCGAGCATCATCAAAGCACTGCCCGAGGTCTATGGCGACGAATTCTTCAACCAGATGAAGGAAACCTTCAACAGTTGTATCGTGGCCCAGAATTACAGCAAATACCTCACCATCCACGACTACATGGTGGACTATAGCGTAATGCTTGGTTCAGGGGGCAGCTACTCTCTTATTAAGTATGAGCAAATCAAGGCTGATTTTAGACCTTTCTTGGAAACAGAATATTGCACTGATGGTTCAATGATCCAGTATTTCATGGAACCCAGTGAGGATGGAACCTATTATAGAGGGGAGCCTCTTGAAGAGGACATCCTCTGGGGCTCTACGCTGGCCGACACCTACGAGCAGTTGGTCTTCGACCGTGCTGTGGGCTGGAGCCGTTGGCTGCGCCTCAACCACCAATTGCCCAACAATTTATGTCCGTCAGACATGCACTATGAGCTGCCCATGCCCGAATAAGAAAGAATCTATGACTAATATCATTTATTTATTCACTTAATACATTATGACAATGAAAAAGATTTTGATGACGCTCGCAGCCGTCCTTTGCTGCGCAATGACAACAACAGTATTCACCGCATGCGGCAGCGACGATGACAACACAAACACGCCTTCTGCCCAGCCCAAGGTCGTATCTTACCAAATAGACTATAGCCTTGAATTCCCTAAAGAATTTACTTTAAACTCTGTGGTCTGTGGCAACCTTTATTTACTTTGTGACAAAATAGAGGTTGGGTATATTGACGAGAACGGACAGGAACAAAGAGAAGTTATCAACAACGGAAAATGGTCCAAGTCTGTTACCTATAAATATAAAAAGAA
Source organism: uncultured Prevotella sp. (assembly GCA_946186115.1). GTDB lineage: Bacteria > Bacteroidota > Bacteroidia > Bacteroidales > Bacteroidaceae > Prevotella. Next base: position 397 of record CAMHLV010000082.1, on the reverse strand, counting down.
CCTTAAGACCTATCTCATGCTTTATGTAACCAAGCCAGCGAGCATTGACGAATCGAGTCTGACCTACGACCGATATGCTGACCAAATCAACATCATGCCAAACCAGCTGGCTGGCATCACAACCTTCTACGACAATGGCAAAAGTGAGAAATCCCCCATCGCCACCTTCAGTTTTTACGCAAAAGACACAAGCAACGCTTGGGGAAAAAATAAGGTGCCGTCTGTCTTCGACATTGTAATCAAACCAGAGGAAGAAGTTCTGAAGATCGAGTATCTCAACTAAAATCGCCCATTTCATCTAATCCAACTGTTGAAGTGAAGGATGTCATCGCTATTTACGAACTTGGTAATTCAGTCCAATAAATATTTATATAATTTAATATTTAGGTAAAATGAA
>CAMHLV010000081.1 GCA_946186115.1 uncultured Prevotella sp. | reverse complement strand
TGGCGAGTAGGCATATTACTCTCGAAGACATGAACATTCCATCCGAAACCAAAGATACTTTTTGCCCCTGCGTCTCTTGCCTGCTTGACAGCAGCAGGTACGATTTCCGTCAGGAACTTGCTGGCGTTGTCCTCTAATCCTACTGTCGCACCGACTAATTTGATGGCGTTAGCCATCGAGTAGTGTGCATGTCCGTTGCCGCAACCGGGCATTACAAGTCCCTTGCCGGTATAGTCCACCACCTCGGTCTTGCCTGCCTCGACATAGGCTTCGGCTCCCGTCTTGTCGCCTACATAGATGTACTTGCCGTCCTTCACGGCAAAAGCCTCTGCAATCTGGTTGCCCTCGGCGGTGAAAATTTTGCCATACACAACAAGGTCTGCCTTCTCTGAAATGATGTCACCGCCACTAGGGTTGTCATTACTTGAGCAACTGGTAAGCACGCCCAGAGAGGCGATAATACTCAAAGCCGCAATGCACGACAACATTTTCTTCATACTCTTACAAATTGTCTGTTTCATAAAATCTCCTTTTTGTTATACTATTTGAGTGATTCTGTTATCATCGGTTTGTCTTATAGGCTGCGATGCGCTTGGCCACGTTGTCCTTCACGTTGTTGTAGAAGATGGAGTAGTCGTCCTGATGGTAACTTTGCGGTCCGGCAAACTCAACCATTTCATTGGGTATGGCTTTAGCGTTCGTAATGACGGTGCCACGGGCAAGATCTACCTGTGCGTCACCATTGATGTCGCGGATTTCGGTCGCACCGGTATTCTCGTCCAGTACGATTGAGCCGAGATTCATGCTGGCGGGAGCATACGTCTCGTCACGACTCCAGTTCAGCGGGTTGATGCTAATGCCGTTTGGCAGCATCGCAGCGGACAGGAATTTACTTCCTACACTCTTGGGACCTTCTGCGTGCCAACTGATGATGACGCCCGTATCAGTTTCTCCTGTGGCGAACTTCATATGCGGGTTGGCTTCGAGGTCTTCCTTCGTGATGGAATAACCAATAGCGTATGCGGCTACCATCCGCTTGTAGTAGTCGGGATGCTCCTTGAAATAATGCTTCAGCACGTGACGCAGGATGGCCGAACCCTGACTATGGCCTGCGATGACAAACGGACGCCCTTCGTTGTAGTTCTCAAAGTAATAGTCGAGCGCAGCAGTAATGTCACTGTAGGGTATGTTCTTGATAGCCTCCTCGATGCTCCCGGTCTTCTTCCAGGTGTCACCAGCGAGTTTCATACCCGACTGACGATAGAGGGGGATAAACAGATTGGTAGATTCCTCGAACACGCTTGACTTGATGGCATGCTCCACCTTGATACCATCAAGCATCTCACGGTTGTCGAGCGTTGCGTAGTCAGGGTCACCTTCGTTGGCACCAAAGTAGATAGTTGAGTAGATATAGAACGTATCGAAATCCTTGGTGATAGCTGGGATTTTGTACCAACAGGACTCCTTGGAATAGTCGGGTGTGGCGGCAAGCTTCATCTTTTCCAATTTTCTCGTATTATTTTAGGATTAAATAAATTATCATTATTATTACATCGAAAAAACCTTCTTCCCCTCGAAGTATGTGGCGGTGGGCTTGGCCTCATGAATCTCATTCGCAGGACACGAAAGCACATCCTTATTAACCAAGAGGAAGTCGGCATATTTGCCTGTGCTGATACTACCTCTTTCATCCTCGATGAGCATCTGCTTGGCAACGTTGATGGTCAGGGATGCAATGGCCTGTTCGCGAGTAATGAGCTCCTCGGACCACCAAGGCGTGCCGTTCTCTCCTGCAAGTACACCAGTCACTGCTATCTCCATGATACCAAAGGGGTCGTCAGGACTTCCGCTTGTAGCAGGATAGTCGGAGTGAGACGTCATAGTAATGCCGTTGTCGAAATATGATTTCATCGGATAAGACTTGTCCTCTTGGCCTGCAGGAGCCAGACCGTGCTCCCGAATATAATCAGCTGCCCAAGAGGGGCAATGATGCCAGAGCATACCTGAGACGATATACATGTTATGGTCGGCCATACGCTTGAAATCCGATGCGTTAACGTTACGCACATGGACCAGTGTATTGCGCATTTCATCCTTTCCGCCATTGACATAGGCGCTGACAACGGTATTGACGGCCTTGTTACCCATGGTGTGAATATGCATGGTTATACCATTCGCATTCGTCTTGCGCGTGATGTCGGTCAGTTCCTCTTCCGTCCAGTTGGCAAGCCCCTGATGACCGTCAGGATAGAGCGGATCCACGAATCCCGTACCACCTTCTACCGTACCGTCCATAAAGAGCTTGAGCCAGTTTGTCTTGACATGGGTGGTGGCATATTTCTGAACGTCGGCGGCATTCTTCAGTTCCTCATCCACATTCATCCAGCTCTCTATTTCATAGGTCAAACCCAGCACGAAGTTCATCTTGCCAGTCTGATCCATCTGCTGGGCAGCCTTGAAGTAATTGTGGTTGAAGAAATAGTTGCCCCAACCATCGATATACATCGTATAACCCTCTGACAGAAGTTGTTCCTGGACCTTTGAGACGACAATTTTTGCGACGTCAACGGGATAGAGTTTCTCTGTGTCGAGGAAGGAACGTGTATAAGTGCCTGCCTGTTCTTTCAGGAAACCGGTTGGCGTACCGTCAGCACCCATCACGATCTCACCGCCACGGATATCCTTATCCTTCTTGAGCACCGTGCCGTCGGCTTTCATAATTCCGGCCTTGACCAGCATCAGGGTGTTTGCCAGCCCCTTGTGACCTTCGTCGTCGGCAAAATATATAGGAATATCACTGCAGATGGCATCCAGTTGCTGACGGGTGGGCATATTCTCCATGAAGGTGATGTAATTCCAACCGAAGCCGAAGATGGACGTCGCTCCTGTCTCGCGAGCCTTCTTGACGGCAGCGGGGACAGCTTCTGCCATAAACTGGTCGAGAGTCAGCCCAATGGCTACCGTTCCGACGATTGGCAGGGCAACACCTATCGAATAGTGGGCGTGACCATTACCGCAACTGGGCATCACAAGTCCCTTTCCGGTGTAGTCCACCACTTCAGTCTTACCTGCTTCAATAAAAGCTTCGGCTCCTGCCTTGGCACCCACATACACATACTTACCGTCTTTCACGGCAAAGGCTTCTACCACCTTATCGCTGTCAGAAGTGAAAATCTTACCATAGACCACGAGGTCCGCACCGGTCCCGACGATATCTTGTCGCATATTCGTCTTGAAGGTGGCGATGCGCTTGGCAACGTTGTCCTTGATATTGTTGTAGAAGTATGTATAGTCTTCACCATGACGACCATCGGGTCCGAAGAACTCTGCGGCTACCTTGGCGGCATCCTCGGGCATCGGGACTACTTTAGCGTGCGTCACGATTGTGCCTCGGGCAAGATTCACCTGTGCGTCCGCACCAAGATCACCAATCTCAGGCTCTCCGGTTTCTTCGTTCACCACAAGCGACCCCAGATTCTCGCTGGCGGGCGCATAAGTCTCGTCGCGCTTCCAGTTCAGCGGGTTGATGCTGATAGCGTTTGGTAGCAGCACAACGGTCTTAGCATTCTCCTCAACATTCTTTGGACCTTCGGTGTTCCAACTGACAATGACCCCTGCATCACTCTCGCCAGTAGCGAATTTCAGATACGGATAGTTCTCAAGGTCTTCTTTTGTGACGGAGTAACCTATAACATAGGCAGCCACCATGCGCCGGTAATAGTCTGGGTGTTCCTTGAAGTATTTCATCAATACCACCTTGACCAATGCGGAGCCTTGGCTGTGACCTGCGATGATGAACGGACGGCCCTCGTTGTAGTGCTCGAAATAGTAGTCGAGGGCTGCCATGATGTCATCAATGGGCGTACCGATAAGCGCAGCCTCGAAATTGCCATCTCTCTTATATATGTCACCAGCAAACCTTAGACCAGTCTGGCGGTAGTATGGAGCGAACACATTGGTAGAGTCGGCATATGTTGTTGCATGTTCTAAATACTCAACATTCATACCCTCTATCATCTCTTGATTGTCGAGTGTACCATAATCTGGGGCACCTTCTTCAAAGCTTCCCATGATATACTCAGTAGCAAATATGTAGAACGTATCTACGTCCTTGGCAATTTGGGGGAATTTACACCAGTTAGCCTTCTGGGAGTAATCGGTAGTTGTTTTCATCGTTTTATTATTTTAATTTATTGATAAATAATCTAGTAAATATGGGTTATGTTTGCAAAGGTAAACAAAAATCTCCAAAATATATTGCGCCAAGTACCAGAAAAATCAGTTTTTGCCGATTTTGAAACGATATTTTGCTGATTCTGAAACTCGACCCTTGGATTATTGGGTTGTTTCATGCATCCACGCTGTAACGGTCTGCCCCTTCAGCTGTTTGAATACGGCACTGAAGGTTGTATAGTTTCTGTAGCCACTTTCAAAAGCCAGTTGCCTGGCGGTGAAGGAACGCTGACTGGCGACAGACTTGCGATAGAGATTGGTGAAATGGTTGATGCGCAAACTGTTGACATAGGTATTATATGTGATACCCTGACGGGAGAAATACTGACTGAGATAGTAGCGGTTAGTGCCAATAGCTTTGGCAAGTTGAATGATGGTCAGGTCGTGCTGCAGATAGAGCTGTGTGTCTATGCAATGCTGCTGCAGCAATGGCCCGATCTTGTCGTGAATGGTCTGGGGAAGTTCAAAATCTTCCGCATCCACTACCTCCGTGGTGACAGGCTCTGCCGCAGACAGACTCTGCTGTTGAGAAATACTGAGGTCGCTTAACGTCTCTACCCGCCACAGGAGGTAGCAGATCAGTATGGCGCTAATTACCAGCATGGCGTAGATGTAAGTCGTACCTTCGTTGGTAAACGCATAGATGACGAACACCAACAGTACGATAGCCAGCACCAAGAAACTCTGCCACACCTCCTTGTGCTCCAGGTCGGCATAGTTGTCGCGCAACCAACAGCCATATTGTCTTAACGCGCGCACCATATATATAATGATGCCTATACCCATCAAAAGGGCATAGACATACAGCATTGGCAGAAAGGCATAGCTACGGGTTACAACATTCAACGCATTTCCTGCCACGAATGGCGCTATAATCACAGCAATGGGCCACTGTGACCGTCTGCGGTCTTGCAGCATGTTGAGCAATACAATGATTGCCAAAGGAAAAATCGTCATACTGTCAAGTAGTCCGCCTATGAGATCGTTCATCATGATATCCTCACTAGAGGAAAGGAAGAATATTGGCATATACCATATATGGTTCAATGCGATGGACGCAAAGAACACGCCCGTCCATCGGCGCAGGCGTACAGGTGTCGTAACGTCGGTTGTAAAGGCGTTACCCCGTCGGAACAGCAGATAACAACTGGCCATCATGGCCATAGCTGTCACTGTTGAATAGATTATTATAAAGAGATGATCTTCCCTAATCTGATCGTACATGATAGATGATTGACAAATTTAATATTCTTGCGAGTGGCTTAAAGGCGATTCCCGCTGCAAAAGTACAAAAATCATACGACTTACTAGCATTAGAGTGGAATCTACGCAAGCGGCGTTAACTTAGATTAACCATGTGGGATGTCATTCCTTGGTAACTATTTGTTACCTTTGCAGCAAAATCACTAGTCATGAAGTGTTGGGACAAGGAAATACCAATTTGTGTAAATAGGATGAAAGATAGAATAGCATTTGTAGATTACATCCGTGTAATCGCCTGCCTGCTTGTGATGGTGGTTCACGCCAGTGAGCAGTTTTATAACATGGG
>CAMHLV010000080.1 GCA_946186115.1 uncultured Prevotella sp. | reverse complement strand
CTGAACTACGATACAAAGATACGAAATATTCTTCATATTACCAAATATTTCCCCCATTTTTTTAAGAAAAAAATCACTTTTTTCTCGAATATTCCCATAGTATTTCTCCGAGCGTTTCCTTCCCTAAAAAGGAGCGCTCCCTTCCCATAAAAGGAGCCGCTCCCTTCCCATAAAAGAAGCCGCTCCCTCACATCGAAGAAATCGCTCCAAGTAAAGCAGGAAAGTATCTTTTGTTACATGGTCCTTGTGTTACAGATTGGCATTTTAGGTGATGTGTGTCTAATTTGTATCGTCATGTGTAGCACACTTGTTTCGATGTGAATAGATTGTCAGTCAGCAGGTTACTGTCCTCTCTTTGTTAGCTGTTACACTTGTACACTTAGAATGCAAATAATTATGTTGCTAGAACTTAAAAGAAAATATAGTGGGGAAGAAGTGATTGCATGTGTAGCATCTGTATCTGTAACATCACAAAGCAAGCCCGTCCAGAGTTTTGGAAACATGCTCTGTGACGGGCTTTGAAAGAGAATGGATATTTCGAAATTAGAACGGCTGGTCACTCGACATGGCTGATGTAGGGTCGGCCTCAAACTGTAGGTTTGCCTGAATCGGTTCGGTGCCGATGGCTTCCTCGGCAGTTGTGACAGACTGTACGTAATAGTAGCTCTTTTGCTGGCCGTTGCTGTCGCGTTTTACCCAGCGTTCGCCGTCTTTCTGCTTATGGGTGACTGTAGCAGGGTTCAGACACTGGATGTGGTCGGCCAGCTTGCAATAGTCGTTGAGGTGCTGCGTCATCTTCTTGGGCGACCAACCGAACTTGGTCTCCGCGTTGAAGTCGTTCAGCACCTGTTCTGCCTTCAGGTCGCAGTCCAGGTTGCCGCTATCGGGGGCAAAGTAGTCGTCGGCCCACTGGTGGAAGTCCTTACCCACGGCAGCCATCTGCTCGCGACGCTCAATGCGGCTCATAGGTGGCATGATGCGACGCTCACCAGGCTTGAGTGACAGGAAGAAACGCACGCACTGGATCATACAGGCATAGTCGAGCTGCCACTCGTGTTCGCTGTATTCAGAGCCCATCAGGTTCTTGCCGAAGTCATCGCGGATGGTGCGCGTCTCCCGGTAGTCGTTCTGCGGGGTCTTCACGTGGTAGTAGTCCGAGAACGGCTGTGGCCAGATGCGTCCTTCGGTCGATGGGTCGTGACGCTGTAGGGTGAAGTTGGTGGCCAGTACAAACTTCGGACTTTCGGCAAAGGGGATGACATAGGCGTGATGGTTTTTCTCCTCCACGCGGAAGTCGCCCGTTACCATACCGTAGATAAAGTTGTAGTCGAATGTCTTGGGACACTCGTCGATGAACACCCGCGACGTGTCGTTGGTGACACCGTCGAACAGGAAGCGCGGGTCCTTGAACGATGTGGTGCCGGCATCGATGGTGAAGGTCTTGGCGGTCTTGGATATGGCGTTGACGTAGAACGACTTGCCGCTGCGGCCGTTGCATTGATCGACGCTCTCGGCCATGGTGCTGTCCATGCAGATGGTGGCCCATGCCTCCGACTCCGACTTGTGGCTGTGGAGCTGGTAGCCCAGGTTGGCCAGACGACTTGCCAGGCAGCGGTGTTGGTCCAACTGCTCCTCGCGTGTCAGCGGCTGTCCGTACTCGTCGGTCTTGCGCCAGTATAGACGAGAACTGTTGACCATAAACTTCAGCAGGTTGCTCAAATCCTTTTCGTCTTCCGATAGCGTGACGATGTACTGGCCGTCCTCGTCAGTGGTGACGGTGAACTGGTCGTTCATTGTGCGGTAGTCGTGGGGGATGATGCTGTCCTTCCATACGTAGTGGCCGTCCGACTCTGTGTAATTGTGGGTGGTGATGCGCTCGGCAGAGACCTCTACCCAGCAGTTGCGGAAGTAGAAGCGCTGCGTGGTAGCCGTGGCACGGCTGAAGTCCAAGTCGTCGCGCTCGCGCAGCGTGCTGACATTGTTGGTAGGCAGGTCGCGACTGCGCAGCACCTTGTCCTGCAGTGCCTTGGGCAGTCCCTGCTGTGTCATCCACTGTTTCAGGAAACCGACAATTCTCTTGGCGGTGACGTGTTCTACGACGATGCCCTCGATGTGGATGTAAACGGGTTCCTTGCGGGTCTCGTCCTTCAGCGTGTAGAAACCGTACAACTCGAGGAAATAGTCCAGCGACGTACGGCTCAAAACGTACTCCTTCCTGCCCATGTTGTTGGTGCTCGTCGTCCAGAACTTAGCACTAATGGCACGCGCTATAAGCCTCTCCATTGCCTGCTGTGACGGGTTCAGACGGCAGTAGTCGCGCAAGTCCTTGCAGCGGCGGCCACGGTTGTCGTGCAGTCCACCCATGTCGCCGTCCGACAGCCATGCCGTGTGGATGCTCAGGATGTTGCGAGCCAGACGGCGGCCTGCCGTGATGCCGGTGGAGTCGATGTCGGGAATATTGACCAGACGGTGGGTGTGCTTCATCAGCATACTGTAGTCGGCATCGCTGAGGCCCTTGGTCTCGCTGTCGAGCCATACGGCCAGGTAGCCATAGCTCAGGGCACAGACGGCATCGCTGCCGCCACTGACAAGCAGCAGCACCGGCAGCTTCTCATCGCCCTGCTCATGGAAGAGCTTGCGGACAGCCTGCAAGCCGTAGATGTAGTTCTGCTGCGGCTTCTTGCCTGCTATCAGGAAGCGGCGGGCCTTGTCAGGGTTATACGGCTCGTAGACCTTGTAAAAGCACTTCGTCAGTCCCTGGCTGTCAACGTAGTCGCACTTCTGGGCAAAGATGGGGTACGTGGGCGTAGGCTTGCGCGTGATGACCTTGTCACCACTGGTGATGGCCACCTCGCTGACGGCCTTCCAGCCGTAGGTCGTCAGGTGTTCAGCCTTCACCCTGCCACCCCAGCAACTCAGGTCAATGCCGTCCAGTCCTGGCTTTAGCGTGACACGCGGCGCTGCCCCAATCTCGTCGGGACGGGCATCGCGCTTCTCAATTACGGGCTTGTTGGTTGTGTGCGACAGCGACTTCTCGACGCCATACCGCTCAGCCAGCTCCTCCAGTGCTATGCGGAACTTGTCCTGGCTGTAGCCGCGGAACCACATGTAGAGGTCGACTGCCGAGAAATAGCCGCCGCTCTCGCCCATGCCGTAGTCCTTTACGTGCCAGCTGTCGTCACCATCCTTGGGAGGATAGAGGTGAGCCGACGGTGTGCGGTCGTCAGTACGCAGGCGGAACGCCTTTTTGTGGTTAATCACTGCATCATCGAGATCTGGAATCAGGTCGGTGATGATGTCAAGACCGTTGTTGGTCTCTTTTAAAATCTGGTTCAGTAGGTCTATGTACATATTATTGTTACCCTTTCTTGTATATAAAATCTATATTATACAAATATTTATAAATATTACCCTTGGAATAAGGTCATTATTTGGCGGATAACAAAAAAAACTGTAACTTTGCAGCCGCTTTATGACCAAAGTTTCTTTGGGAGTGAAGTGCAAACGGCCTCTTTTAGCCTCGGAAACTGTCAGAGGACCGTCAGCGTGCGCCCCGCGATATTCTCTAATATTCGGGGCCTTTTTTCATGGTTCGGTTATATCATTCTTCCTTTCCTTATTTTTAGTTGGACGTTGTTTCATGTAATATACCTGTCCTGAAAGGACGTCGTCAAGAGAGGGCTGCCGGATCAGATCGAACATGATGTTGCCATCTTCGTACTTGAATCCCAGCGTGTCGAACATCACCTTGGTGGACACATAATAGTATCCACTCGAGATTTTTATATCAAAAGCATCCTCGTCGCTCTTATCTAATATAATAAGGTATAAGATGTTCTTTTCGTCGTCTTGTGCAAACTTTGCATACTTCTCCGTTGATAAATTCAGGGCTTTCGATGTGTCGTCTGTGAAGCCTAACCTTCCAGATTTCTGGATGGTCACCTTCAGAGTTGTTGCGTATTTCTTTGCACTCAATACTGTTATTGCCATGGCATGAAATTTTAATGGTGCAAAGATACACAATATTCTTTGCTCTAGCAAATGTTTTTTCAGAAAATTATAGTATAAATAGTGCTTTCAGCCCTCAAAGTATAATTTTTGGTCTAAAATCACACCAGTAAGAGAGAAAAAAGAAAAAAGCAGGAGAGAAAAAAGAGAATAAAATGGAATATCACACAAAAGCCCCGAGACCCAGTCTCATGCTGGAATCTCGGGAGCCTAGACTGCCGCACAGGCTTTCTTAATATCGATCAGTCTTGCCAGTAGCGGCTTCTTCTGCCTGGCTACGGACATGTTGTAACGTGACTGCATGTTGATGAGCAGTTCCGGATTGATACCAAGAGCAGCCTCCATCATCAATGCAAAATCCGTGGTTACAGGACGCTTTCCGTTCAGTATCTCGTTAAGCTGTGTGTATGGGACAGACAACACTTCGGAGAATTTCTTCTGCGAAATACCCCTTGCCTCCAATTCTTCTTTCAGTACATCTCCAGGATGTGTCGTTATTCTGTTCTTCATTGCTTTGCTTATTGATAATGGTTTGTAATGTCAGTCACTGTGCAAATGGTCACCACAGGCTCGCTACCCTCATGCCTTATCTTGAACTCCAGGCGATAATGGAAATCGATGCGAATAGAGAAATAGCCATTGTCTAATGCCTCGAAGTTAAGCGAGTTGAACACAAAAAGATCTTCAATCCGAGTGGCAGCCATCAGCGTATCGATGCGCTTCTGGTATTTTGTTACGACAGGCTTCTGGAAACGGTACTTCTTATTCGTACATTTCCCGTCGTTGTATAGCTCTTCAAGATAGTCTTTTTCGTATTCGATGACCATATAGTTTCCATTTTGGTTGCAAAGATAAGCATTTCTTTTTAAATTCACAAATTTAGTGAAGTTTTTTTTATTTCACGACCACCTTCTTTGTCGTGCCGTCACTCATGCGGATGATATTGATACCTGTTTGGGGCGTTACTAATTCCTGCCCATTTATACTATATGTTTTTTTATTTGACTTGAAGTTAATATTCTCATTTATACCGGTCACTTCAGTTGCAACGATGCTACCAAAATTCTTCCAAGTTGTGGCATTAAGATAATTATCAACAGCATTGGCAGGCACATAGAGTGTCGCATTTTCTATGTATGAACTTGTGAAGGCGCCCGCATGAGCATAAGGAGCGCTTTCAGCCATACAATAGAACTCTTTTATACCACGTGTTCCATTGATATACGCATTCTCGCCACAAGACATGAAAGCCCCTCCGTCAATTTTCTTTATACCGTTCCCAATAGATATAGAAGTAAGGTAAGAACAACTCTCAAATGCAGCCCAGTCTATTCTTGTTACACTATTGGGAATTACCACTTTTTTGAGATTTTTACAATATCCAAAAGCTCTTTCACCAATAATACTTAAACCATTTTCTATCGTCAGATTCCTTAATGAACTTGAATGACTAAAAGCATACTTCCCTATAGAATACACTCCAGAACCTATTACCAGATTGGTGAAACTGTATTTTGACCAAGGACCAGAATTGGCATCGTAATCATCCATACTTCCTGAACCAGAGATAGTAAGCGTACTTGTACTGCTATCATAAGACCATGTGAGATTATAACCGCATGTCCCTGAGGTCCCTAAATATTCATCGAGATCTGGCAATACAATGTTAGAACCAACGGTGCTTGCTTTTTTAATCACTTTCTTAGTCATCACCTCACCACCATCAGTCATGTTGAGATACTGTAATTCAATAATCAATGCATTATCTTTTATAATTGAACTTCCTGTATTGTTGTAATAGGAAAACGCATATCCAGAACCAGCATTCAAATAACTATTGGTATAGTCCTCATAGTAGATTTCTGAATTATTGTTGTAATTGTAAATCTTTAGTGATACCATCAACAAGTTGCAATATGATGAGTTTGAGATTGAAAACGTGGCATTTTCGTAATAACCTCCTGACCATCCTTGCGAATAACTCATCATAGAAATGGAGATTGAGTTATTGACATTCTGAGAGTAAAGCCGCAGATTGCATGTGAAAAGCAATAATAGGAAAACAATTATTCTTGTAATCATCATTCTT
>CAMHLV010000079.1 GCA_946186115.1 uncultured Prevotella sp. | reverse complement strand
TGCCCATGTGCGACATGATGATGACAGCACCACCGTCAGCCAGAATCTTCTTCAGCGTGGGCAGGGCACCGCGGATGCGGGTGTCGTCAGTGATCTTACCATTCTCGTCCAGGGGTACGTTGAAATCCACACGTACGATTGCCTTCTTACCGGCAAAGTTGAATTCGTTGATTGTCATAATTGTTGATTTACGATATTATGTTTTTATACTATTGAAATTTCTTTCTCGAAATCGACTGCAAAGTTACAAAAAAATATTCGGAACATTTCGCGTGCAATCTTAAATAATTGTGAACAACACACTCCATGATAATGATTTTAAGCCTTTTTCACGCTCTCGATTTTAATAATGTAAAGCGGAGTTTGCAAAACCATGCCGAACATGCACCACACTAATGCTGATGCATCATGATTTCGCTACATTAGCAGGATAGAGATGTACATCTTGCTGTGGGAAGGGAATCTCTATACCGTTCTGGTTGAGGGTGTCGTATATGCACTTCAATACGTCGCTGACGACATATGATTTCTTGGGAGCATCTGCCCATACAAACATTTTAAGGTTGATGCCCGAATCCGCCAGCTCGCCAACAACCGATTTTACCTGTTTCGAAGGATCCATCCACTGATGATCCAGTTTGTTTACGGCTCCGTCAACAAGTCGTATCACATCCTGGAGGTTGCTGCCATAAGCTACTCCATAGGGTACGACGGCAAGTACATATCCGTGGTTGCGAGTCAGGTTCTTGTAGTTGTTGGTAAACAGCTGTGAGTTCTGGAACGTGATGACCTCGCCATGTAGCGACTCTATCACCGTAGATGTATAGCTGATACTCACCACCTTACCCATTGTGCCGTTGACCTCTATCCAGTCGCCGACCTTAATGCGGCCAGTCATCAGAGAAGCGCCGTAGAAGATGTTTTCAATAATATTCTTCGAAGCGAAACCGATACCAGTAGAGAGGCCGCCCGTAATAGCCAGCAGCCACGACACGCTGATATGAAGGATGGAGAGCGACATCAACAGCCAGGTTCCCCAGATTGCTATCTGAATCACGTTTTTGCTCATCACGGTACGGCTGTCGGCCGACTCGGGATCTTTCATCAAGTAGTGCAGGCGCAGCAGGCGCAACAGCGTCTTGCTAAGGTATGAGAAGATAAACCACAGGCAGATAACCATCGTTAGCTTGACGATGCTCACCTGGAAGTTCTCCATATTGATATAGTTGTTGTTGAAGACACGCCAGCAGAGGTCGCTGAGATTAAACACATCAGCTGCCCACCAGATGCTAAGCATCACACTACCCACGCTGAGCGACGGCAGTACTACTTGGCACATCAAGTCATACAACCATGTTTTGGTGACTGGTCTCTCGTCGAAATGATGCCTGATACCATATAATTTCAGATACTGGCTTATGCAGGTGATAGTAAGTATGCACGTAAGCTGCATGATCCACCAGATCAGCACTTGTACGGCCAGCAGGGTGTATCCCACCCACGAACATACTACAGACACGACGAACACCAGCAACGACAGATATGTAAAGAACATGTCGGAGCGTGGGATATTGTTGCGGTGCCTGCCGATGACATTCCACTGCCACAACGCACAAACCAGAAGTATCGGCGGAAACAGCAGATTAACTAATTCATTGGGGATTAGGATGATACGAAACGCTATCACTAAGAATCCCACTATGATAAGCGGCGTATAGACGCGGAATGCGCTCTTTATCTGGTTGCCGCTGACGCGCAGCAGCAGCGAGATTAGGATGACTCCCAGGAGCCATGCATAGCTCACCAGCAGGTTGGAGGCCATGATGATGAAATTCTGCTCTGTCACGGCCAGGGCTACTCCGAGAATTATGGCAAACGTCACGGTAGTAGTAGCCATGGTGATACAAGCACGTTTCTTCATAAACCCCTCTGTACGCATCCTGTGGGGAACAACATAGCGGATGGCAGCAAAGTTGAGCAGGGATGCTATGACAGCATATAGGATAATGGAGATGAGAAGTCCGAAAATCCATCGACTGTCCCATTGCGAGTCGGCATTAGGCTGATACTTCTTCATCACCGTCTCCTTCATGGTGCCCCAGTTGCGGCCAAAATGCTTCAGTATGTTGAAATATGAATTGCCGCCATTTCTGAAGATGCTGGTCTGAATGTCGTTATAGCGATTGTGGGCATAATTATTCAGGTTCGACAATCGCTGCTCGGTAATGTCATAGATACGCACATAGTCGGCCATCGTTGCCCTGTTCTCCTCAAGCATATTACGAATGCTGGTAGCCAGAGTCAGACAGATATTGCGGTCTATGCGCGTCTGCTCATCGAGCATATTCTGGGGCATCACCTTCAAACTTACTATCAGCGAGTCATATCGTGCTATCTCGCTTTCGGCTTTATTCATGAAAGTCTTGAAGGGAAGCTGCTGACGGCGGAATTGTTGATACTGCTCAGTAGCCTCATGACAAGCGTAGGTCAGGTCAAACACGTAGTCCTGCTTCTGTGAATAGAGCATCAGAGAGTTCTGGTTGCTGCGCTGCATGGTAGATATCAACTGGTCGCGCACCACTTCACTCTGCTGCTGGTCTTGCTCAAGTCGCTCAAGCAGTTCGTTGTGGTAGTTGGAGAGTTCAGTACGAAGTATCTGGAGCGTCTGGCTTAGGTCTTTTTCCTTAAGCACGGCCTGCATACTCAAAGTAACAAGCAATAGCGCTAATATGGCAGAAAATCTCTTCATCCTTTTCGTTTTGCGTGCAAAGATACAAAATTAATTGAGAATTGTTATTATAAAAAAAGAAAATTATCTAACTTTGCAGAAAAATTCAGACGACATGAAAATACTTATTGCCGACAGCGGAAGCACAAAGACAGACTGGGCCCTTGTGGGCAACGGCGAGACAGAGCATATAGGGACACAGGGCATTTCGCCCATCCACCAACAGACCGACGTTATCCGCTCCATCCTCGACAAGGAACTGAGCGTAGAAGGAAACCCTGATAAGGTGTTTTTCTATGGCAGCGGATGCACGCCATTACATATTCCCACGATGAAATCACTGCTACAGCAACGGTTTCCATCAGCAGCCATCCAGGTTGAGAGCGACTTGCTGGGAGCGGCTCATGCTCTCTGCGGCCGCAACGAGGGCATTGCGAGCATACTGGGCACAGGCGCCAACAGTTGCTTATACGATGGTGACAGCATAGTGCAGAACACCCCCGCCCTGGGATATATCTTAGGCGACGAAGGCAGCGGAGCCGTGTTAGGCCGAAACTTTATCAACGCCATATTCAAGAATCCTCTGCTGGCTGATGTGCGCGACGACTTCCTGACCACACAGCAGCTTACTATGGCCGACATCATCCAGCGCGTCTATCGCCAGCCCATGGGCAACAGGTTTCTCGCTTCCACCTCTTTATATATAGGGCAGCATCTGGACAACCCACTGCTTCGGCAACTCGTCACCGACAATTTCCGGCAATTCTTTATAAACAATATCAAGCCATACAACCGCCCCGACCTGCCAGTACATTTTATCGGATCTATGGCACATCACTATCGTGAGCAACTGGCAGAGGCCGCCTGTTCCGAAGGATTCATTTTGGGACAAATCATGCATAGTCCGATGGCAGGATTGCTGGAATATCATGCTGTAATCTGACATTTTGCAAGGTCCTGTGCTTATTTTGGCAACATAGTATCATTCTTTGGCAAAATAACATTAGCCAGTTAAGATGATTCTTCGTATCTTTGCACTCAGAATATTACATACCAAAATTATTAACTTACTAATTCTGAAAAAGCGTATGAAGAAATTTTTTACTTTTTTCATAATGGCTGCATTAGCTATTAATGTTAACGCACAGGAAAACCTTGACATCGAAGGCCTTCCCATTACCCTTGACAATTGGAACACTAGTTTCCTGATTCCCAAAACTGATGTCAATGCAGGCGACAAGTTCCTGTTTGTTTGTGAAGAAGTTGCTGTTGAGGGTTGGAGTTACGGTCCTCAGTTACTGCCCAAGAACAATGCCGACTGGAGTGATTTGACCAGCGCTGTGATTCCCAATGCTGAGGGTATTGCCACATTTGAGGTTAGTGCCGAAAATGCTGCCATCATAAACGCCAGCGGAGGTTTGCGCGTTCAGGGCATGGCAATAAAGGTCAATGCAGTACAATATGCTGGAGCTTTGGAGTATGCCGAAGGTGTCAATATCGAATTCGACCAATATGGTAATCTCACTTCCGACAAGTTTGCTGGATTCTCCGACAATGCAAAAGTTGAATTTACCATTCAGGCAACGGGTGAAGCCACTGGAACAGGCGACAACGAAGGCAAGAGCATCATTGGCTGGGGTATCGGCTCCCTTAAGAGTCTCGACAACTCTGTGAAGATAGCAGAGCTCGGCTTACAGAAGATTGGCGACAACGTCTATTCTTTCACCATTTCCGAATTGAAAGCCGCTCTTGAGGCTCCTGCCAATGAGTACAACATGCAGGGAATCAGTTTCAGTGTGTGGAATCAGGGCAATGCCATCTGCTCACGCAAGTCTGTCGTAATCTATGAAGTAAAGAGCACAGAGCCTGTAGAAGTTGATCCCGCCCAGCTGTGGACAAGCGAAGAGGCAGTAGCCATAGGATGGAACGACAACATCAAGGTCACAGGTTCCAAGCTGACAGCAGCAAATGCCAAGGTTGGAGACATCATCAAGGTTATAGTTTCTGATGTTCAGGATAATCACCAGGTGAACATTTATCAGGACTGGGGAAAGATCTACGGCCATCAGGGTAAGTTCATGAGTGGCGAAACAGAATACACACTCGGTCTGACAAAGGGCTTCTTCGATGCTTTGTCTAAAGGATTCTTCGTTGCCGGTTCCAATGTGAAGGTAAACGAGGTGCGCATAGTTGAGGGCACAGCAGTCGCTGATGATGTAATCTGGTTTGGCGACTATCTCATGACAGAAGGCCACGATGGTCTGTATATCCAAGGCATGTCTATCCCCGCTGAAGCCAACAGCATTATTGTCGAGGTAGAAGGCGGTGGCGAAGATTCATGGCTGCGCTTCTCTGATCCTGCCAACGGCTGGTCAGCAATAGAGACCGACAAAGTGGTTGAAGCAAACACTGTAAAGCTCGCTGTCAATGATGTCGTGCGCCAAAAGATTGGAAGCATTGTTGTCCATGGAGATGGTTACAGGGTGAAGTCACTCAAATACTCTTCAGATGTTGTGACAGGCATATCTACCGTAACAGCCGCTAAGAACGACGGCATTCGCTACAACGCAGCAGGCCAAAAGGTATCAGACTCATACAAAGGTCTTATAATTATTAACGGACGAAAGGTTATTAGCAAATAACAATTGATAGTTAGTAGTTTTCCAATGTCAGTGGGAGTTCGTCGGGGTGACGCACTCCCACTTTATTATCTCAACAGAAACCACTGTTTCACATGAACTTTGATATTTTTTCGTTCAGAAGAAAATAATTTTCAATTTTCAATTTTCATTTTTCAATTTATTTTGTAATTTTGCACGGTAATCTAAACATCTATGCTACAAATCCGCTGCAAGAACAACAACGTGACTAAGTCGTTTCCTGAGGGAACGTCACTACTTGACGTCTATCAGGAGTTTGCCGACGACATCAAACTACCCTACCCCGTAGTTTCAGCCAAAGTAAATAACGCCTCTCAAGGACTGAAGTTCAGGCTCTACCAGAATCGCGACGTAGAATTCCTCGACGCCCGCGCTGGCAGCGGCCACCGCGTCTATGTGCGGTCGCTGTGCTTCGTGCTCTACAAGGCCACGCAGGACGTCTTCCCCGGCTCGAAGCTCTTCATCGAGCACACCATCTCGCGAGGATACTACTGCAACTTCAAGAAAAAGAACAACGAGGCGCTGTCCGAGGGTGACGTGGAGCGCATCAGGGAGCGCATGAGCGAGATCGTGAACCTGGACATGCCCTTCCGCCGCACTGAAGCCACCAATGAAGAGACCATCCGCGTCTTCGCCGAGCGGGGCTTTGCCGACAAGGTGAAACTGCTGGAGACCAGCGGACAGATCTATAGCGACTACTACACCCTGGGCGATACTGCCGACTACTACTACGGACCGCTGGTACCCAGCGCGGGCTATCTGAAGGTGTTCGGCCTGGAGCCCTATCACGACGGCATGCTGCTGCGTGTCCCGGACTGGTACAATCCCAGCATATTGGCCGAGAAGGTGGATATGCCCAAGACCTACAGCATGTTTGCCGAGAAGACGCGCTGGGACATCATCATGCGACTGTCGAATGCCGGCGACGTCAA
>CAMHLV010000078.1 GCA_946186115.1 uncultured Prevotella sp. | reverse complement strand
TTGATCTTCTGGTCGAGCTCAACCACCTTGTGGGGATCGTCTACGCGGCCCCAGCTGAGGTCTGTGATGTGGATCAGTCCGTCAACACCACCCAGGTCTACGAATACGCCGTAGCTGGTAATGTTCTTAACGGTACCCTCCAGAATCTGACCCTTCTCGAGCTTCGACATGATCTCCTGCTTCTGTGCTTCGAGCTCAGCCTCGATAAGAGCCTTGTGCGATACAACGACGTTGCGGAACTCCTGGTTGATCTTCACAATCTTGAACTCCATGGTCTTGTCCACGAACTGGTCGTAGTCGCGTATGGGGTGAACGTCGATTTGTGAGCCGGGAAGGAAGGCCTCGATGCCGAATACGTCGACAATCATACCACCCTTTGTGCGGCACTTGATGTAACCATTGATGACCTCCTGGTTCTCGAGAGCAGCATTGACGCGGTCCCAAGACTTTGACAGACGAGCCTTCTTGTGAGAAAGAACCAGCTGACCTTTCTTGTCCTCAGCATTCTCTACGTAAACCTCTACGATGTCGCCGGCCTTCAGCTCGGGATTGTAGCGGAATTCAGATGCGGGGATGATACCGTCGCTCTTGTAGCCGATGTTAACGACTACCTCTTTCTTGTCGACGCTAATTACCTTACCGTCAACAACCTGATGCTCGCTGACCTTGTTAAGGGTTTCGTCGTACGCCTTGTCAAGCTCTTCCTTGCTGACGTTAGCGCTCGTGCCATTCTCAAACTGTTCCCAGTCGAAGTCCTGTAATGGCTGGACGTTCTTTGTTAATTCTGACATAATAAAAAAATTGTTTGTTTGTAATTAATAAAGTTAGACTTTATGTGAATTGTTAACGCTCGCGCCCGTGTATGCGCAAAGCGGCTGCAAAGGTACAGCTTTTTTGTGTATCTGCCAAATGTTTAGGTAATTTTTTCTCGTTATGCTTAATTGTTGGCAACAATTTAGCGTATTAAAGCGAGATTTTCATGAAAACAGGGTAGTGGTCGGAGTTGTTCAGCTCTCCACGGTAGTAGGTAAGTCCCTTGAGCGACGGGTCGTGGAAGATGTAGTCGATACGCACGGCCTTAGCACCACGGAAGGTGTACATGAATCCGCTGCCGCACTCCTTGAATCCGTCAACCATATTGCCCAACATGGTGTTATAGACAAAAGAGTAGGGGACGTCGTTGAAGTCGCCGCACATGATGCAGGGCTTCTCTGAACTGCGTTTCTCGTTGGCTACTATGACTGCCTGGCTTGCACGGAACATCATGCCCAGGGTATAGTTGCCGTAGATGGCACTTAGAAGCCGGCTTTTGCTGACGTCGTAATCCTGCTGAATCCGTACTTTCTCTGCCTGATGCATGGTACGGCTAATGCCTGTGGTCTGAAGGTGTACGTTGAATACACGTATTTCCTGTCCGTTCACCTCGATGTCGGCCCACATAGCGCTGTTGTTGGTATCGTCAAAGAGGATGGTCTTATGGCCTTTGATGGGATAGCGGCTGAATATTACCATGTCTTCGCGTCCAATCTGCATGTATGGGAAGTACTCCTTGTATGTTGCCGAGTTCTTCTTGTCGCCGCTGAAGTCGTTGTATTCCTGGATGCAGAGTACGTCAACCTTCTGTCGACGTACTTCAGCCAGTATGTCAACAGCCTTGAATCCCGAAGTCTCTCGTCCGAACATAGCAACGTTGTAGGTGGCAATCTTGAGTCCTTCCTTGGTGTCGGCTTCACGGTTGAGTGAGCGGAATTGTAGCAGTGTGCCGATATATGGCACGCAGCATGCTATGGTGATGACCGGTATCAGTGCATAGAACCAGCGGCGCCTTATGAGCCAGTAGAAGAGCAACAGGAAGTTGGCGATGATCATCAGTGGGAGTATATAGACGATCATGGCCCTCGACGAGTTGCCTATCGGGTTGACATCACCTCCGAAGAGTCCCAGGAATGTAAAGAGGCACACAATAATCTGGATCACCAGAAACATGGCGGCTACGTATTTGTAGACTGCTAATTTACCCATGACGTAATTTATTTTTTAACGTATTTCTCTACCATGTCTATCAAGTCTTCCACTCGGAACGGCTTTGCCATAAACTCGTCGCAGCCTGCTGCTTTGGCTTCGCGAATGTTTTCCTCGAAGGCGTATGCGCTGAGGGCAACCACAGGTATGTCGTGGTTTACTTCCTTGATGATGCGGGTGGCATCCAGTCCGTTCATGTCCGGCATTCTGATATCCATCAGTACAAGGTCGGGATGCTCGTCTTCGCAGAATGTTACAGCCTCGATGCCATTGACGGCTCTCAGCAGTCTGTAGCGTTTTGCCAGCACAATCCGTACAAGTTCGAAGTTGCTGTCCTCGTCTTCTGCCACGAGTACGAGTGGAGCGTTTCTCAGGTCGGTCTTTGTAGTGGCTCTTATGGTGCGTGAGTTGGTAGTAACTCGGCTGTTCTTTGATACTCCTCCGATAGTGCCTTCAAACGGCAGTACGAAGCGGAATGTAGATCCTTCGCCCAGAACGGAGTGCACGCTTATTCTTCCATCCATCTTCTCTACGATGGTCTTGCAGAGTGCAAGTCCCAGTCCGTAGCCGTTCTGTTTCTCGGCATCTCGCGATACATAGGTCTTGAAGATGTTCTCCTGGTCCTCGGGGGCAATGCCCGATCCGGTGTCTCTTACGAAGAACTCCACCTCCTGTCCGTCGTCTATCAGTCGGTATCCGTAAGTCACGCTGCCCTTGCTGGTATGCTTCAGGGCGTTGCTGATGAGGTTGGAGAAGACCTGTGTAAGACGGTTGGGGTCAGTATTGAGCACAACGTTCATGTTGGGCTGTTTCCACACCAGTTGAAGTGTTTCTGGACAGCGGAACTTGAAAATGTTCTGAAGACTGTGGCACAGTTCGCTCAGGTCTGTCATTACCCTCTTGATGGATAGTTCGCCGGCCTCTACTCGTGAGAGGTCCAGGATATCGTTGATGAGTGCCATGAGGCGGTTGTTGTTGCTCTCAATGATTTCCATGTATTTCATGCGCTCATCAGCCGAGTCAGTCTCGGCCATGATGCGTGAGAAGCCCTCTATTGCATTCAGAGGTGTACGTATTTCATGGCTCATGTTGGCAAGGAACAGAGACTTCATCTGGCTTGCCTTCTCTGCTTTATGTGCCTTTTCTTCGTATTCGTTCAGTTTCTTATTGGCGGAGTCAAGCTTCAACTCTGTCTGGTGTAATTTGGCATTTGTTTCGGCAATCTTCTGCAATAATATTTCTCGTTCGTCGTTAGTCATGTTTCACTAGTATGGTAAATTGTTGCAAAGATAAGGCTTTTTATTTAAAAACGAGAATGTTTTAGCAATTTTTTCATCCTCTTTTTGCTTTTTCCCATGTGCCGCCTCCCTTATGGCTTTGCAGATAACTCATGCCGCGAAATACGTTGATGTTCATAAACAGGAAGTAATAAATGGCATGAAGCACCTTTTGCTTTATTCCATAACGGCTTAGTATCCAGCCTAATGCGGCGGCAACGTAAAACAGAATCTGCAACACTCCTATCACTGTGTAGAGTGTGCCGGCATTCATTGCCACCAGTGCAGCATTGACAGGTATTAGCATGAGCAGTGCAATTGGGGTGATGCTCCAGCGCAGTACGCGGTGTGAAACAAACTGGAATGCCACAATGGGATTTCTCAGCGGGTTCATCATGTGTCGCAGCCACCACGAGCTTTGCAGGCCTCCAGCGGCAATGCGTCGTTTGCGCTTCGATTCTTCTGCCAGGCTTGCCGAACCGTATTCAGAGGCGTAGGCATCAGAGGTATAGGCTATTTTATATCCTTCGTCAACCATCTGCATCGACATCACGAAGTCGTCGAGCAGGGCATTCTCGGGCATAGGCTTGTATAGGTGTGTTCGTATGGCATTGAGTTCGCCGGCGGCTCCCATGGCAGAATACAGTTCGCTGTCGAGTCGTTTCAGGGTGCTCTCGTATTTCCAATAGAGTCCCTCGCCTTCGGCAGCAGCTTGTCCCTCATTGCGTGCCATCACGCGTTTCTCACCGGCAACGCATGCCACTTTCGGGTCTTGGAAGCAGCGCACTATCTCGAGCACAGCCTCTGGGTTAACCATTGTATTTGCGTCAGTCATGATGGTTATGTCGGTCTTCACCAGACTGAGTCCGTGGTTGAGTGCTGCTGTCTTGCCCTTACGCTCTGGTGAGAATATCACTTCAACGTCGGGGTAGGTGTGCAGTCGCTCATTGGTGTTGTCGGTAGATCCGTCGGTGACCCATACTACGTGCAGTCGTTCCTTGGGGTAGTTCAGCGAGTGGGTGTTTTCCATCTTCATCTCTACCACATCCTGCTCGTTGTATGCGCATATCATCAGGGTGACATCGGGCAACGCCTCGTCAGCCGGTAGGTCTGGCTTTGCAGCCTTTCCGCTGACGAGGCGCTTTAGGGTTACCAGCACCCATAGCAACAGTCCGTATCCGATATAGGTGTACACTACTAGGACGATGCATGTCCAGAATACAATTTTCAGTGCTGCCATGGGTCTGTGATTTTAAGAGTTACTTTCTATTTCTTCCTGCATATCAATAAATTGGCGGTTCTTGTCGTAGAATTCGTATTGCAAGAAAGCCAGTTTCTGTGACGGTATGATGCGAACTCCCATGCCATATTTCATCTGCCATTTGAGTTTCAGCGAAACGATACCTTGATTGATGTATGCTGCCACGTAGGGATGTACGTGGAGATAGAATTTCTTGATGCCTATCTTGTTGACAAGGCGGTCAATCTTGCTCTCGAGCTGATCTGTAAACAATATCGACGATTTGATTTTTCCCTTGCCGAAGCATGTGGGGCAGGTCTCTTCTACGTTGATGTCCATAGCCGGTCGAACGCGCTGACGTGTAATCTGCATCAGTCCGAACTTCGACAGCGGCAGTATGTTGTGGCGTGCTCTGTCCTTCTGCATGTTCTTGCACATGCGTTCATAGAGCATTTGTCGGTCTTCGGCGAGGTTCATGTCAATGAAGTCAACCACGATTATTCCTCCCATGTCGCGTAGTCGCAACTGGCGTGCCAGTTCGTCGGCGGCTCCAAGGTTGACTTCAAGTGCATTGGCCTCCTGGCCGTTTTCTGCGCGAGTGCGGTTCCCCGAGTTCACGTCAACCACATGCATGGCTTCGGTGTGCTGGATGATGAGGTAAGCGCCGCGCTTGTAGTTCACTGTGCGCCCGAAGGATGATTTCAGCTGTTTGGTGACGTTGAAATTGTCGAAGATGGGCACATTGCCTGTGTACATCTTCACTATGTCTGACTTGTCGGGGGCTATCAGTGAGACGTAGTCTTTCACCTGATTGTAAATATCCTCGTTGTTGACATAGATGCCGTCGTAGGTGGGGTCGAACACGTCACGAAGCAATGCCACTGCCCTGCCTGTTTCCTCGAATACCAGTTGTGGCACTTTGGTGGCTTTCTGTGCTTTTGTGATGGTGTCTTCCCAGCGCTTAATCAGAGCCTTCATCTCCTTGTCCAGTTCTGCCACTCTCTTTCCTTCGGCCGATGTTCTTACAATGATGCCGAAGTTCTTGGGGCGAATGCTTTGTACAAGTTGTTTAAGGCGGGCCCGTTCCTCGCTTTTCTTGATTTTAGAAGATACCGAAACTTTATCGTAAAAAGGCATCAGCACCATATATCGCCCGGCGAAGCTGAGTTCGCAAGTCAGTCGTGGTCCTTTGGTAGATATGGGCTCCTTGACAACTTGCACCAGCACTTCCTGGCCCTGCTTGAGCGTTGTTTGCACGCTTCCGTCTTTGGGCAGGTCGGGCATTCGTGTGGCCTTCGTGATAGGATAAAGTTTCTTTTTGTCGCTTTGTACCTGTTTCAGATACTTCTCGTAAGAGCTGAATTGAGTCCCCATGTCAAGATAATGCAAGAAGGCATCGCGCTCTGAGCCTACGTCAACGAAGCAGGCGTTGAGGCCGGGCATGAGCTTTCGCACTTTGCCCAGATAGATGTTGCCTACGGAGTAGCTGGCTTCCTCGCGCTTCTCGCTCTGGTATTCCACCAGATTCTTGTCCTCGAGCAAAGCTATTGATATCTCTTTCGGCTGAACATCGATGATCAGTTCACTTGTCATTTTCTTAACTTAGACTGTTAATTCAGATTTTAAATTTTAAAGGAGCGCACCCTTGAAACCGCTGATGGTCTCTCGGGAACACTCCTTTCATTAATCTCTTGTCATTAAGAGCTTACTTGCTCTTATGACGATTCTTGCGCAGTCTCTTTTTGCGCTTGTGAGTAGCCATCTTGTGGCCCTTCTTCTTTTTTCCGTTTGGCATAA
>CAMHLV010000077.1 GCA_946186115.1 uncultured Prevotella sp. | reverse complement strand
TAGAGCATCGTCCTTGCCAGACGGTACATCTTGGCATAATGCTGACGGTATATGTCTTCAAATTCTTTTTTCGTCATAATTATCATTCATACACAACAAGGACGATTCAGCGAACCGAAAAACTAAGCAAAACGATAACTTTTTTCATTTTTCCTTCATTATATTTCTGTTTTGTGGACTAAAACACGTATTTGGCACCAGCGATGATATATCCAGGCAACCTGTTTTCAGCTATAATCTCCTGATAATCGTTCTTCGACTCTATGCGAAGTCGGCGGTAATGACGGGTGTGGAGCATGTTGCGCCCTTCGACAGAGAACGACCAACGCCCCAGAGAGGCAGAAGCCGATATGCCTAAGTCAAAATTGCGGAAGTTATCCTCGCCAGAATGGTCGAGGACAAGCGACAGAGGCAAATTCAGTTCAAACCGTTCCTTTCTGAGCAGCATGGGTCTCAGATAGATTTCATGTTCGGCATAGTTAATGACACCGCCGCTGATTTCCATCTTGCTCTGTTGCAATGTCAGTTTATAACCTACCTCCACGTTGAACAATGATTTGAATTTGCTGGCCAAAGCCAATGTCCCGTCCATCTGTGAAAGACGGTTGTTGCTGAGAATATTCTGATAGGCAGACTGGTACAGGGTGTTTGTCAGCGTTGATTTGAATGTCAGCACCAACGGCACCCGGAAACCTTTCTTGATGTTGAAGTAAGCGTATTGGGAACGGCTGGCGCGGTCTGCTCTTAGCAGTTCAACCCTCACGCCATTCCCTGCGTTCTGATAGTTTGAGATGTAAGGGCTTTCCGTGAACGTACATCCAACATGCATGATATACGTAAAGTCATTGAGAATATCGAAATAGTTAAGCCCCAACTGTAATCTGTCTTTTCTATGCAGAATGTCCTGCTGTCCGCTGTAAACCGTATATTGCCGATAATCGTCAATCATAGTTCCCCGTAGAGACACCTCATCGTCCTTCTCGTATGCACTTTTATAGGACAGTGACAACGAGTTAGTAGAACTGAAAGCCAATTCCAACCCAACATCGGGTAGAAGCAAGACTTTATTGCCGTCATAGCGAGTACTGACACTTGCCAACGTCAGTCCTCCGTTCATGCGAAACAGCCCTTTCTTCTTCGACAGCGAGACGGAGTAGTCATAGACATTTGTCGTGAGTGTCTGCTTTGGCACGTTAAAATAATCGAGGAAAGCATCTGCCAATACATCGTTGCGAATCAGATTCCATCCTCCCGACATGCCCATTTGCCATGCTTTGGAAAGTCTGTGAGACCACGAGACAGAGCAAAACGCATCCAACAGCCCCTGCTTCTGCGTCTGTTCGATGGCGTACGTTTCTGCAGGAATATCGTACAACGACATCGTATCTGACAAGACTTGCAGTTGGCGGCGGCTGTGATGATAACCCAATTCTCCGCTCAGTGTCAGCAGGTTCTTGTTGTTCCAATTCCTCACAAACGACATCCGCTGACTAAAATCCCATTCCTGCACTTGCGTCTTGGAATCGTAGTTGCCTATATGCCTACAGATGGTTTGCGGCATTGCGGTGATGGTTGTTCGGCTGTCTAAAGCGGCATTGTCGTCCACCCTATATTTCATGTTCAGACCGAAGTGATGGAAGTTCCGCCTTGTGTCCGATTTCTCGGACAGCGACTCTGCTCTGTCACGCTCCAGATAAGTCCTCTCAATGTCATATTCGCCCTTGTTAGCCTCAAAGTTGAACATGTAGTAGGCATTGAGTTTCAGTTTCTCGTTGGGATTCCAAGCTGTATTGGAGGAAACGAGGGCATTCCGTCGGCTATAGGAATTGATGTTGCTCGTCAGAAACGATGGCAGACTGACGCCACTCTCTATCACCCTGTCTTGTCCGCCAAACGAGCGGGCATAGTCATTCACGCTGCCCAGCAGTTTGATATAGTCCATGAGTGTCATGATTTCCTCGCCCGTATTGAAGTACTTAGCGTTAAATCCGAACATGGCCTTGCTGCCAAACGAGTAGGCATTAACAGTTGTCCGATAGTTGTTGGGCCACCCGCCAAACAGTTCTGCATTACCAGTCATGCGGCCTCGGTGCAGAGAGTCAATCTTGACGTTCAGGGCGTTGGCCCTGTGGGTGTCGAATCCTTTGAGAAGCGAGAACTCGCTGTAATTCTTCTGCAACTGAATCTTATCTACGACTTTGGCAGGGAGATTATTCGTTATTTGTTCGTTCTGATTGCCAAAGAAGTCCTGCCCGTCAATGAGAATCTTCTTCACTGACTCCCCGTTGACCGTCACCTGTCCTTTCTCGTCCACGTCCATCCCCGGCAACTTGGCGAGAATGTCCTTCAGCACCTTTTCATTGCCAGTTGTATATTTGCCGATGTTGTAGTCGATGGTGTCGCCGCTGACCTTGATTCCCGGCGCACGCCCTTTGACAACGACTGTTTCCAGCATTTTGCTGTCTGGCTCCAGCCTAATTAGCAGACTATCGGCTCCTGTCGTTGTTGTAATGGTCTGGCCTTTGAAGCCCAGACAAGAAACCTTAATGAACAAATCTTTAACGGACGGCGATACAGCAACAGAGAAAGTCCCATCGTCGGAAGAAATGGCATATCCTAAGAGGGTGCTATCGGGGAGGCAATAGACCATGATGTTGGTAAAAGACACGGCGGAACCGTCATCAGCATTGACAACAGCCCCCTTCAGTTTAATGTCCTGCGCCGAAGAACGAACAAGGCAGAGCAGCAAAGAAACAATTATGACGGCTACCTTCCTCATGCACAATTACTGTGACGAACGTTGCTTCAGACTCTCAATTGTGCGCCGTCTCAGGCTCACAAATTCTTCTTCCGTCATTTTCTTGGCTCTCTTGGGCTTTCCCACTTCGCGTGTCGAATTGGTATTGATAGCCGTGCATGAATAGACAGTCTGCGCGTCCTCCAAGTCGAGGATAAGCCCTGGCAGTCCGCAGTATAAGCCTGGCCCGTCCTGTACGGGGATAGTCGGACAGAACCACGCTGTAATCGAATCACCAATGGTGGCCTTATACGCTTGAAGTCCCATAATCTCCTTTGACTCAGTGCCGACATTCCACTTGTAGCGTGGCAACGGATGCGTGATGGAATAGGTTCTTGCCAACAAATCCTTCAATTCCGTCACACGCATATCTTCAAGATTCTTATACACGGAGACGCTTTCTTCGCTATAAGAAGGATTCACAAGGATAATCTTCGGGCCGTGGTCGCCTGTCAGTTCTTCTTCTGGCTCTATCTGCTCAAACGATGACATCCTGCCGCTGACAACCAGGCAGAATGAATCCTTTTTCTCTGCCGATAAGCCCGACAGCAACCCTTGATACCCTTGATTCTCCTTCGCACCTTTTATCTTGTTAATAGCCTCTGCCCGTTTCTTGGAGTACACGGAATACTTCACTTCTATGCTCTGTGCGAAAGCGAGCATAGGCAATACCATCAACAGATGTGAAAATAACCTTCTCATAATCATACATAAATTTGAAATCGGGTGCAAAATTAGGGTGATTTCCTCTCGTAGCCGAAAATAAATATTACTGAATTATTACTATTTGGCATTTTTAGGATTCTTTCGGGCGCAGGTTCATCATAAAATATGTACTTTTGCAGCATGGAAAGAAGAATTAAATTCATATATGGCCTGACAATCTGCGCTATCGTAGCCTACACACTCGTGCAAGGCTATTGGCTATATAGCCGCTACCAACTATCGTTGGATGAGTACAAGAGTGAGCTATATGACACAATTATCGCCTGTTTCGAAGAAGATATAGCCGTGAGAAAAGCCTTGCCGAGTTCCCCAAGGCTTTACGGCAACCGATTTAGGAAAGCACACAATCAAAAAGATGACGATAAAACCGAAGCATGGACGTGTGAGATAATTGCCTTCGACACACTGCATCACTCCCTTGTCATCCCGAAGGACGTTGATGCCCCTACGTACCTCTTGGAGTTTATTGCCAATCATGGCGATACCCAGCAGTCTGAGATGCCTGATGGAATGGAACGCTTTGAGTTTACATGCGAGAACAAGGAGGGTGCAGGGACAGACCTGTTGTTGGAAGCTCTTGACCGTTTCATCGTCGACCTCCAGCATCCATTCCAAAAGGAGAGGCTCGACAGCATCCTGCGGTCACGAGATATAGATACTCAAAGCATCACTACAACGAAAGCCGACACGATGATTTGGCAACCGTCCATACAAATAGATGGCTCCATTTGGCAACCCTTCATGCTTGTGTCGTATCCTTACGACATCTTCGAGGGGCAGGAGGTTGTGGTGACAACGGCCATCAGTATTTCGCCAGTCATCCGTCGTATGGCCTATACATTACTAATGCAGATATTGCTATCGTTCATCCTTATCTTCTGTCTGTTTTATCAGATACTGACTATCCGAAAGCAACGGCACATTGAGGCCATTAGGCAGGAGTTCCTGCACACGATGATTCACGAACTGAAGCGACCCATATCAACGTTGAAGATGTGCGTGTCGTTTATGGGTAACGAGCGGATGATGGAGGACGAAGAGAGTAAAAAGCGCATACTGGCAAGTTCGCACAATGAACTGGATAACCTGACTTCGTATTTCTCGAAACTGCGCGACATCACGTTCAGCGATTCCACCGAAATACCTTTGGTGAAGTCTCGCTTTTCACTGCGTAGTCTGATAGAAGAATGTATCGGCAAACAGAACATTCCCAGCGGCAAGGAGGTGAGGATAGAAATCGTGTCCGAGGATGATTTGGAGATACGGGCCGATCGTATGCACCTGGCAAACATTGTCTGCAACCTGCTGGAGAATGCCATCAAATACTCCCGTGAGGCCGTGACCATCAGGATAGACTATCGGATGCGTGAGGACGGGATGGTGCAAATCACCGTGGCGGACAATGGTATCGGCATCGCAAAGGCCGACCAGCGGTATGTGTTTGACAAGTTCTACCGTAGCGAGTCGGCAAAGGACGAGGCCATCCCTGGCATCGGACTTGGACTGAGTTATGTGAAGTTGCTGGTGGAGGCCCATGGTGGAACGATTACATTTGAAAGCATTGAGGGCGAGGGTACAACATTCACCATTTTAATACCGCAGACGGATGGAAAAGATTAGGATATTGCTCGTTGACGATGACCGCCAGAACTCGGAATTGCTAAGGAAGTTTCTGGAGGTGGAGGGCTCTGAAGTGGAGTATGCCGAGAATGGACGTGCGGGATGGGAGATGTACGCTGCCAGCCGTCCCGACTTGGTACTGCTCGACATCAACATGCCGCTGATGAACGGTTTTGAGTTGGCGCGGATGATTCGTGAGCAAGACCGCGACGTACTTATCTTCTTCCTCACCGACCGGACGGAAAAGGCCGACCGCCTGAAAGGGTTCGACCTAAAAGGTAATGATTACATCCCCAAGCCGTTCTATCCCGAAGAACTGATTGCTAAGATTAAAGAGCGTTTCGAGCATCGCCAGGCATCGTCACCCTCGCGTATGACCATCGGTCAAACCATTTTTGACAGCAACCTCTCCACAATAGAATATGCCGGAACGGTGCAGCACCTCTCTGCCCGCCAGTCGGAGATTCTCGCCATCTTAGCGCAGCATATCGGTCAGACAGTAGAGCGTCCGTATTTGCTAGAACACGTCTGGGGAAACGATAGTTACGCCAACTCCCTTGCCCTCAATGTCCAGATAACCTACATCCGCAAACTACTCGAACCCGACACCACCATCTCTATTGTGTCCCTCAAGAAGCGCGGCTATAGGTTGGAGGTGATGTAACAAGATGAGCCTGGAAGACTGCGGCGTCCGCCGCATCATGGGCATCACCCAAGAGGCCATCCGCTCCACTCCGACAAGACCGAAAAAGTGGCTGCCGAGGTGAAAGTCTGAACAAATGTTCAGGGGTTTTGTGAATATTTGGAATTATTTCTCCGAAAACGTGACGGCCTTGCGGATGCGTGACAACTGTTGGGGAGTGACGCAGAGGAACGAGGCGATGGCATTCAGGGGGAGATGGCGGGCGATGCCCGGGCAGCGGCGGAGCAGCAACTCGTAGCGTTCGAGGGGCGTGGCGCGGTGGAGGTCGGTGTAGCGGGCACGGGCCTGACTGAGCAGGTGCTCGGCAATGAGGCAGCGCAGATCCATCGACTTCTTATCCTGACTGAACCGCTTCACCAGCTGTTCGCCGCTCACACGTTCGTAGTCGCAGGGACAGATACTTGGGTATGACGGCTGCTATACCCCAGTATCTGTCCCCACGGCTATTTATGACAGTGCCATTTTCACCCTTCTTACAGGCTTAACAATGCTGGCAATCTACC
>CAMHLV010000076.1 GCA_946186115.1 uncultured Prevotella sp. | reverse complement strand
GCTCCATGTCACAGTATATTGAGAACCAGCTCGGCTTCTCGAAGAAAGAGCAGCAGCAGTTAAGGGACAAATACCTGACGAACTAGCATCAATCATGTACGATAAGATCCGGGAAGATAGTCATCTCACGATTTCTGTCCCTGCTCGCGGGCCTCATATCTTATTTTTCTTATTATTGAATTTACCTCTACATTGCCTCTACTTTACCTCTACAATATGGTTGATACCGATAGACAACTATTCCGCCACCGAGAAACCCTTTCTCGGGTTACGATTGAAGGGGCGTCGTAAGGAAAACCGTAAATTCTCTAGAGAATTTTATGGCTTGCTACCTATAGACTCCTGCTTACATCCCTTCAAACCACCAGTTTACTACTGGCAAACTATAAGAGAAGTGGTTATAAACTCTGGTAGAATGGGGCAGTCGCTGTCTGCTTGGATGAAGGCTGCGATTGAGCGTAGAGTCAAGCTTGTTAGTTAAATTTTGATAAAGCATTGTTCTTTCGATTTTTTTTCATATCTTTGCAACGTGGAAATGTATATGTTATGAAGAATTGGTTTGATAACATCCGAATCTATCATCTGTTGATTGACAGATTCAACGGAGGTTGGCAGACGCCGCCAGCCAGTGAGAACGTCTTTTGCGGGGGAAATCTGCAAGGAGTGATTGACAAACTAGACTACATCAAGGACCTGGGCTTTACGGCCATCATGCTCTCGCCTATCTTCAAGTCGGCAAACTATCATGGGTATCATACCCTGAACTTCGAGGAAGTGGATCCGCATTTCGGCACATGGGAGGACTATCAGCTGCTGCTCGACACGGCTCACGACAAGGGACTGAAGATCATCTGCGACTTTGTGCCCAACCACTGCTGGTATCAGGCACCTGTCTTCATGGAGTCGCTTCTCGCCAATGGCGGCAAGCATCGCGACTGGTTCTTCTATCCGAAAGAGAGTAGCGACGAATTCGTGTCGTTCCTGGGCTTCGGTGACCTGCCTAAGTTCAACCTGACAAATCCCGAAGTGGTCAGTTTCATGATTGAGAAAGCCGAGCAGCTTGCCCGCATGGGAGTGGATGCTTTCCGTATCGACCATGCTCTGGGACAGCCACACAGTTTCCTGAAGAGCCTTCGCGACCAACTGCAGGCCATTCGCGGCGATATCGTGGTGTTTGGCGAGGTGTGGGCACAGGGCATCGGACCGCAGCTGGCCAGCCAGCTGTACTTCAAGACAGATGACCGGCTGAACGAATTCCTGGCACAGGAAACCAAGCCTTTCTCTCAAGACGCCTTACAGGCTGACTATGTGGAAACGCTGGACGGTGTGCTTGACTTTGCCTATCGCGACATCCTCTTGGAGGAAGTCCATTCAGGCCGCGGCATCAAGGGCAATCAGACCCTGCGCAGCAAGATAGCCGACCACTTCGCCAGGTATCCTGATGACTTCAAGCTGGTATTGTTCCTGGATAATCATGATACCGACAGATTCCTGTTCGACTGTCATGATGACGTGAACTTGCTGCAGGAAGCCATCGACCTGACGATGGAACTGCCGCGCCCGTTCTCTTTCCTCTATGGCACGGAGCAGCTGATGACCATCAAGAAAACCATCTTCAATGCCGAGCCATACGCTGACCTCAGGGTGCGCAACTGCATGGACTGGTCGAAGCAATACAACGAGCTGAATCTTCATAAATAATATAGCGATGGATTGGGATATATATAAATTAGGTGCAGAGTTAAACTCTTACAACTATCAGGAAGTACAGGATGGTATCATGGCCATTCTGGAAAAAGGCAGCAATGTGGTGCTCGACATGACTGGCTGTAAATACGTATCCAGTATGGGGCTGCGTGTATTGCTCTATTCCAAGAAAGTTGCAATGGCGAAAGAACTGCAGGTTTATCTGGTGGGCGTCAATTCCGAGGTCAAGGACATCATGAGTGTCACGGGCTTCGATAATTTCTTCGATTCTTTCGATACAATGGAGGAATGCATGGAGAAAGTGAAGAATTTGTAATACCTTATATAATAGAGCATAATGCATAGAGTCGATCTGTTTCCCACACACGAGTACCAAGGACTGAAGTTGCGCCCTGGCAGACCTTATCCCTTCGGAGCTACGGTCTTTGGCAATATGGTCAACTTCTCTGTTTATTCCCGTTATGCCACCGACTGCACGCTGGTGCTCTTTCACGACCGTGAAGAGAAGCCGTTTGTCGAGATTCCTTTCTTCAAGGAGTTCCGTCTTGGCAATGTGTTTTCGATGATCATCTTCGATCTGGATTATGAGAACATAGAATATGGCTTCAGGATGGACGGCCCCTATGAGCCGGAAAAAGGCCATTGGTTCGACAAGTCGAAAATCCTGCTCGACCCCTATGCGAAACTCATCGTAGGCCGTGATGTGTGGGGACAGGAACCTAATTGGGACAGTTTGTATCAATATCGTGCCCGGGTGGTGCTCGACGATTTCGACTGGGAGGACGACATGCCGCTCGAGACGCCTATCAACGATCTCATCGTCTATGAGATGCATGTGCGCAACTTTACTTGTGGTGCAGCCTCTGGCGTGAAGCATAAGGGAACGTTCGCCGGCATCATTGAGAAGATACCTTATCTGAAGGAACTTGGCGTCAACTGTGTAGAACTGATGCCTATCCATGAGTTCGACGAGTTTGAAAACCGCCGCGTTTCGCCTGTCGACGGACGCCAGCTGTTTAACCTTTGGGGGTACAGCAATGTGGGATTCTTTGCCCCCAAGGCCGCCTATGCCTCGTCGGGAAGGTTCGGCATGCAGGTGGATGAGCTCAAGAACCTGGTGAAGCGGCTCCATGCCAACGGTATTGAGGTAATGCTCGACGTGGTGTTCAACCATACGGCCGAAGGCAACGAACATGGGCCCTACATCTCCTATCGTGGCATTGACAACAAGACCTATTACATGTTGGATTCCGATGGGCATTACTATAACTTCAGTGGCTGTGGCAATACGCTGAACTGCAACAACCCCAATGTACGCGACATGATTGTGGAAAGCCTGCGCTATTGGGTCACAGACTACCATATCGACGGGTTCCGCTTCGATCTGGCTGCCATCTTGGGACGCGACCAGAACGGCAATCCCATGTCGAATCCACCGCTGCTCGAATCGCTGGCTCACGATCCGATACTCGGTAAGACAAAACTGATAGCCGAAGCCTGGGATGCAGGTGGACTCTATCAGGTGGGCTCATTCCCGTCTTGGGGCCGCTGGGCCGAGTGGAACGGTAAGTTCCGCGACAGTATTCGCCGTTTCCTGAAGAGCGATGCCGCAGTTCTGGGCGACGTGAAAGAGCGTATCATCGGCTCTCCAGACCTCTATGCCTCGCAAGGTCGGGGCATCAAGGCCAGCGTGAATTTCGTCACGGCCCACGATGGTTTCACCCTGATGGATCTGGTGTCGTATAACAGCAAGCACAACGAGGCCAATGGCGAGGACAACCGTGACGGCGAGAACAACAATAACAGTTGGAACTGCGGCTGTGAAGGTGAAAGCGACGATCCCGAAATTAACCGTCTGCGCCACCGGCAGGTGAAGAATGCCGTCTCGATGCTGTTGGTGAGCCAGGGAATACCGATGGTGTTGTCGGGCGACGAGATGGGCAACTCCCAGCAAGGTAACAACAACGCCTACTGTCAGGATAATGAAATTGCCTGGCTCGACTGGAATGACATGGAGAAGAATGCCGACATCTTCCGCTATTTCAAGCAGATGATCAAGTTCCGTCGTCAGCACAAGGTGCTTCGCTATGAGGATCATCTCCGGCATTGTGACTATCGCGGCCTTGGCTATCCCGACTTCTCCTGGCATGGTGTGAAGGCATGGCAGCCAGAATGCGGTTACAATAATCTCACGGCAGCCTTTATGCTGAATGGGCAATATGCCCAGACCGATGGTGTGGCCGATGATTTCATCTATGTGGCCATGAACATGCATTGGGAGATGCACGGCTTCGAGCTGCCCCAGTTGCCCCAAGGTATGGAATGGCGCGTTTTCGCCAATACAGGGGTGGAGGCTCCCAACGATATCTTCGAACCTGGCGAGGAACCGCTCATTGACGGCCAGAGTGAAGTGCTTGTAGGCCCTCGCTCCATCATCATTCTGGTGGGAAGATAATCCTGAAATATTAAAAAATCATAAAAGTTATATCTTGGCAGGGGTAAATTGTTGGCTATATCATTAATAATGTGTACCTTTGCAGCCGCAAAAGTGCGTATTGCGCTGGCTCGAACGCTAACAATACCCTGATAAAGAGCAACTTAGCCTTCAAGAATGAAGCAGTTGAAGTTCCTTTTTTAAGTGGGTTTGTGTGCTTCGCAGTTGCGAGATGACACTTGAAAAAGAAACTTTATATATTAACAACATTATTAATTATTAAACTGAAATGCCAGGATTAATTGGAAGAAAAATCGGAATGACATCCGTTTTCAGTGCCGACGGTAAGAATGTACCGTGCACTGTTATCGAAGCTGGTCCTTGTGTTGTAACTCAGGTTAAGTCTGTCGAGAAGGACGGTTACAAGGCCGTTCAGCTCGCCTTCGGAGAGAAGAAGGAGAAGAACACCACCAAACCGATGATGGGTATCTTCAAGAAGGCCAACACAACACCGAAGGCCCACTTGGCCGAGTTCAAGTTTGACGAGGAGATGAACCTCGGCGACACCGTAACAGTCGACATCTTCGAGGGTGCCGAGTTCGTTGACGTTGTCGGAACATCAAAGGGTAAGGGATTCCAGGGCGTTGTGAAGCGTCATGGTTTCGGCGGTGTAGGCCAGTCTACACACGGTCAGGACGACCGTCTGCGCAAGCCCGGTTCTATCGGTGCCTGTTCTTATCCCGCCAAGGTGTTCAAAGGAATGCGAATGGGCGGCCAGATGGGAGGCGACAGAGTGACAACTCAGAACCTCAAAGTGTTAAAGGTAATACCGGAGCATAACCTGATCCTCGTGAAGGGTAGCTGCGCTGGTTACAATGGTTCAACTGTAATTATCAACAAGTAAGATGGAAGTTAGCGTATTAAATATCAAAGGTCAGGAGACCGGAAGAAAGGTGACTCTGAACGAGGCTATCTTCGGCATTGAACCTAATGACCACGTTGTTTATCTGGATGTAAAGCAGTATCTGGCCAACCAGCGTCAGGGTACGGCAAAATCGAAGGAGAGAAGCGAAATCTCTGGTTCTACTCGCAAGCTTGGACGTCAGAAGGGTGGCGGCGGTGCCCGTCATGGTGATATCAACTCACCCCTGCTGCGTGGCGGTGGTCGCGTGTTCGGTCCCACACCCCGTGACTACAGTTTCAAACTGAACAAGAAAGTGAAGGCTCTTGCCCGTAAGTCGGCTCTGACTTACAAGGCTCAGGAGAATGCAATCGTCGTTGTCGAGGACTTCTCTATGGAGGCTCCCAAGACCAAAGAGTTTGTCAGCATCGCAAAGAATCTGAAGGTAGATGGCAAGAAGGCACTCTTTGTTCTGTCAGGCAACAATAATAACATCTATTTGTCGGCTCGCAATCTGCAGGGTACAGAGGTGATGGAAGCATCGACACTCAATACTTACAAGGTGTTGAATGCTGACGTGCTCGTTATCTCTGAGAAATCTCTGGAGACCATCGACGGTATCTTAAACAAGTAAAGGAGATATAAGATATGGCATTTATCATAAAACCCCTGGTCACTGAGAAGATGACCAAGATCACAGACAAGTCTTCAGAGACAAAGACTTATAAGGTGAAGGGCGAGGAGCGTACGAAGAAGGCAGAGACCAAGTACGGCTTTATCGTAAAGCCCGAGGCCAATAAGCTTGAGATTAAGAAGGAAGTCGAGAGCCTGTACAATGTGACAGTGATCGATGTGAACACGTGTCGTTATGCCGGCAAGCGTAGCTCTCGCTACACAAAGGCCGGTCTGATCAAAGGTCAGAAGAACGCGTTCAAGAAGGCAATCGTTACTCTTAAGGAGGGCGATGTAATTGATTTTTATAGCAATATTCAATAAGAAATGGCAGTACGTAAATTAAAGCCCGTAACTCCGGGTCAAAGACACAAGATTATTGGCACGTTCGAGGATATTACTGCATCCGTGCCAGAGAAGTCTCTCGTTTACGGTAAGCGTTCTACTGGTGGTCGAAACAACACCGGTAAGATGACTGTCCGCTACATGGGCGGTGGTCACAAGAAGAAGTATCGTCTGATCGACTTCAAGCGAGAGAAAGATGGTGTTCCAGCTGTAGTAAAGACAATCGAGTATGATCCGAACCGTTCGGCTCGCATCGCTCTTCTCTTCTACGCTGATGGTGAAAAACGTTATATTATTGCTCCTAATGGACTGCAGGTTGGTGCAACCCTGATGTCAGGAGCGGAGGCAGTGCCCGAGGTGGGTAATGCACTTCCGCTGGCTAACATCCCCGTCGGTACCGTCATCCACAACATTGAGATGCGTCCCGGCCAGGGTGCCAAGCTCGTTCGTTCGGCTGGTAATTTCGCTCAGTTGACTTCTCGTGAGGGTAGCTATTGTGTAATCAAGCTCCCTTCAGGCGAGACTCGTCAGATTCTCTCAGCTTGTAAGGCTACTGTAGGTAGTGTAGGTAACTCTGATCACGCACTGGAGGCATCAGGTAAGGCTGGTCGCTCTCGCTGGTTGGGTCAGCGTCCTCACAACCGTGGTGTTGTTATGAACCCGCATGATCACCCGATGGGTGGTG
>CAMHLV010000075.1 GCA_946186115.1 uncultured Prevotella sp. | reverse complement strand
CGGGAACTCCCTTTATTTACTGGAGATTCCCGAATTTTCTACCTTGGGTGCCCGGACGGACTCGAACCGTCGACATTCAGAACCACAATCTGACGCTCTAACCAACTGAACTACGGGCACCATGTGAATGATCACTTCATAACCTTTTCGGTTTTGCGGGTGCAAAGGTAGGCATTTTCTTCCGAACGACCAAATATTTGGCAGTTTTTTTGCGAAAAAGTTTGTAAGTTGGATTCTTTTGGGCAATTTAACAGCAAAAAATGGCAGATTATGGTAGTAAGATGGGGCGCTGCAAGTCTTTGTTTTTCTGTTTTGTATCTAAAAAAGTATGGAAAGATATGGGCTGTTTGGAAAAATAGTAGTATCTTTGCGGCTAAATATTTGTGGATATAAAAAAAGATGAGAAGAATCAGTTTTCTGTTATTAGTCGTATTGATGAGTCTGTCGGCTGTGGCACAAATGGCCGACCCGATACACTTTTCTTCGCAGTTGCGCGAACTTGGCAATGGCGAGGGCGAGGTGGTGTTTACGGCTTTGGTAGATGCCGGCTGGCATGTGTATTCTACGGATTTGGGCAACGATGGTCCTGTGTCGGCTACGTTTAATGCCGTGAAGATGGACGGTGTGACGGCTGTGGGCAAGTTGAAGCCTAGTGGGAAGGTGGTGAGTGAGTACGACAAGATGTTCGGCATGGAGTTGCGCTACTTTGAGGGCAAGGCGGAATTCGTGCAGAAGGTGAAGTTTACGAAGCCGACATACGAGATAGATTGTTATCTGGAATATGGCGCTTGTAATGATGAGATGTGTCTGCCACCTTCTACCTGTGAGCTTAAGCGACAGGGTAGGGTTGAGCTGGCTCCCGATGCCGCCAAAGAGGAAGAACTGTCTGCCGACTTGCCTGCTGTGGCGGCCGACAGTGCCATAGCCGATACGATGACAGTTGCCGTAGCCGATTCATCTGCTGTGGGCTCTCAAAACGTCTTGTGGGCTCCTGTTATCGACGACTTGCTGGCTTTGCAGGATGATGTTCCTACGGATAGCGGAATGTCGTGGTGGATGATATTCCTCGAAGGTCTGCTGGGTGGTTTCATTGCCTTGTTTACTCCGTGTGTGTGGCCTGTGATACCCATGACGGTGTCGTTTTTCCTGAAGCGCAACAAGGAGCGCCGCAAGGCTATCCGCGAGGCTCTGACCTATGGTGTGAGCATAGTTGTGATATATGTTTTGTTGGGCTTGGCAGTGACAATGCTCTTTGGCGCCTCGGCGCTGAACTCTCTGGCAACCAATGCCGTGTTCAATGTATTCTTCTGCTTGTTGCTGCTTGTGTTTGCAGCATCATTCTTCGGTGCTTTCGAACTTACTCTACCTTCATCATGGTCGAACAAGATCGACGCTAAATCCGAGAGTACCACCGGCCTTCTCAGCATCTTCCTCATGGCATTCACGCTGGCGCTGGTGTCGTTCTCGTGTACTGGTCCTATTGTGGGATTCCTGCTGGTGGCAGTATCGACACAGGGCAGCATTCTTGCTCCTACTATCGGCATGTTGGGATTTGCCATTGCCCTGGCTATCCCCTTCACGCTTTTTGCCATATTCCCGTCTATGCTGAAAGCTGCGCCAAAGTCGGGCAACTGGATGAATATGGTGAAGGTGGTGTTGGGATTCGTGGAACTGGCTTTCGCCCTGAAATTTCTTTCCGTGGCCGATATGGCTTACGGATGGCACATATTAGATCGTGAGGTGTTCCTTTCACTGTGGATTGTAATTTTCGGACTATTAGGGGCTTATCTGTTGGGATGGATCAGTTTTCCTCACGATGAAGAGGGTAGGCGCACCGGTGTGGCTCAGCTGTTTCTGGCGATGGCATCGCTGGCCTTTACGGTATATTTGATACCAGGTCTGTGGGGTGCTCCGCTGAAGTCTGTGTCGGCATTCCTGCCGCCTATGAACACTCAGGACTTCAATCTGCAGCCGACGCAGACAGAACCCCGTTTTACCGACTACGATCAGGCTATGGCTGCTGCCAAGGCCGAGGGCAAGCCTGTGGCGATAGATTTCACTGGTTTCGGATGTGTGAACTGTCGCAAGATGGAGGCTGCAGTATGGAGTGATGCTCAAGTTGCCGACTTGCTCAATACGAAGTATGTGTTGGC
This sequence comes from uncultured Prevotella sp., assembly GCA_946186115.1. Taxonomy (GTDB): domain Bacteria; phylum Bacteroidota; class Bacteroidia; order Bacteroidales; family Bacteroidaceae; genus Prevotella. The sequence continues at coordinate 4,670 of CAMHLV010000075.1, read as the reverse complement.
TTCGCTGTATGTGGATGACAAAACGCCTCTGAAGGAACCGATGCTTGTGGTGGAGAACGGCCAGGAGCGGACATTGAGAACCGTGGGCGACAAATGGAGTTATCTGCAGCGCACAAAATTCGGTGCTAATGCTCAGCCGTTCTATGTTCTGCTCGACAATGAAGGCAAGCCGCTTACCGGCAGCCGCTCCTACAACGAAGACTTGGGAGAGTACATCAACTTCTTGAAGCAGGGGTTGAGTAATTATATTAGGAAGTAATAAGGAGAATTAAAAAAGAACATCCCTGCAATACCTTGGTACTGCAGGGATTTTTGTGTTCTCCTCAGAGTGTTTCTGCTTATTTCTTCAGCATCGTGATGGCCTTGCTGGCCAGTGAAACTACAACATAGTTAAAAATAATCATAACCAAAAACCCTTTGTTAAATTGTTACCTAAAAACTAATTCTTTTGTCTTTTGACGATGCAAAGGTAGTGATTGTGTGCGAACACAACAAATGTTTTAGTGTGATTTCTACGTTTATAGTGTTATTTTTGACATAAATCAATACATCCACCCGAAAGTCCGGATGGATGTATTGATTCTGATGATATTTCTAATGTGTTATCGCTTAACTATTGGCAGCATTGATGCGGCGCTTAATCTTATCGACGTAGGCATCGATGGTTGCAACGGCTACGATGTTGACTACATCGCGCACACTGGCTCCGAAGTCGATAAAGTGGATGGGCTTGTTGAGTCCCATCTGGATAGGACCGATGATTTCTACGTCGGCATCGAGCATCTGCAGCATCTTATAGCTGGAGCGTGCCGAGGTGAGGTTGGGGAATACCAGTGTGTTGACATCCTTGGCAAACACGCGGGTGAATGGATACTGGTCGTCGCGCAGAACGCGGTCGAGGGCAAAGCCTAACTGCATCTCGCCGTCGATAGCCAGTTCGGGATATTCCTGCTGCATGTATTCCACTGCCTGTTTCACTTTCAGTGCACCGGCACTGGTAGAAGATCCGAAGTTGGAGTGGCTGACCATTGCGATGACGGGCTTTTCGTTGAAGAAGCGCACGCTGGTTGCTGCCAGTTTTGCAATGTCAATCAGTGTGTCGGTATCAGGATTCTCGTTGACCAGTGTGTCGGCCAGATAGAGGGTGCCCTTCTGCGAGTTTATGATGTGCATTGCACCAAAGTGCTTGTATTCGGGGCGTATTCCTATCACTTCGTTGACAACCTTGATGGTGTTGCTGTATTTGGTGTACAGGCCTGTGATGAAAGCGTCGGCCTCTCCTGTTTCAACCATCATCATTCCGAAATAGTTGCGCTCAAACATCTTGTCGTTTGCCTCCTGAAATGTATAGCCCTCACGCTTGCGTTTGTTGGTAAGTATCATCGCATAGCGCTCGCGGCGCTCTTGCTCTGAGGGGTGGCGCAGGTTGACAATCTCTATTCCGTCGATGTTAAGTTCGAGCTCCTTTGCCATCTTGCTTATCACCTCGTCGTTGCCCAACAGTATAGGATTGCAGATGCCCTCGGCTTTTGCCTGAACGGCAGCCTTGAGCATGGTGGGGTGAACAGCCTCTGCAAACACGACACGCTGTGGATGGGCTGCTGCAGTGGCATAGAGCTTCTGGGTGAGCTTGGTTTCCTGGCCAAGAAGTACCGTTAGCGAGTGCTTGTATTCGTCCCAGTCTTCGATCTTCTTACGTGCCACACCGCTTTCGATGGCAGCCTTGGCAACGGCGGCGCTGACTTCAGTGATTAGTCTGGGGTCAACGGGCTTGGGGATGAAATAGTTGCGGCCAAAGGTAAGGTTGTTTACCTTATATACATCGTTCACTACGTCTGGAACAGGTTGCTTGGCCAGTGCAGCAATAGCCAGCACTGCAGCCATTTTCATCTCCTCGTTGATAGCCGTAGCGTGAACATCAAGAGCTCCTCTGAAGATGTATGGGAAACCGATGACATTGTTAATCTGGTTGGGATAGTCGGTGCGTCCTGTTGACATCAGCACGTCGGGGCGGGCATCCATGGCGTCCTCGTAAGAGATTTCGGGTACAGGGTTGGCCAGAGCAAAGATTATCGGATCGTTGGCCATAGATCTTACCATGTCTTTCGAGAGAACATTGCCCTTCGAGAGACCTACGAATACGTCGGCACCATTGACAGCTTCCTCGAGTGTGTGGATATCGGTGCGGCTGGTGGCGAAGAAGCGCTTCTGCTCGTTCAGGTCTTGACGGCTCACGCTTATCACTCCCTTGGAATCGAGCATTACGATGTTCTCCTTCTGAACGCCCAGTGCCATATAAAGTTTTGTACACGATATGGCTGCTGCGCCTGCACCATTGACCACCACCTTTACTTTTGTGATGTCCTTGTGTATTACTTCAAGAGCATTCTTAAGTCCTGCTGCCGAGATGATGGCTGTGCCATGCTGGTCGTCGTGCATTACGGGGATGTCGAGGCTCTTCTTAAGTCTCTCCTCGATGTAGAAGCATTCAGGAGCCTTGATGTCTTCAAGGTTGATGCCGCCGAATGTGGGGGCAATCTTCTCTACCGCCTCACAGAATTTCTCGGGGTCTTTCTCGTCCACTTCAATGTCGAAGACGTCGATGCCACCATAAATCTTGAAAAGCAGTCCCTTGCCTTCCATCACTGGCTTACCGCTCATAGCACCGATGTCGCCCAGTCCCAGCACTGCTGTGCCGTTGCTGATTACGGCCACAAGGTTACCCTTGTCGGTGTACTTGTAGGCATTGTCTGAATCCTGCTGTATTTCCAGGCAAGGATAGGCTACGCCAGGCGAGTATGCCAGCGAGAGATCGGTTTGAGTGCGATACGCCTTAGTGGGTTTTACTTCAATTTTACCAGGGCGGCCGGCCTCATGATATTCCAGGGCGGCCTCTTTTGAGATCTTGACCATACACGTGTATTATTTGGGGTTATTTTTCTTTTAGTGCGCAAAATTACAAAAAACAGGTGATAAACGTGCAGTTTTTTCATTCTTTTTTAATATCTTTGCAGCAAATTGGCAAAATGATATGCAAGAAATCAAGGAATTGAGTTCGTATAGGACGACTTTGAAGGAAAAAATCCAACAGATGTCGATGCAGTTGTTTACCAGTCGTGGCATCAAGGCCGTGAAGATGGATGATATTGCTGCTGCCCTGGGTATCTCTAAGCGCACCCTGTATGAAATTTATGACGACAAGGAGTCGCTGCTCAGAGCCGGTGTCAGCAAATACATGGAGGAGCACAGGCAGCGCATGGACTACATTGTCCGCAATAGCAGCAGCGTGATGGAGATGATACTGAAATTCTATAAAACCCACCTTGAAGAGTCGAGTCATGTCAGTCCTCTGTTTTTCTCTGATTTGGAAAAGTATCCGTCAATTCTCTCGACATTGCACAGAAACCAAGAGGAAAAACTGAAATTCTATATGGGATTTATGAAACGAGGTGTTGAGGAAGGCTATTTCAGAGAGGACATCAACTATAAACTCATTAGTCACATGTTTGATGCCCTCGGCAAGTATATGATGGAAAATCATCTTTACGAGGCTTACACATTCAAGGAACTGTATTATAATATGCTGTTTGTTTCAATACGTGGTTTCTGCACTGACAAAGGTGTGAAATATATCGACAATACAATACTTGAAGACGAATAATATACGCTATTTGGGCATAAAAGCAGTTAATTTGAAGATTTTCAGCCATTTTACTTGAAATAATTGCATTTTTATTTTGTTTTTTGCTTAAATTGTAGTAATTTTGCAGCCGATTTTCGAAAAAACAGTTGATGAAGAACGACAAAATGAAGAATCAGTACCGTATCAATGAGCAGATACGTGTACGTGAAGTGCGAATAGTGGGCGACAGTGGCAATATGGTTTTGCCTACTCGTGAGGCATTAGATATGGCTCGTACCCAGGGAGTTGACCTTGTGGAGATTTCTCCCAATGCTAATCCGCCCGTTTGCCGACTTATCGACTATTCGAAATTCCTCTACCAGCAGAAGAAGCGTCAGAAAGAGATGAAGGCCAAGCAGGTTAAGGTGGAGGTAAAGGAAATACGTTTCGGACCTCAAACCGACGAGCACGACTATCAGTTTAAGCTGAAGCATGCCAAGGAGTTCCTTACAGATGGTAATAAGGTTCGCGCGTACGTATTCTTCCGCGGCCGCTCCATATTGTTCAAGGAACAGGGAGAAGTGCTCTTGCTGCGTTTTGCTAACGATCTCGAAGAGTATGGCAAGGTAGAAGGCATGCCGTCGTTGGAAGGAAAGAAGATGTTCCTCTATCTGGCTCCGAAGAAGGCCGGTGTAGCCAAGAAGAGCCAGCAGGCCCGCGACCGCGAGGCATCTGCTCAGGAGCTCAGCGACAACAGTCGCGTGTCGCGTCAGGCAGATGAAGTAGAGACTCCGGCAAACGGCGGACTTCTCGCAAATGCCAAGATCAGCGTTGATGCTCTCAAGAAGCTCACTGAGACTGAAGAGGACTAATCATCAGAAATGCAACAAAGAAGGTGGCGCGCCCGGTATATGCGTAGTCGCCAATTTTAATAACAACAATTAATTCATTTAAAACAATGCCAAAAGTAAAGACAAATTCCGGAGCGAAGAAAAGATTCTCGTTCACCGGTACAGGTAAGATCAAGAGACATCATGCTTACCACAGT
>CAMHLV010000074.1 GCA_946186115.1 uncultured Prevotella sp. | reverse complement strand
TGTCTACGAGTTTGTGGTCGTAGCTCTTCAGCTTGATACGAATTTTCTGACTCATAACTTTTAACTTTAAACTTTAAACTTTGAATTATATGATTGACTGGCGCTAAAGAGTCATTTGCTCAGCTACCAGTCGTTTTCGGGCTGCAAAGGTACGCATATTTTTCGAAAAAAGCAGACTTACACATCCTCCATCGCAAAGAATTAATATTTTTTAATATTCAAGATGTTTACTGAATTGCCCTGACTTTACAGAATATACAATGTAAAAGCATATTTTTTTATCACCATAGGACAATTATAAGAGATAAATAATCCATCTTTGAGAAAAATTTTGTAATTTTGCAGCAATAAAGCGTTTTATCATCTTAAATAATACATGAATATACCATTCTCGCCACCTTACATCGATGATAGTGTCATAACAGAAGTGACCGACAGCCTCAAATCGGGTTGGATAACCACAGGGCCGAAAGTCAAGGCACTGGAAAGTGAGATACAGCAGCTGACAGGCTGCGGTCCCGTACTCTGCGTCAACTCATGGACCACAGGAGCTATCATGATGCTTCGCTGGCTGGGAGTCAGAGCAGACGACGAAGTCATAATTCCAGCATATACCTACTGCGCCACAGCCTTAGCTGTGTTGTGGGCGGGAGCCAAGCCAGTGATGGTGGACTCTGGCAGCGATTTCAACATATCAGTGGATGCTATCCGACAGGCTATCACTCCGCGTACCAAGGCTATCATCCCCGTTGACATAGCCGGATTCCCCTGCGACTACGATGCCATAATGCAACTGGTGGAGAAGCCCGAGGTGAAGGCGATGTTCCAGCCCACGTCGCCCGTCATGGAGAAGTTAGGCCGAATAGCAGTAATCAGTGATGCGGCCCACTCCATCGGCTCACACTATAAGGACAAGACATCTGGTTCGCAGACTGACATCAACATATTCTCGCTTCATGCAGTAAAGAACATAACCACTGCCGAGGGCGGAGCCATCTGTCTGAACATGCCATCACCATTCGACAACAACGAGCTGTATAAGGAACTCCGCATGAAGAGCCTGAACTGTCAGACCAAGGATGCCTTCACCAAGAGTAAGGCCGGTGGTTGGCGCTACGACATCGTGGGAATGGGTATGAAAGCTAATATGGCCGATGTCAATGCTGCTATCGGACTGGCCCAGATCCGCCAGTACCCAATGATGCTGAACGAGCGCAAGCGTGTATTCCACGAATATACCGAGGCCTTCGGTCAACAGCCATGGGCCGTCACACCGCCTACGATACAAGATGGCCGGGAGACATCATACCACGTCTATGCCTTGCGCATCAAGGACATCACCGAAGATCAGCGCGACCAGATTATTGCATGTATCTCGCAGAGTAATGTAGCTGTCAACGTACACTTTGTACCGCTACCCATGCTGACATTGTTCCGGGATTTGGGCTACCGCATAGAAGACTATCCCCAGGCCTTCGACAATTATAGCCACGAGATTTCACTGCCCTGCTATCCGCAGCTGACTACTGAACAAGTGCGCTTTGTGGCAAAGACTGTTATCGATGCTTACTACAAGGTGATTCAAAACCAGTAAGCACCTGATTAGTCTTCATTCTGTGCCGTGACAAAGTCGCGGTTGTCGTGATACTGACGGAACGGGAGATTATAGTCTAAGTAATAGAAGTTGTGCTGCCGCTGCTGATCATGCGGCGGAACAACCATGTAGTCTCCATATTTGGCACGAAGGTATTCGTCGTAGTGTTCTACACCCATCACCTTGTGGCCCTCGAAGTCGAAGGGCTGTGGAGTTCCAAGAATATCCTTTGTGATAATACCCTTGATGCCGTCATCGTAGTCCAGCACATATTCCGACTGTTCGTAGTCGTAGGCCAGATAGGCAGCCCGAAGCTGGCGACGTGCCCATTTGTGAGTGAACAGGCGCTGAATGAGAAGCACAGGCCACGCCTTAGGACCATGACCATGCTTATATGGGTCGCGATGGAGGAAATAGAGCAATTTATCCAACGACTTATAGCGTGCTACTGCCAAGCGCTGCTTCCATGCAGCCTTTGGTGCTCCGTCGATAGGGAACACATCAATATATATACCACCTACGTAGTCGCTATGGGCCCGCTCTATTAGTGTGGTGCTGGCATCCACTACCTTGCCGAAGCCCCCGGGATAATTCTCGTCTGTCTCTATCGACAGCGCCTCCAGGTGCTGTGGCAGCCACTCTCGGGCATGGGTCATAAAGCGGTCGTAGTCTGGACGGGGCATACAGATGTCCATGTCGTCATCCCAGGGGATAAAGCCCTTGTGGCGAACGGCTCCCAGCATGGTTCCTGCCCAGCAGTAGTATCTTATGCCGTGCTCGCTACACACACGATCGACGGTAAGCAGAATCTGGAGTATATGCTCATGTAGGGTTGCTATGTCGTAGGATGCCATAAATATTCTTTTTACTGATAAAACAACAGGCCAAAGTTAGTACAAAATAATGATATGGCAAAATAAAAGACCGTATTATTTGCAAAACTATCCAATAATTGTTACTTTTGCAGACATAATAGTACAATGACATGAAGATAATACATATCGTTTCCAACAAGGAGTGGGGCGGCGGCGAGCAGTACGTTTACGACCTGTGCCAACGCCAGCGTGCTGACGGCATAGATGTCAGCGTATGCTGCAAACCTGTAGATACCATCCGCCGCAAATATGAAGAAGCCGGAATGAAGGTATATACAATGTCGTTAGGCGGTGCACTCGACGTGAAGAGCGCTTGGCAACTGGCAGCCATTGTCCGCAAAACGGGAAAGTGCACCATACATGCCCACAACTTCAAAGACGCCTTCACAGCCTGCTATGCACGCCGTCTGTCGGGCTGTGGCCATGAGGTACGCGTAGTGATGTGCCGCCACCTGACACGCACTGGCAAAAACACTATCCTCTACCGCTGGCTCTACGGACAGTTAGACTGCCTGGTGTTCGACTCTGAACTGTCGAAGACGATGTTCCTGAGTACAAAGCCAGCCATCGAACAGCAAAAACTGCGCATTGTCCACACCAGCGTTGTTGTTCCAGAACATGTCGAGGCCGCACCTCTGCGACAGGAACTGGGTATTCCTGCCGACAGCGTTTTGGCTGTATATCACGGCAGACTAGACCCGGAGAAGGGACTTGACACGCTCATTCTGGCTGCAGCACGCATCAAGGAGTCGCCTTTCCACTTAGTACTGGTAGGACGGGGTAATGACAAATATACGGCTCATCTGCAGCAACTCATTGCCGACAACGGACTTCAGCAGCGCGTGCAGTTGGCAGGATTCCGCCATCCCGTAATCCCATACGTAGCCGCTGCCGACTTCGGAATCCTGGCATCCACAGTCCGCGAGGGCTGTCCGCTGTCGCCGCAAGAATATATGTCGCAAGGACACCCTGTGGTGGTAACCGATAATGGCGGCCAGCGCGAATACGTTACAGACGGGCGCAACGGCCTGTTAGTACCTCCCGGCGACATCGATGCATTAGCTCAGGCCATGGCCCGCATGACGAATGATGCCGACCTGCGCCTTAAGTTAGGACTCCAGGCCAAGGCCGACTTCAACGACCACCTGAACTACGAACACTTCTATTCGAAGATAAAGGAAATCTACTAATTGCTATTTTCTGGCAACGAAAACAGAAACCATCTCATTACCATCAAAAAAAGTCCCGGAATCGCCTCCGGGACTTTTCTTATTTAAGTTTATCTCTCTACAAAACTTATACCAGATCGGCACGACCCTTAACCTCTTCGAGCACAGCCTTAGCAAGTGCAGAAGACAGAGGAGCGTGGTGGTCGTACTCCATAGAGCTGGTAGCACGTCCAGAGGTGATGGTACGCAGAGCGGTAACATAACCGAACATCTCTGACAGGGGAACCTGAGCCTTAACGACACGGGCACCGCTGCGAGCCTCTTCCATACCTTCTACCTGACCACGGCGCTTGTTCAAGTCACCGATAACGTCACCCATGTTCTCCTCGGGAGTAACAACCTCGAGCTTCATGATGGGCTCCATCAGTACGGGCTTAGCCTGTGCGCAGACTGCCTTGTAGGCCATTTGGGCTGCAATCTCGAACGACAGCTGGTCAGAGTCAACGGGGTGGAACGAACCATCCACAACGACAACCTTCAGCGAGTCCATGGGATAGCCACCGAGGATACCGTTCTTCATAGCTGCCTCGAAGCCCTTCTGGATTGAGGGGATGAACTCCTTGGGGATGTTACCACCCTTCACCTCGTTGACGAACTGCAGGCCGCCATTCTCCTTGATATCCCAGTCGTCGTCCACGGGACCGACGTTAACGATGATGTCAGCGAACTTACCGCGACCACCGGACTGCTTCTTGTAGACCTCACGATAGCCCATGACGGTCTTGGTGATGGCCTCCTTGTAGTTAACCTGAGGCTTACCCTGGTTACACTCTACCTTGAACTCACGCTTCAGACGGTCGATGATGATGTCGAGGTGGAGCTCACCCATACCCGAGATAATGGTCTGACCACTCTGCTCGTCGGTACGTACGGTGAATGTGGGGTCTTCTTCAGCGAGCTTAGCCAGACCGTTGTCAAGCTTGGCAACGTCAGCCTGAGACTTAGGCTCAACAGCGATAGAAATCACAGTGTCGGGGAAGGTCATAGACTCCAGCACGATGGGCTTGTCCTCATCGCAGAGGGTGTCACCCGTGCGGATGTCCTTGAAACCTACGCCTGCGCCGATATCACCAGCGTCGATAGACTCCATGGGAATCTCCTTGTTGGAGTTCATCTGGAACAGACGGCTGATGCGCTCCTTCTTGCCCGAACGGGGGTTGTAGACGTATGAACCGGCCTTCACGCTACCAGAGTAGACACGGAAGAACACCAGACGGCCCATGTAGGGATCGGTGGCAATCTTAAAGGCCAGGGCTGCTGTCGGCTCGTCCTCGCTGGGCTTGCGACCCTCTTCCTCGTCGGTGTTGGGGTTGGTACCAGTGACCACCTCCACGTCAACAGGAGCGGGCAGGAAGGCGCAGACATAGTCGAGCAGGGGCTGAACACCCTTATTCTTATACGAAGAACCGCAGATCATCGGGGTGCAAGACATGGCGATGGTACCCTTACGGATGGCAGCGATAATCTCCTCCTCCGTGATAGAGTTGGGATCGTCGAAGTACTTCTCCATCAGAGCCTCGTCGTACTCTGCGGCAGCTTCAAGCAGCTTGTTACGCCACTCGTCGCACTCATCCTGCAGGTCGGCGGGGATATCCTCCACGTCGTACTCGGCACCCATGGTCTCGTCGTGCCACAGGATGGCCTTCATCTTGATGAGGTCTACCACACCCTTGAAGTTCTCCTCAGCACCGATGGGCACCTGGATAACAACGGGGTTGGCACCCAGGATGTCCTTCATCTGCTGAACAGTCTCGAAGAAGTCAGCACCTGAACGGTCCATCTTGTTCACGTAGCCGATACGGGGAACGTTGTACTTGTCAGCCTGGCGCCATACGGTCTCAGACTGGGGCTGTACACCGTCAGCTGCCGAATAAGTAGCTACGGCTCCGTCGAGCACACGCAGAGAACGCTCAACCTCAGCGGTGAAGTCAACGTGTCCCGGAGTGTCGATCAGATTAATCTTGAACTGCTTGCCATTGTAATTCCAGTTACAAGTGGTAGCAGCAGAGGTAATCGTGATACCACGCTCCTGCTCCTGGGCCATCCAGTCCATGGTAGCAGCGCCGTCATGCACCTCACCAATCTTGTGAGTCTTACCTGTGTAGAACAGGATACGCTCAGAAGTGGTGGTCTTACCGGCATCGATGTGGGCCATGATACCTATGTTACGGGTCAAATGTAAATCGCGATTTGCCATTTCTTTATCCTTTAATCTTATTACCTAATTAACATTAGAAGCGGAAGTGAGCAAATGCACGATTAGCCTCAGCCATACGATGCATATCTTCCTTGCGCTTGAATGCGCCACCCTGATTATTGAAAGCGTCCATAATCTCGGCAGCCAGCTTGTCGGCCATCGACTTACCACTGCGCTTGCGGGCAAACGAAATCATGTTCTTCATAGAGATGCTCTCCTTGCGGTCGGGACGGATCTCAGTAGGAACCTGGAACGTGGCACCACCGATACGACGGCTCTTCACCTCCACCTGGGGGGTGATGTTATCCAGAGCCTGCTTCCAGATTTCCAGGGCAGACTTCTCCTCGTCCTTCATCTTTGCCTTGACGTTCTCGAGGGCATTGTAGAAAATCTCGTACGAAATGGACTTCTTGCCATCGTACATCAAGTGGTTCACAAACTTCGACACTTTCTTGTCGTTGAAGACTGGATCGGGAAGGATCACTCTCTTCTTTGGTTTTGCTTTTCTCATTTTTCGTTTTTGAATTAATGTCTGCTTGGGGCTGTTTTTTCTCGTTCTTCAACGCTCTCACATGAGCATTTACTCAACCTGTCTTTAACAATTCTCCAGCAAAACGGATTTTTCTTTTCTTTTCAGTTCTTGAGTATGTAAGTTTTTGAGTTTTTGAGTTTTTTGAGTCTTTACTCAGTTCCGAGCCTGCTCATCTCCGAGCACTCAAGAACTAAAAAACTCAAAAACTCACAACCTCGTTTTTACTTCTTAGCCTTAGGACGCTTAGCACCGTACTTAGAACGACGCTGAGTGCGGCTGGCAACACCAGCGGTATCCAGCGTACCACGTACGATGTGATAACGTACACCGGGAAGGTCCTTCACACGACCGCCGCGAACCAGCACGATGCTGTGCTCCTGCAAGTTGTGGCCCTCTCCGGGGATGTAACTGTTGACTTCCTTCTGGTTGGTCAAACGAACACGGGCTACCTTACGCA
>CAMHLV010000073.1 GCA_946186115.1 uncultured Prevotella sp. | reverse complement strand
CAGCAGGATGATGACGAGGGTGGTCAGTACCCAGTTGAACTTACGGGTGCGGAAGAAGGTGGCTCCCAGGGCGTAGAGCGAGTGGAACCATACGGCCAGCGTCAACAGGGAATTCCAGAACACGAAGCGCAGATGGCTGTGTACATCCAGTTGGAACAAAAGACGACTGATGCTGTCCACCAGCGTGGAGGTGACGAAGGTGACATATTCGTGACCCAACATCAGATTAACGACATACTGCAACAGGTCGGCACCAAAGAAGGCCACCAGATAGAGCGGAATCAGGAATATCCATGAGGCATAGCGCATCAGATACTTCTCGAAATTGGAGGCGGGAAGCATCAGCAAGTTTTGCATATCATGCTTGTTCTCCATGCTGTAATACATAAACGACGGACCCAGCACCACTGTAACGAGGAGCATGATCACTATCATGATGCAACATGCATGGTAGCCTCCCATGTGGTCATAGCTCTTGATGGTCGTAGGAAAAAACAGGAAACCCAACAGCATAATGACAAACACCTGCAAGAAGGACTTCACGTAGTACTTCCTGTCGTTGGTCAGCGACCATTTAGCCAGTTTTCCGAATCTATTTAAACTAAACTGTATCATAACTGTCAATATCAATTGTCAATTTTATAATTTCCCTTCATTGACGGCATTAAAGAGCAGTTCGAGGTTCACCTGCGTCTCTGCGCTGTCCTCCTTACGAGGAGCAATGACAGCATTGCCCTGCAGAGAGGGTTCTGCATAGAATGCGTCATCCATATGGTCGGGAGTGCGATACTCGAAGGTGTACTTCTCAGAAATCTCAGCAACAGAAGCATCCAGCAGCAGCTTCTGCTGGGAGAGAATCAGGATGTGGTCCAAAAGCTGTTCCACATCATGCACCTGATGGGTCGAGATTATCAGCGTACGGTCTTCTGTCATATTCTGGGCCACCACCTTGCGGAACTGCGACTTCGAGGGGATGTCAAGACCGTTCGTCGGCTCATCCATCAGCAGCAGCTTCGTGTTGGCGGCAAGGGCAAACGACATAAAGACCTTCTTCTTCTGCCCCATCGAAAGGGCATTCAACTTTACGTCCATCGAGAGCTCAAAGTCTTTCAGACAGTTCTCCAACACCTCTTGGCTGAAGCGCGGATAGAAAGGCGCATTGATCTTCACATACTGACGGAGCGACATGTATGGCAGGTCGAACTCCTCAGGAACGATAAAGATCTCCTGAAGTGACTCTGGCTTTCTTAACTTTGTTTCTATCGAGTCGAAACAAACACTACCCTTATTAGGACGCAACAAGCCTGCGATGAGATATAGCAGGGTCGATTTGCCCGTACCGTTCTTGCCCAAAAGGCCATAGATGTTGTTTGCCTCCAGCGTCAGACTGAAATCGTCGAATACCAGACTCTTGCTGCCTGCGTACTTAAAACTGATGTTCTTTACTTCTATCATAGTCGTGTTATATTGGTTGAATAGTCTTGTTATAGTATACTACTCTATTAGTACACTGCAAAGGTAGGTTATTTATCCATACCAACCAAACATTTCAATAATTATTTTCAGCAAAAAACAATATTTAACTTTTCCACCTTATTATATATAAGCTACCATTTATCAACAGCAGCGTTGCCAATTATTGGCGATTTGACTTATCTGATAAAAGTCAAATCGATAACAAATAGTAGGAATGTTGCCGATAAATGGCAAGTAAAAGCAGAGGATCGACTGCCGATTCCACAATAGAATCAGCCGCGCTGGTCGGCTCCCCACATCATCTTTTCGCGTAATGTATGGAAGTATTTTGTACCAGTACGTTTGATGACATTGACACGATATGGAGCCTTACGCAGAGTGAGGCGTGTAGTGTCTGGAAGTTTTTCGCTTCGGCCGTCCAAAGCAACAAGGAAGTTATGGGTGCGACTCTCAATGGTCAACTCAATCAGCGAATCCTCGCCAACAACTATTGGACGCACATTGAGCGAGTGAGGAGCAACGGCTGTAAGTGAGAAGACATGAGTTCCTGGAACTATGATAGGGCCACCATTTGACAACGAATAGGCTGTTGAGCCTGTGGGTGTAGACATAATGAGTCCGTCAGCTTGATAGGTAGTCAGATAATCACCGTTAATAGATGTATGTATAGTTATCATCGATGCGTTATCACGCTTCAGAATGGCCACGTCGTTCAAAGCACAGTTATAACCCTGCAAAGGTTCACCGCTGGTCTCCACCTGTATTACAGAACGGGTTTCAACGGCATAGTCATCAGAGTAGAGGGCCTCGATAGTGCGCTCAACATCACTGGCATCAACATCAGCAAGGAAACCTAAGCGCCCCATGTTAACACCAAGAATAGGAATAGCTTTACGCCCCACCCTGCTGGCTGCTTTGAGGAAAGTTCCATCGCCACCCATCGAAATAACGAAATCGGCATTGAAGTCGCTGCCATCGAAGACATGCACACGTCCTAATTCAATTTGCTGTCCTTCAGTAAGGAAAACATAGAACTCGCGCTCGATATACACCTCAGCTTGTCTTTCAGACAGACAAGCCAGGATTTTTGATATGGCTACCGACTTCTTAGGCTGATAGGTGTTGCCGAAAAAGGCAAAGGTTAGTTTGCGTGAACTCATAAAAAATATTGTTTTTTTGCCGTTGTTTGCCAATTATTTACTATCTTTGCACCATAATGGTGCGAGGCTGCTCACGCCCGGCAGATGACAGTAAGCTGTTTCCGCCCTTGCCAAATCGCAGCTTTGCGCTTGCAAAGTTAGTGATTTTTGCTGTAAAACTATTAAAAGGAATCAATAAAATGACAAAATTAAGCGTAAATATCAATAAGATTGCCACACTGCGTAATGCACGAGGCGGTAACAACCCCAACGTGCTGCAGGTGGCACGCGATGCAGAACTGTTCGGTGCTCAAGGCATCACTGTACATCCACGTCCTGACGAGCGCCATATCCGCTATCAGGACGTGCGAGACATACGCCCAATCATCACCACAGAGTTTAATATTGAAGGCAACCCTATCGACTCTTTTACGGAACTTGTTTTGGAGGTACTACCCACACAGGTAACACTGGTACCTGACGGCCATGACCAGCTTACTTCTAACCACGGTTGGGACACACTGGAAAACAGATCTTTCCTAACAGATATCTGTAAGACTTTCAAGGCTGCCGGTATCCGCACAAGCATTTTCGTAGATGCCGACCCGCGTATGGTGGAGGGAGCCAAGACTTGTGGAGCCGACCGCGTGGAACTATATACCGAACCATACGCATCAGGCTATGCCAAAGATCGCGAAGCTGCCATCACGCCATTCATCGTTGCTGCCGAAGAGGCACGTCGTGTTGGACTGGGACTCAATGCCGGCCACGACCTGTCGCTGGAAAACCTTCACTATTACCATCAGCAGATCAGCTGGACTGACGAGGTCTCCATAGGTCACGCCCTCATCTGTGATGCACTCTATATGGGATTGCGCGAAACCATCAAACAGTATCTACAAGCATTGAAATAGTTAATCGTAAATTTGTAAATCGCAAATGAAAAAGGTATATGTTTTCTTAGCTGACGGCTTCGAGGATGTCGAGGCCCTGATTCCCGTTGACGTTTTGCGTCGCGGAGGTGTTGAAGTCGTAACAGTGAGCATCACCGACTTCCCCTTGGTTCAATCGGCCCATGGTGTAAACATAGAGGCCGACGTGATGATAGAGCAGTGCGACTTCTCTGATGCCGATTTGCTGTTTCTGCCGGGCGGCATGCCGGGGGCATCAAACCTCTTTGCCAACAAGGAAGTATGCAAAGCCTTAGTCGACCAATACGCTGCCGGTAAGAAGGTAGCTGCAATCTGTGCATCACCCGCTGTAGTACTGGCTCCGCTTGGCATACTCGACGGCAAGCGCGCCACTTGTTATCCTGGCTTCGAACAAGCTCTGGCAGATGCCACCTACACAGCCGATCTGGTAACAGTTGACGGCAACATCACAACAGGCGAGGGTCCTGCTGCAGCTTTCCCATTCGCTTACGAACTACTGAGCCAGTTGGTCAACAAGCAGACTTCTGACCAGATAGCTGAAGGCATGCGTTTCAAGCACCTCATGGCCTGATGGACTACATCATTATCGTTGCAGGCGGCAAAGGACTGCGTATGGGAAGCGACATTCCCAAACAGTTCTTGCCCATTGGCGGGAAGCCAGTATTGATGCGCACCATCGAGCGTTTCCGAGAGTACTCCCGCACTCTTCAGATTATCCTCGTACTGCCGAAAGCCCAACAGGATTATTGGCAGCAATTATGTAGTGAGTACGATTTCCGTGTAGATTATCAACTGGCTGATGGTGGCGAGACACGCTTCCACTCGGTTCAGCATGGTCTTGCCCTTATACCAGACAATGCCGATGGTGTGGTAGGCGTTCACGATGGTGTGCGGCCCTTTCCGAGCATTGACGTTATCCGCAACTGTTACGAAGCAGCCCGCACAGCGAAGGCCGTCATTCCCGTCATCCCTGTAGTTGAGACCCTGCGCCATGTCAGCGAAGGCACCAAGCCTCGTGGTGACTATCGACTGGTACAAACACCTCAAACCTTTGACATCCAATTGCTCAAGGCTGCCAACCGCCAGCCTTACAACGACTGCTTTACTGATGACGCCAGTGTGGTCGAAGCTTTCGGCTACAATATCACCCTCATTGAAGGCAACCGCGAGAACATCAAAATCACTACTCCCTACGACATGAAGATAGCCGAAGTACTGATAAAATGAACGACCTGCTGCAACAAGACATACAATACCTTCCAGGTGTTGGACCATCGCGAAAGAAAATGCTCAACGAGGAATTGGGCATACAGACGTATGGCGACCTGTTGCACTATTATCCTTATAAACACGTTGACCGCAGCCGGCTATACAGCATACGGGAACTGACAGGCGACATGCCCTTTGTCCAGGTAAAAGGTTGTATACTGAGTTTTGAGACCTTCAAGATGAGCGCCCGCAAGGAGCGAGTGGTTGCCCACTTCACCGACGGTTCAGGCAAAGTAATGGATCTCACATGGTTTAATGGCGGAAAATATGCCAAGCAGCAGTATAAGATAGGCACCGAGTATGTGATATTCGGACGTCCTAACGTCTATAACGGACGCATTAATGTGACCCATCCTGAAATAGACGCCGCCGACAAGCTGGAATTGTCGGCCATGGGAATGCAGCCTTATTACAACACCACGGAGAAGATGAAGAAGATGGGACTGAATTCCCGCTCTGTAGAACGTCTGACAAAGACACTCACAGACGTGCTGAAAAGCCCACTTCCTGAAACGCTGCCCGACTTCATCACCAAGAAGCTGCATCTTATGTCGCGCGATGAGGCTCTCAGGAAAATACACTATCCGCAGAACGCCAAAGAACTGGAACAGGCTCGCGTACGACTGAAATTCGAAGAACTATTCTATGTTCAACTTAATATAGTAAGGTACGCAAGCGACCAACGCCGTAAATACCGCGGATACATTTTCAGCAGGGTTGGCGACAATTTCAACAACTTCTATAGTCAAAACCTGCCTTTCCCACTGACAGAAGCACAAAAGCGAGTCATCCGCGAGATACGCAAGGACATGGGCAGTGGGCGCCAGATGAACAGACTTTTGCAGGGGGACGTTGGTTCGGGCAAGACACTGGTGGCCCTGATGTCGATGCTTATAGCACTGGACAACGGCTATCAGGCCTGCATTATGGCCCCCACGGAAATACTGGCCGAACAACATTTACAGACCATAATGGACTTCTTGAAGGATATGGATATCCGTGTGGCTCTGCTGACCGGTATCGTCAAGGGCAAGAAGCGCCAGGAAATCCTCGACGGCCTTCTCGATGGTACGGTACAGATTCTCATAGGAACCCACGCCGTCATTGAAGACACTGTGCAGTTCGCACACCTCGGCATGGTGGTGGTCGACGAACAGCACCGCTTCGGCGTGGCCCAGCGCGCCAAGCTGTGGAACAAGAGCGCCAATCCGCCTCACGTCCTCGTCATGACCGCCACACCCATCCCCCGCACCTTGGCCATGACACTCTACGGCGACTTGGATGTCAGCGTCATCGACGAACTGCCGCCAGGACGCAAACCAGTGGTCACTCAGCATGTCTATATGTCGAACATGCCATCATTGTATGACGGATTACGGAAACAGATTCACCAAGGGCGGCAAGTGTATATCGTATTCCCACTCATCGAGGAGAGCGAAAAGATAGACCTCAAGAATCTGGAGGACGGCTTTAATGTGTTAACCCAGGTATTCCCAGAGTTTAAACTGTCTAAGGTTCATGGCAAGATGAAACCTGCAAAAAAAGAGGAAGAGATGCAGAAGTTTGTACGAGGCGAGACACATATACTGGTAGCTACCACCGTAATTGAGGTGGGCGTCAACGTACCCAATGCGTCGGTAATGGTAATACTCGAAGCCCAGCGCTTCGGCCTCAGTCAGTTGCATCAGCTTCGTGGACGCGTAGGTCGAGGTGCCGACCAAAGTTATTGCATTCTGGTGACAGGATACAAACTGGCAGAGGACACCCGCAAGCGCATTGACATTATGTGCGAGACCAACGACGGCTTCCGTATTGCCGAAGCCGACCTAAAACTGCGTGGACCAGGCGACCTGGAAGGAACTCAACAAAGCGGAATGGCCTTCGACCTGAAAATCGCCGACATTGCCAGAGACGGACAACTGGTGCAGATGGCCCGAGACGAAGCACAACTTATCATCGAAGACGATCCCGAATGCCAGACAGAGCGTTATGCACTTTTGTGGCGGCGGCTTCGCGAACTTCGCAAGACCAACATCAACTGGGGAGCAATTTCGTGAAGCATAAATATTTCCGAAAATATAAAAAAGATTAAATAATGTTATAACACACCTTAACAATCTTGTCTAATCCATAATAAATATGTACCTTTGCACCCGCAAATGTGCGTATTGCGCTGGCTCGACAGCTATCAATACACTGAAAAAGAACAACTTAGCCTTCAAACAAGAAGCAACTAAAGTTTCTTTTCAAGTGTCTTTGCGAGCAAGAATTAGCGTGATTGCACTTGAAGAGAAACGAATATATTCACATTATTTTTTAAATTTTAAACTGAAATGCCAGGATTAATTGGAAGAAAAATCGGAATGACA
>CAMHLV010000072.1 GCA_946186115.1 uncultured Prevotella sp. | reverse complement strand
AGAAATCGCCCCATACGAGAATGTCCTCTGAATTACGCTCGTCAACTCTCACGATACTGTGGATAGGTACGCAGTGTTCCCCCTTAGCATACTGGCAACCGATGGAGTCTGCCAGATAGCGGTCAATGGCAGGGAAATAGTTTGTTTCCCGCTCATTGACAAGCACAACTCTTTTGTTCTCGTATTGCTTATCGAGGATAATGATGGAAACGGGCTGGATACTGAATGACTGTTTCTCGCCTGTCTTCACATCGTAAGTATAGAGAAGCGAGTCGCCTTTTTCTTCCACCTTTACAGGATTGATTTCCGTTGCGAAGTCTGTTGCTGGCAGAACGATAGCCAATACAAACTGCTTAGTAAAATCGATGGCTGTAGGCTTGCCGTTCTCGCCCATAGTCGTGGCCATACCGAAGAGCTTATTAAACTCCTCTTCCGTTGTGATTTTCGGGTATTCAGGAATCACCTGATCATTCTTAAAGAAGTAATTCTTGGCCACCTCAAAGGCTACCTCACTGTTTACTTCGTTGTCTTCAACTGCCGTCGCCGGTTTATTTGTGCATGCAACCATTGCCAGCAGCATTGTAAATGCTAATAAAATCTTCTTCATTGTATTTTTAATTTCATATTCTGGTTTCATATTTCCTTATTATTCTATCCAATAATCCATTTGCTGCCTGGCACGTACGAAACGATTTTCGTGGTGATGGCACAACATAAGAACGTCAGCAAAGCAATACAGGGGATGGCCAACCATACTGGGACGAGCGGGTTTGACTGATCACCAGCGACAAAGATGGGGGCAATATTGCTCAGGAAGAAAAGGTGCATCAGGTACATACCGAATGAGAGCTTCGACAGACTTGTAATCCATCGGGGTGCCTGCTGTTGCTTGATGCATGTGAAGAGTAGGAAAGCTCCGAATGTGGCACACAGCACGTTAGGCGTACAGAACTCCCACGACCATTCTAGCATGGGAGTCTCAATCATCTTTCCTGGTAAGCCAGCATGCCAGAACGACCATCCTGTGAATGCTGCTCCAACGAGCAGGCAGATAGTGCCAATGCGCAGTTTCTTTCCCCGATCCCAAGAAAGGTGGAATCTGATGTAATGGGCCATCACCAGATAGCCAAGGTAGCCTGAGCAATAATAGAACATACCGAAGTAAGGGTTCCAGAAGCAGGTACCCCAGAGGTCGCTGCTCACAAAGCGCACAAGCCAGGGAATGAGTGTCGAAATGGCAAAGATACAGAGAAAGAGTCGTTCATCGCGTGCTGATGCCCTTTCCAACCACGGCGAGACAACAGGCATGATGAGATAGAGTGAGATGAGCGGGTACATGAACCACAGATGTCCGGCCATTGACGGAAAGGTGAATGGCAGCATCGTAAAGTCCGTCCACGACTGCTCCCACGTCATCTGTCCCCAAAGTAAGGGTAGGAAGGTATAGAGGAGCATAAATACAATCATAGGTGGCAGCACGCGCTTGAATCGGCGTTTGTAGAAATCAACCATGCTGACTCCCGGCTTGAGAGGCACCAGCAGGAAGGCACTTGCCAACATAAACAGCGGCACACTGATTCTGCCTAACGTTCCATCATAGAACGCAACCCAGAAACGGTTCTGCTCATTGGCGAGCATCGATACATTACCAGCCAACCCAGAGGCGTCAGCAGCGTAGAAGTTCTCACTGGCATGTACCAGCATCACCAGAAAACAGGCAACCATACGGAGGTAGTCAACAAAAACGATTCTATTCTCTTTCATACTTTTATTTCTCTATTTTGAATCATACAATTAAATATGTTCATCCACAGGTTTCATGCAGGAAGCTGTCTTTGGAGCATTTTAGCCTTGAATAGACGTGGGCCTTATAAGTATGGATAGTTGACAATGAACATGATAGGATATGCGCCATCTGTTCATTGTTGGTTATTCCTAAACGCATCAATGCAAATATGCGAAGTTCGCTTGGCAGTGTTCCCCGTTTCGCTTCCAACGGCTCGGTTAACTGTGCATTTACCTCATCAATGAAATGCGGGTATAATTGCAGGAACATCGTATCAAACCTCTTGTAGAAAGCGGTTCTGTGCCACATTTTGCTGATATAGTTCGGAATGGTTAGTACATCGTTCCAGTTTTTCTCACGGGCGCAGCGTGTAACATACCTCACGTATCGTTCCACAGCCTTGGTATGGTCTGCTTCTGCAGAAAGCATGGTGGCGAGATATGTTTCTTTAAGATGATTAGACTGCTCTAATGCTATATTGGCTAACCGGTTACGCTCTTGTGCTTCAACAAGCAGAACGTTACGATGATGTAGTTTGCGAAACAAAACCAATAATGTTCCTGTTCCAACGAGAAGTATAGCCACTATGCAAATATATAAGATGCGTTCCTTATAATTTTGTTTCTGCATTTGTTGTAGCTGGTGTTGATCTATGAGCGGAAGTATCTCGCCCACCTCCAGCTGTCGATGCCGGGCATGGAACAATTGCGCATCGTCGAACGCCGAACGAATAGCCCTATCAGCAATATCGTATCGTCCCAACGCAAACAATAGATATGCAGCCTGCTGCATGGCTGTGACTTCCTTGACTGAGCACTCCAAATCTCGTATTGCTGCTTGTATCCAATAGTGGAGTGCCTGCGCTGAGTCGCCCTGTTCATAATACTCCTGGGCTAACGAGCTGAAAGAGATGGCCTCGCTACGCACGATGCCTCGTCCAGCCTTAAGGGCTTGTTCAAAGTAATAAATGGTCTTTTCTCTTTGCCCCTCGGCACGAGCTATCTGGGCATGTGCGCTCCAATAACCTATAGAGTCAGTGGGTGGGATGAGCTTAAGCGCCTGCTCATAATAATCACGCATTTGCGAAGGATAAGGCGTCTGTTGGTAACGTGCTACATTATACAGCAACTGTCCTCGTTGTGAATAATATCCCATTTGAATATGTGTATTAACACCTTGCAGATCTATTCCATTCAATACGCTCTCTGCTTCTTGAAAAAGTCCGCCTGACATATATGTGTATGCCATTTTAAGCCGTGCGTCTGCCTTTTGATTACAATCGCCAGTTCTGTCGCTTAACACCACACACTCCTGGGCGTAATGGTAGGCTGAGTCGTAACAATATGAATTGTAAGCCTCGTATAGTCGTGCGGGCTCTCTATTGCTGCGAAGCTTTTCTATAGTCTGCTCCTTGGCCATATCGTATTGGGCTTTATTATCAAGAGCCTTTTGCAACGATACTATATCGCTCTCAAGAGACGGTAATGGAACAAAAAGTATTGAAACGAGTAATGACTGTATCATATTATTATCTGACTTTGGGCACAAAGATACGAAATAATTTGGATAAAACGAAATTTAGGCTCTAAATAATCGCGTTTTAACACTTGAAAACCACTTGATATATTGTTCTATACAAAAATTTAAAATACTGTATTACAGCGAATTAGAAAACTAGGCAGCTTGATAATGACGCGTTAATTTGTTACATTGTGAAAAAGGACGTAATTTTGCAGCGGATTCAGTACAATCAGAGTCCATGTATAACAATGAGAAGATATTTTGCAATTGTATTATTTGTATTTATCGCATGTGCCGTGTGGGGACAGAGCGCAACGATTACAGGAGTGGTTCGTGATGACAAAGCCAAGGAACCAATAATCGGAGCAAGCGTACTTGTAGTTGGCTCTCAAGGCGGCACTATTACCGATAGTGACGGGCGTTTCTCTCTGAACATTCCTGAAGGCAAGTGTAATTTGCAAATATCAATGATTGGCTATAAAACTCAGACTGTTGATGTATGCAATAAGCAGGACATTGCTATTACACTACAAGAAGACACACTGCTGATGGATGGGGTGGAAGTAGTAGGAACACGCGCCAACACAAAGATTGAAGGAAACGCATTAGTTACTCGCATTGAGGGGTCAGCCTTAGAAGAAGTAGGCTCTTTAGAGGAGATGCTAGCACGCACACCGGGCATGCAGCGAAATGGAGAAAACTTGGAAGTCATAGGAAAAGGAGAACCGGAATATTACATTGACGGACGAAGAATAAAGGAAAAGGTTGAGCTTAAGCGTCTTAACAGCCGTCAGATAGATCGCGTTGAGGTCATCATGAATCCAGGCGCAGAGTACGACGGCGAAATGATGGCCATCGTTCGCATATACACCCGCCAGAATTTTGTACAAGGCATTAGCGGGGATATTACCGGACGATATGAAAATTCTCTGGATTACCTGGAGAATATTGATCCGTCTGTTACTGCCAACCTACGGTATAGAATCAAGAATGTAGAACTGAAAGCGGGGCTTAACTTCTGGCACGCTTCAGTTACAGATATTTCTACGTCCGACCAGCAAAGCTATACATCAAAGGCTGGGCAGAGTATGATGTATAAACAGCAAGGATCGCAAGACTTCCGATACAGAGGCTACAATCTTAATTACCTCTTTGGAGTAAACTGGAAAGTCAACGAGCGTCACACCATCTCGCTGGAGGCCATGCTGGAGCAGCAGTTACAAGATACAACTATTGTACTCAGCGATAACGCTTTGTCGCTGAACGGCATACCAGTAGAGACATTACACACTGAGACCCACACGCGGGCCTTTGCCCCTGGTGCAGGTGTGATAGGCGGATGGACTAATACGCAATACATTGGGCATATTGGTAAATCGGAAATTGGTGCACAATTCGATACCTATAACTACCGCTATACCGAGCGCAATCGTATAGACGAGAGCGGCCAGACGATGTTTTCGATAACCAACTCGGAAAGTCAGCAGTATAACGTGAAAGCCTATGGCGCACATCCTGTATGGAAAGGAAATCTACGCGTTGGAACAGATATGTCTTTCTTCCACCGCTATTATACTAATGATAACAATCTGAGTGGTATCGCAGGAGTAAACGAAGATATGTACCAACATATTTATGCTGCTTACATGGAGTATCACCTGGATATGGATACCCGTGGAACGCTTGTGGCCGGTTTGAGATACGAACACGAGTACAGACGTTTTGACGACCACCTTAAGGACTCTGTATTTCGTGCCAGGGAGAATTATTTATTTCCATCGCTTTCCTATCATGTGAAGATAAAGGGCGTGCAACTCGGATTGAGTTACGCCATGAAGACCCGCCGGCCTGAATTTACAGAAACCAACGATGCCACCGTATATCTTAACCGCTATTCGCTATCGCAAGGTAACTCACGTCTAGAAACAGAAGTCAAGCATGAGTTGTCTCTTCAGTTGCGGTATCGCCAATTGGCGTGTGGACTGAATTATGAGCATCGCAGGCGTGCCGTCTTAACCGACGTAACGTTACTAAATGAAGGCAGTACCATCTTGTTCCATCCAGTCAATCACGACAAGCCCATCAATCAGATGAGTGCCTTTGCGAGCTATACACCTGTCTGGGGTATATACCACCCGAATTGGACGGTCTCTATCAATGCGATCACTCACTGTTCCTACCAGCCGGTCATCAATTTAGGAATCATCAATCCGCTGATGCTCAAGCACGCTTGGCAAGTGGAACTGAACTACAATCTGGTTACAACTGGAAATCCTGAATGGAATAAACGTCTCACTACATGTTCACATAATCTGACGGCTGCTGTACAGAAGAGTTTTCTGAAGGACAATGCGCTTACATTACGTTTAGAGGCCAGAGACATACTCAGCTTGACGAAGCAAAACATAACGACCGATTATGGCTATAGTATCTATCAACAACAAATGCGCCACGACAATCGCCGCGTTTGCTTAAGCCTACGCTATTCGCTATAAGATAGGAGTCGCGCTTGCAGCAGCGAGTCTTGCTGTTCTCCTTCTTGTGGCATATTGCACACTCCATGAGTTCATCCGTTTCCAGATACTCCAACGATGCCTTGCAAATCAAACATTCTTCTTTCATTATCAAATAATTCTTTTCTCAAACTTAAAAAGACCGTCCTCCTGGTCAAACTGCTCAGGCATATTGGGATCAGGGTGATGCTCATTGAAGAACTCAACGGCATGAAATCCGCAGCGGTTGATGTAGAAGTGGATATTCCGGCGGTCGAAATACGGGGTGCAGGTTTCCCACACCTCTATCTCTGGATGCATCGTTTCAATGGCTTTCCAGATGGACTGGCCGATACCTTTACTCTGAACACCCACTTTCACATAGAGGAATGCCAACTCTCCCATAGTACCATTAGCGGTAATGATGGCACCGCCCACACGCTGACCATCCTCGCTAAAGGCCTCGTAGGCTTCGGCACCTTCTGCCTTTAATGACTGATAGAAGTCCTTGTCAGGCAACACCTGCCACTGGTTTGAATCGTCGTCGGCATCCACATTTTCATGATAATGAGATTTGAAACCATGCTCGAAGGCTTCTTGCATCTCTTCCTTGAAAGCGATGGTATGCTCCTCAGAGAGCCTGACAAGTTGAGCTTTGTAATCTGCAAAATGCTCTATCATAATTCCTATTCTTGATTTAATTGCTCTTCTAAGAATTCTGCTGCATCGGCTACACAATCAGGACATTCACGAAGTACCACCTTTGTTCCGACACCTTTCAATAGCTTGCATTGGGTGGCACCATTCCTTTGCTGGAATTTCGTCATTATCTGACGCATCTGTTTCATTGACTTTACCTTGTCCTTATTAACCAATCCCAAGACGAGACCAGTACCTACAAGGGCGCCACAAGTACCCTCCAAATTTCCCATGCCGCCACCAAAGGCACCGGCAATGTTCATGGCGGATTCTTCATCTATTCCTGCAACATCAGCATAGGTATGCAGAATGGCCTGTGCGCAATTATGACTATTGCATCTTTTCTTTTCTGCTGCTATGAGTTTTCTTGTATCCATATTCATTCCTTTCTTTGCCATTTCATTTCTTCACCTTCCTTGTCATACTGTTTCCGCTTTCCCGTAGGAGGCTCTGTCAGGGTAATCTTCACTACGGCTGTACGTTCAATGCTACGCTTGATGGCATCGTCGAAAGCATCCATGTGCTTGGGCAGGAAACGCTGGCAGATGGCTCTTAGTGCCTCTATCTTTTCGTCTCTATCTGTCACCATCTCAGCCTTGCCAACTGCCATTGCCGATTTATACTGGAGCGTGAAACTGCCATCCTTGGGGCCAACTGTCGGGGCGCACTTGGTTACAGCCGACAAAGCCACTGTCGGATTGGCGGCTATGCAGTCCAGTTTGTCACCCTCCAAGGCACAATGGAAATAGAACGTCTTATCGTCTGTGCGAGCTAACGACAGGGGTACACCATAAGGCGTACCATTTGGTCGTGTGAAACTGATGGTGACATACGGCGCCTTATCCAATACCTCCAATGCGAAGGCTGCATCCATTTCTCTACTTGCTTTTCTCATTTCAATTGTTTCTCCATTTTGTAACATGTAAAAGTCTCACCGACTATCTTCTGCGAGTAATCTGCAACATAACCCATTGTTTCATAGAAATGAATTTTGTTGTCACGGCTCTCTAAAACAGTAGTCGTAAAGCCCAGTTCCTTAGCCCACTTCTCAGCCTCCTGAACTACAAGCGTTCCTAGTCCCTGATGACGATACTCCGGCAGAACGACAATCCTTCCAAGCATTACCCGTTCATTGTCTATGGCATACAACCGGCAAGTGGCTACTGGAAGATAGTCATCAACGACCACAATATACTTGGTCTCTGGCGTATCATGCTCGTCAAACTCAGCATATAGCGTAATCTTGTGCTTACGTGCCATAGCCTGTATGCGGACATAGTAGGCTCCGGCTTGCTCTGCAGTCTTAGTCGCTCTTATTATCTGCATTTGATGCTATTTTATAGGGTCTGCACAATATTCACGTCGGCCACAACCCTTGCAGAACTTGCCAATCCACACATTATCGAACTGCTCGATGGCTGCTTCAAGCATTTCTGGGTCATCGGTCAGGA
>CAMHLV010000071.1 GCA_946186115.1 uncultured Prevotella sp. | reverse complement strand
CAACCATTGTAGAGAGCAGTTTCTCGGTCTCAATCAGCGATACCTGCACGTTTCCATGTGGGTCGCGGTCGAGTGCCAACTGGCGAGCCACACCTACAGGCAGGCTGTTGAATACTGCCAGGTTCTCGGCTGTGAGGTGAGCCTTGGCGAAATCCACCTGCTCGTCGCGGCTGATATTCTTAGCTTCAGGCAGAGCCAGCACGTCGTTCAGCTGGGCTATCAGTTTCTTGATAGCAGGAATAAACTCGATCAATCCTTCAGGAATGATGATGGTACCGAAGTTGTTACCCTCAGCAGCACGAACGACTACTGCGTTGGCGATATAGCTAACGATATCATCAAGACTCTGTTCCTTAGCCTCAACCTCCTCGCTGACGAGGCAGATGTTAGGCTGTGTCTGCAAAGCACACTCCAAAGCGATGTGAGAAGCTGAGCGACCCATCACCTTGATGAAGTGCCAGTACTTACGTGCTGAGTTACAGTCGCGCTCGATGTTACCAATCAGCTCTGAATAGGTCTTACAAGCGGTATCGAAACCGAAAGAAGTCTCAATCTGATCGTTCTTCAAGTCACCGTCAATGGTCTTAGGACAACCGATTACCTGTACGCCATAATTCTTAGCAGCATAATACTCTGCCAATACGCAAGCGTTGGTATTAGAGTCGTCACCACCGATAATAACGATAGCCTTGATATCCAGCTCGCGGATAATCTCCAGACCTTTCTCAAACTGGTCAACCTTCTCCAACTTTGTACGACCAGAACCAATCATATCGAAACCACCGGTATTGCGATACTCATCGATAATTTCCTTGGTGAGTTCCATGTAGTTATGGTCAACCAGACCGCCAGGACCAAGGATAAAACCGAACAGACGGTTCTCGGGGTTCAACTTCTTAATCTGGTCAAACAGACCTGTAATCACGTTGTGTCCACCAGGAGCCTGACCGCCTGACAGAATAATACCAACGTTCATCTTCTTGGTGTTAGCCTCTGTAGCAGGTTCAAACTCTACGATAGGCATACCATAGGTGTTGGGGAAGAGTTGTTTAATCTCCTCCTGATTGCCAACACTCTGAGTTGGTTTACCTTCCTTGATTTTTACTGCGCCCTGAAGAGCCTTTGGCAACTTGGGCTGATAAGCAGCTCTTGCTTTCTGCAATGCACTCTTTTCCATAAAACTTAGTTATTATTAATTAATGAATATTGCTTTTTGGCTGACAAAATTAATCATTTTCTGCAAGAAATAAGAAAGAATGAGGCCTATTTTCTGCTTTTTTAGTTTTTTTGTGACGAAAAACCTTGTTAGTTGGAAAAATTTCCGTATCTTTGGAGTTCAAACAATCATATACATATAAAATGGAGGAGATAATTTATGAGTAACAAACGACAATTGAAAAAGCAAATCAACCTTGTCTGCAACGAACTCTTCGTAGACTTCGTAGCAGCTACCTTGTATGGCAAAGACCCTACTGAAGAAAAGGCTGAAGCCATATTGCGCTCATTGGCACATTTACAAAAGAACTACACCAGCCGCATTTGTCATCCAGAACCTGGCATGCCTGCTAAGAAGTATTTCAAAGATCTGAGAATTAATTTTTCTAAGGATACACACGAAATCCTGGATCATATTATAAATCTATAAAAATATGTGGAAAGCATTTTGTAATTGGCTACTTTACAAACGTATGGGGTGGACCTCGGTGATTACGGAGGCTCACCCCGACAAGTATATTATCTGTTTAGCCCCTCACACCAGCAACTGGGACTTCATCATTGGTCAGCTATACAACGGCGCAACGGGCATGAGGAGCAATTTCCTGATGAAGAAAGAGTGGTTCTTCTGGCCCCTCGGTCCTATCTTCAAGCGACTGGGCGGCATCCCCGTTTGGCGCTCCAAGCACACCAGCATGACCGACAATCTAGCTGAGACTGCCAAGCGCGTTCCATCGTTCCGTCTCTGCATCACCCCCGAGGGAACCCGTTCAGCCAACCCTGAATGGAAAAAGGGGTTTTATTATATTGCCCAGAAAGCCGAACTGCCTATTCTGCTGTATGGTGTGGATTACGAGCGACGGCTCATCGAATGCACAAAAACAATCATTCCAAACGGCGACATCGACCAACAGATGCGCGAAATCAAGACATATTTTAGCAAGTTCAAGGGCAAGAAGCCCGAAAACTTTACCATAGGTGACATCTAATGAGAAAAATTACTATTGTACTGCTCCTGACGGCCTTCCTCTTCGGTAACGAAGCATTGGCACAAGTCAACACAAAGACCATCGAGGACAAACTGGAAAATTATTTCAAGACATACAAACCGCAGGGTGCTCAGTTCTCGCGGGCTGCCCATCTTGAGGAATTACTCATCGACGACGAAGCCGAAACGCTCGTTGTCAAGACCAACGATGCCTTTGCCGAACAGAGTTTTACAACGCAGGTGGTCGAGAGTATTTACAACGATATCAAGGAACTGCTGCCCTCACCCTATGACGACTATTATCTAGAGGTTCAGACGCACAATTATGAGTTGAAGCAACTGGTGCCCAACCGATTGCTCAAGCATAAAGACAACTCGCGAATGTGGGGCCGCATCGACTATCATGGGCGACCATGGGTGGAAAACATTTCCAAGCCACATCACATCACAGAGGGACTGCAAGGGCGACATCTTTCCGTTTGGGCCAGTCACGGCCGCTACTACGATGTCAAGTCGGAACAATGGAAATGGCAGCGCCCCCGTCTCTTCGGCACTACCGAAGACCTCTTTACCCAAACCATCGTGGTGCCCTACCTCATCCCGATGCTCGAAAATGCAGGAGCCATTGTCTTCACACCACGTGAACGGGCTTGGCAGCGTCAGGAAATCATCGTCGATAATGACGGCAACAAACGCCATTATATTGAGGCCACGGCTCACGGCAAATGGCGTGACTGTCCGCAGCCAGGCTTTGCCTACCATGATTCGGCTTACGTTGACAACGAGAATCCCTTTGAGTCAGGTACCGCCCGTATGGTGAAGACCACCACCAGCACCAGTCGCTATTCGCTCGCCAGCTATCAGCCCTATTTCCCAACCGAGGGACGTTATGCCGTCTATGTGAGTTACCAGACCGTGGACGGCAGCATCGACAATGCCGAATATACCGTATGGCACAAGGGCGAGCGCACCGTTTTCCATGTCAACCAACAGATGGGCGGTGGTACATGGGTCTATCTGGGCACCTTCGATTTTGATCAGGGATACAGCGAGTTCAACCGTGTCACTATCACCAATCAGAGCGACCATAGTGGTGTGGTGACCACCGATGCCGTACGCTTCGGAGGCGGTATGGGCAACATCCGTCGCGGTCTTTCAGTCAGCGGTATGCCTCGTGCTGTTGAGGGAGCCCGTTACTATGCCCAGTGGGCTGGTATGCCCTACTCCGTCTATAGTAGTCGCGAGGGTACTGACGATTATGCCGACGACATCAACGTGCGTTCCAATATGACCAACTATCTGGCTGGCGGTTCTCCCTTTGTTCCTGACACCACAGGACTGCGTGTGCCCATCGAACTGTCGCTTGCCGTTCATAGCGATGCTGGCTATGCTAAGGACTTCCATTCGCTGATAGGCACCCTGTCCATCGTCACCACCAAGAGCAACGAGGGAAAGTTGCACAGCGGTCTCTCCCGACTGGCCTCACGCGACTTCTCTGATGCCCTGCTCACCAATGTCACACAAGAGTTGCAAAACAAGTACGGACGTTGGAACCGACGCGAGCTCTACGACCGTAATTATTCCGAGTCGCGTGTGCCGGCAGTACCGAGTGCCATCCTCGAAACCCTCTCCCATCAGAGTTTCCCTGATATGCGTTATGGTTTGGACCCCACCTTCCGATTCACCTTGGCACGCATCATCTATAAGACCATTCTGCGCTACGTCGGCGAACAGCACGGTCAAGACTGTGTAGTTACCCCACTGGCTCCCACCAATTTCCGCATCAGTCTTTCCAAGGGCAAGGCTCAGCTCGAATGGGACGGTGTTAGCGATCCGCAGGAGTCGTCGGCTAACCCCACTGGCTATATTGTCTATACGTCACAGGGTGGTGCCGATTTCGATAATGGTGTCTATGTCAAGGGACATAAGCATGAGGTGGAACTCATGCCCAACATGCTCTACCACTTCAAGGTGGTGGCTGCCAACAAGGGTGGCATCAGTTTCCCCACCGAAGTGCTCTCAGCCTATTATCATCCCAAAGCTAAGAAGACCGTCATGATTATCAATGGTTTCCATCGCCTGTCGGCACCAGCCGTTGTCAATAGCGACGATGCCAAGGGCTTTGACATCGACCTCGACCCAGGTATCACCTACGGAACTACTGCTGGATGGGTGGGCAGACAGCGCACCTTCAGCACGGAGCAGGCTGGCGGCGAGAGTTCCTTCGACTTCGGATGGAGCAGTGACGAACTGGCAGGACAGTTTATTGCGGGCAACGACTTCAACTACGTCGCCACGCATGCCAAAGCCATCGCCTCTGCCCAAGAATACAATATTGTGAGTGCGTCGAGCAAAGCCATCGACAGCGGCAAACTGAAACTGAAGGGATATGCACTCATCGACCTCGTGTTGGGATTGGAGCGCAACGACGGCTATAGTCTTACGTTCTACAAGACGTTCACGGCTCCCATGCGTAAGGCGTTGCACGACTACGCCCGTCGTGGTGGCGGTGCCTTGCTGGTCAGCGGAGCCTACGTCGGCACCGACATCATGGGCAGTGAGGAAGAGCAGTTCGTCAACCAGACCCTCAAATGCAGCTATGGCGGACAGTATCGCGGACAGAGTAACAGCGTCGAGGGATTGGGTACCCACATCGACTATTACAACACCCTCAACGAAGAGCATTATGCTGCCACCTCTGCTGACATTCTCTCGCCTCAGCCATCTGCCTATGCCGTCATGCGTTATGCCGACGGCCACGATGCTGCTGTCGCCTATAAGGACAGCCACTATCGTTCGTTCACTATGGGCTTTCCTTTTGAGTGTATCAAGAGCCGGCAGCAGCAGGGTTCTGTCATGCGTGGAATATTAAATTTCCTATTAAAATAACAAACTAAAAATCAATTAACTATGTACAAGATTCAAACCAATTCAAGCGGTACGCGAAACATTGAAATCAGCGAAACCCATCTGGAGACTATTGAAAAGTATCAACTCTTCCGTGATCTCATCGATTCCAACGGTTACGTAGATGAACAGGTTCTCGACAAACTGAAACTCAACATCCGTTCCATGCTGGAGTCTGATGCCGGCAAGGACAAGAATCTGCTCGACCTCTGTCTCGATGTCATCTATCATCAGAACATGAAGGCCTACGGTCTGCAACAGCTCGTGCTGCTCTTCATCAATTGGAAGAACCGCGGCAATGCCAATCTCGGCATGACGACACGTGCTTTCCAAGGAACTCCGTTTAATTAAAAGTTGAAAGTTGAAAGTTGAGAGTTATAGACTGACGGATTTTCTTCCTACGACAAAGAAGGAGTTGGAACTACGAGGGTGGGATTACGTGGATGTAATCCTATTCTCGGGCGATGCCTACGTTGACCATCCGTCGTTCGGGGCTGCCGTCATCGGACGCGTACTGGAAAATGCCGGCTATCGGGTGGCTATCGTGCCACAACCCGACTGGCACGGCGACTTCCGCGATTTCAAGAAGTTGGGGCGACCGCGTCTCTTCTTCGGGATCGCTCCTGGTTGTATGGACTCTATGGTGAATAAATACACGGCCAATCGCCGTCTGCGCTCCGAGGATGCCTACAGCCCTGACGGACGTCACGACATGCGACCCGAATATCCCACCATCGTCTATAGTCAGATTCTGCGTCAGCTCTATCCCGACGTGCCTATCGTACTGGGTGGCATCGAGGCATCACTGCGACGACTCACCCACTACGATTACTGGCAGGAACGGCTTCGACCCAGCATTCTCTGTGATGCCCCTGCCGACATTATTATATATGGTATGGGCGAGAAGCCCATTGTCGAATTGGCACGCCGTGCAGCCGATGGACTACCGCCCAGTGCTTGGCACGATGTTCCCCAGACGGTATATCTTGCCGACGACATTACCCCAACCGACCGCGATATCGTACTGCATAGTCATGAGGAGTGTCTGCGCGACAAGCGTAAGCAAGCCGAGAACTTCCGCCTCATCGAGGAACAGTCGAACATGATGCATGCCCAGCGGTTGCTCCAAAGTGTGAACGGCTGTTATGCCGTCGTTAATCCTCCTTATCCCCCTATGACCACCGAGGAACTCGATGCATCGTTCGATTTGCCTTATACGCGACAGCCCCATCCCAAATACAAGGGTAAGCGTATTCCCGCCTACGATATGATCAAGTTCAGCGTCAACATCCATCGCGGCTGTTTCGGCGGCTGTGCCTTCTGCACCATCTCGGCCCATCAGGGAAAGTTCATCACCTGCCGTTCGAAGGAGAGTATATTAAAAGAGGTGCAGCAAGTCACCCAGATGCCCGATTTCCGTGGCTATCTCTCCGACCTCGGTGGACCCTCTGCCAACATGTACGGCATGAAAGGGCGCAACATCAAGGCTTGCGAGAAGTGCAAGCGACCCAGTTGCATCCATCCGCAGATATGTCCTAACCTTGACACCAACCACAGTGCGCTGCTCGACATCTATCGCGCCGTCGATGCGCTTCCTGGTATCAAGAAAAGTTTTATCGGCAGTGGTGTGCGCTACGACCTCATCCTGCATCACAGCAAGGACGAAGCCACCAATCACGCAGCCATGGAGTATGCCCGCGAACTCATCACGCATCATGTCAGTGGCCGACTGAAGGTAGCCCCCGAACACACCAGCGACCGTGTGCTGTTGCGTATGCGCAAGCCCTCGTTCCAACAGTTCTACGACTTCAAGCGCATCTTCGACCGCATCAATCAGGAGGAGCACCTCAACCAGCAGCTCATCCCCTACTTCATCTCCAGCCATCCCGGATGCACCGAAGCCGACATGCAGCAATTGGCTGAAATCACCAAGAAACTGAATTTCCATCTCGAACAAGTGCAGGACTTCACGCCTACGCCTATGACCGTCTCTACCGAGACCTGGTACACAGGCTACGACCCCTACACCCTCGAGAAAGTATATAGTGCCCACAGTCCCAAAGAGAAACTTGCCCAGCGCCAGTATTTCTTCTGGTACAAAGAACCCAATACCCCACCACATGCAGATCATCGAACAAAGCCTCGTCGCGAAGAACCCGGAAAAGAAAAGCGAAGACGGCCTCGTCGTCACCCCTGACTTCATTGCCGTCATCGACGGCTCTACGTCGAAATCCACCTATCGCCATAGTCTTTTCCGCAGCAATGGCCGACAGGCTATGCGACTTGTCAGCCGCTACCTGAGTCACGCTCCAAAACAGATGACGTGTCATGAGTTTCTGCGTGGTGTCACAGCCTACATCCGCAAGCACTATTCCAAGTCGCGCCTTCAGCAGTTTGCCGAACACCCCGAAGACCGTCTCACCTGCTCTGCCATCATCTACAGCCGTTTGCAGCGTCAGATATGGATGGTGGGCGACTGCCAGTGCCTGCTCGACGGTCAACTGATAGACAATCCCAAACCTGCCGAAGCCGTTTATGCTGCCAAACGTGCCGAATATGCCCAACAGCTGTTGGCTACAGGCGCTGCCACCATCGACAGCCTGCTCGACCACGATGCCGCACGCGACTATATTCTGCCCGACATCATTGCCAGTATGAAACAACAGAATATCCAGTACCCCGTCATCGACGGTTTCCCTATTCCCGAACAGCTGGTACCCGTCTATACCCTCGATTTCCAGCCCCACCGTCTGGTCTTTGCCAGCGACGGCTACCCCTTCCTGTGCGACACGCTGGCAGAGAGTGAGCGTAAGTTGGCAGAACAGCGCGAGCACGATCCTCTCAACATTCACACATTCCAAGCCAGCAAAGCCTTTATGCGTGGCCAAACATCGTTCGACGACAGGACATATATCAGTTTTGACGTCTGAAATTTGGCAGTATTGAAAAAAATGTGTACCTTTGCACGCTGAAAATGATGGTTCCGTAGCTCAGCTGGATAGAGCAACAGCCTTCTAAGCTGTGGGTCTCGGGTTCGAATCCCGACGGAATCACTTTCAACGAAGAAACCGCAAGAAACTGACATTCAGAATCTTGCGGTTTCTTTTTGTTGATAATCGCGCACTTATTTCACCATCACTTTCTTGACGGTTCCGTCAGCCTTGCGCATGATGTTCAGTCCCTTACGTGGAACACTGATACGTCTGCCCTCGATGGTGTACCATTATTTTCTTTTGGGGGCACAAGTCGCAGTCTCAGTAATCTCAAATCTCAGTTTTCAGTTTTCAGTTTTCAGTATGACAAATGACAGTTTGTTATATCTTCAAATCATGTAGAAATTATCTATTATAAATATTATAT
>CAMHLV010000070.1 GCA_946186115.1 uncultured Prevotella sp. | reverse complement strand
TTTTTAAAGGAAGGACACCATCTGCCAAACTCGGTTTGAAAATATCAAAATAAGAAGTATTCCATGATGTTTCCAATCACCGAAAAAATAAGGGAACAGTTGGTTCGGGAAGAATAGAAATCCATAAAAAGATATTAATATTTTGGATTACGTTCCCTTTTATTATCTTTGCTCTCAAATTTATAAAGCGTATGAAGATGGGGTGTTATGAAATGACTATCTTTGCATTGCAATATTGTGCTTCAACAAAGATAAATGGAAAAAGTTGACGTTTCCGTAAAAAAACGATGAGGCTGAAGTGTCTTATATATAGAAGTGCCCCGAAACGGGGTGCAAGGATCTGAAAGACTGATATGCTTGATAAGAGAACACTCGAACAGCTTTTCCGCCGGAACTACAGCGATATGCTTCATCTGGCCAGAGTCTTGTTGGCTTGTGACGGCGAGGCCGAGGATGTGGTGCAGGATGTCTTCCTGCGTGTTGCCAACAGTGACATTCCGCCTAAGAACGATTCCTATCTCCTTATTGCCGTGCGCAATGCATGCCTGAACAAAATAAGGCAAATGCAACTACACGAACGAGTGAAGAACCTATTGCCTATAGAAGACGAGACAGACCAACAGCCCATTGCTGCTCTCCCTTGTCATCGTGCTCGCCGTCAATCTGTTGACAGCCGCTTTGCAAAGCTGGCGCGCTGCCACTGAGAATCCCGTTAATAACATCAAGACGGAGTAACACATTTTTTCCTTTCCGACGTCACCTTTTGTCTCCTTGAACTGTTAAATTTGAGTGTACTCAAAAACAAGGAAAGAAAAGTTGATTCTCACCACTTTTTCCTTCAAAAAGTTTGGCTATTCCAAATTAAAGTGGTATCTTTGCACATAATATATGGTGTATAAAATGCGATTTCATCAAATTAAGCATAATATATGATGCAGAATAAATACATTTTTGACCCCTATCCTCTGCAGGTAACCATGCAGCGGTTAGCAGAAAATCTGAAAGCAAGACGTCTGGAGAAGAAACTCTCTACGAAGAGCTTGTCAGAATTGAGTGGCGTGCCAGCCTCAAGCATTCAGCGCTTTGAACTGAAGCACTCCATCTCTTTGGAGTCATACGTCAAGTTGGCTAAGGCTTTAGGCTACTCGGAAGAAATCATGCAACTATTGTCAGAACCGAAATACGATACGATGGAAGAGTTGTTGGAAATCAACAAGAACCGTACAAGAAAGCGAGGCGTATGATGAAGGATGTACATGCTGTCAGCGTGATGTATCATGGACGGAAGGTAGGAACGTTGTCTATGGGCAATAGGTCGAATTGTCAGTTCGAGTATGACAAGGACTGGCTTACGGACGGTTTTTCTATCTCTCCATTAAAATTACCTCTGAAAGCAGGGCTTTTCACTGCCGACTATCAGCCTTTCAATGGCAATTTCGGCGTATTTGAAGATAGTCTGCCAGGGGGCTATGGCGAATACCTGTTGCGTAAGGTTCTGAAGAAATCGGGGATTGACCCTCAAACACTTAACCCTGTTCAATGGCTGAGTATTATCGGCAGTTCCGGGATGGGGGCTCTTTGTTATGTACCTGAAACAAAACTACAGCAAGAAGACTCTTCGCTTTCGCTTGACGAAATGCAGGAAATTGCCCTCAATGTGCTTTCGGAAAAGACAGACGAGCATGCTGACGATCTTTATTTCAAAAGTGGTAACTCAGGAGGAGTACGTCCAAAAGCTATTGTCACGGATACGGATGGACACTGGCTGGTAAAGTTCCGCCATACCTACGATCCCAAGAATATGGGAGAGATGGAGTATGATTATAATAAGGTTGCAAAGCAATGTGGAATTGATGTGCCTGAGTTCAAACTTATGGACGGCAAATACTTTGCCGTGAAGCGATTCGATATTGAGAATAATGTTCGATTGCATGTGCTAACCGCCAGTGCTCTTCTGAACGAGCCAATATCTCCACCAAAGATGGATTACCATAGCCTGCTGCAATTAACGGGCTATCTGACACAGTCGCCAAAGGCCGTAGAACAGCAGTTCCGTCGTATGACCTTCAATGTCTATGCTCATAATATGGATGACCATGCACGTAATTTTAGTTTTATCTGTCGAGAAGGCACATGGTCTCTGGCTCCGGCATACGACTTGACCAATGATGATACTCTTGGCGAACATGCTACAACCATCAATTTCAAAGGACTTCCTACAGACGAAGACCTGATAACTGTCGGTACGAATAACCGCATCTCCCGTGCCCGTTGCTTGCAAATTATGGAGGAAATCAGAGAAGGGACAAAAGAATTGAGCAAATATTTTATAACCAAATAAAACACCAGCGAGACAAACAAATAATTATTGTTTATCTCGCTGGTATTATTAACTATTTTTAGCCAAATAAACCGCACGGTCTGAGACGGTCAAAGGCGACGGGTAGGCGACGGCACGTTGGGAATGGGCGAAAGAAGTTCAAGAAGAAATAATACAAGCGACGCAGTAAGGGGAAAAGGTACTAGCAAAAAGGGGAAAAGGTACTAGGGAACAGGGAGTAAGATACTGGATAGTTAGTCTCAACCGCCCCGCTCGAATATATGCGGGCGGGCGCCCTTACATTTTGGAGCACCTGCACTTATATATTGGAGCGGGCGGCAGAACCCGACTTTAAACCATGCTATACTGATGAACTTAACGGAAAACGGGGGGTTTCATCTAATAATTTTTAAAAGGTAAGGGCGAAACGAACATTTTTTACCAAAAAGTCGTATATTTGCAGTCAATAACAGGAAACAGAAAGATAAGTATGAAGCAACAATATGCAGTCATCGTGCTCTTTGCATTGATAGTAGCGTCGAGCCTGACGAGCCTTGGCAGTTATCGCTCAACGAGTCAACGAGTGAGCGAGGATATGAACAGGGCACTGGCCATCACGATGCTGGAACAGCAGAGCGACGTCATCAGCCAGGACACCATCCGTACCTTTAACAGCCACTTGCAGATAGCAGAACTGCGAGGCAAAGCTACGCTGGCGGTCGATACCCGCGGCAGGCAGTTCAAGGCGTATGCCCAATGTTCGGAGGCCACCATCTTCAGCCTCTCCGACCAGCGGCCAGCGGCATTGCTTTGGATGCTGACAGGATTATGGGTGAT
This sequence comes from uncultured Prevotella sp., assembly GCA_946186115.1. Classification (GTDB taxonomy): domain Bacteria; phylum Bacteroidota; class Bacteroidia; order Bacteroidales; family Bacteroidaceae; genus Prevotella. The sequence continues at coordinate 5,358 of CAMHLV010000070.1, read as the reverse complement.
GTTTGTCTGGTATCGTCGTCCCAAACCAGAGCCTGCGCTCATGCTCGCAGGAACCAAATACGGCGGGCTTACCTTTTCAGAGTCTAAAGGGAAGTTCTATGCTGCTGATGGTAATGAGGTGCAACTGACTCCCATGCAGCACCAATTGATGGAAATGTTCTTCCATTCGCCCTCACACTGCTTGTCGAAGGTGGAGATATGTGATGCCCTATGGCCCAAGAAACCCGATGCCAGCGATACGCTCTATACGCTGATTCGCAGGCTGAAACCTGTCATTGAGCAGCATTCCAACCTCAAAATCGAGTCTGACCGCAGTAAGGCTTATCGGTTGACTATTAAGTAGATATATGTCTGACAAAGAACCTGACAATGAAATGTCAGACAAATGTCAGACTTCTTTTTCTGCCTGTTAACTGATTGTTGCTACCTTTGCACGAAAAACGAGCAAAGTATGATGCAACAAACAACCTTTTCAAGAGTCAATACCTTGATGGCGTGGCTGATGTTTGCCATCGCCGCCGTAGTGTATGGACTGACCGTTGAGCCTACAGCCAGCCTGTGGGACTGTCCTGAATTCATTGCCTGTGGCTACAAGCTGGAGATTGGCCATCCGCCTGGAGCACCCTTCTTCATGCTGGCCGCTAACCTCTTCTCTCAGTTTGCCAGCAGTCCGGCGCAAGTGGCACTGATGGTCAACCTGCTGTCAGCCCTGCTGAGTGCCGGCTGCATCTTCTTCCTCTTCCTCACCATCACGCATTTAAGTGAAAAGGTAATAGTGAAGAGTGAAAGGCTACGGGTAGGCGAGCTTTGCTCGGGAATGGAGCACTATTCCCTTCCACAGTTCATCACCATAGAGGCTTGCGGCGTGGTGGGCGCACTGGCCTATGCCTTCAGCGACACGTTCTGGTATTCAGCCGTCGAGGCCGAGGTATATGCCTTCTCCAGTTTCCTGACGGCACTGATGTTCTGGCTGATACTAAAGTGGGAGAAGGAGGACAATGAACCCGGCAGCGACCGCTGGATCATCCTGATAGCCTACATCACTGGCCTTTCCATTGGTGTCCATCTGCTCTGCCTGCTCTGTCTGCCGGCCATGTCGCTGGTAGTTTATTTCCGCAAGGCCAAGCAAATCACTACGTTTGGCATGCTGAAAACCCTCGCGGCTGGATGCCTGCTGCTGGGTGTCATCCTTTATGGCGTCATCCCTGGTGTCGTGAAGTTGGGGGCCTATGCCATCCTGCTCGTGGCGGTGCTCGTGTACCTATATTATAAAGTACGAAGCAGACGATACAAACTCTCGCTGGCGTGCCTGCTGATGATCTTGGCAGGCTATAGTAGCTATGGTGTCATCTACATCCGGGCCAATGCCAATCCTCCGATGTGCGAGAATGCACCTGGCAACGTCGCTGCCCTCGCCAGCTATCTGAACCGCGAGCAATACGGCAAGACACCATTGCTCTACGGACAGGCATACACCAGCGAACTGGACTATGAGGCCACTCAGCGCGAGGGTGAGTACCGTTTTAAGGAAAATATGGCGTTCCCCCGCATGCACTCCCAGCGCCATGCCAAGGCCTACGAGGACTGGATGGGCGGTGTGGAGAAGAAAGACAATTTGCCTACCATGAAAGAGAACCTGCGTTTCTTCCTCACCTATCAGGTGAACTTCATGTACTGGCGCTACTTCTTGTGGAACTTCGTGGGTCGGCAGAACAATATCCAGGGGCACGGCGAGGTGGAGCACGGCAACTGGATTACGGGTTTCCGCTGGATAGACGACTGGCTGCTGGGGTGCGATACGTCACAATTGCCTTCAGACCTTGCCGAGAACAAAGGGCGCAACGTGTTCTACGGCTTGCCGCTGCTATTGGGCCTCGCTGGTATTCTCTGGCAATGGCGGCGCAGACGAGAGGGGCGCCAACAGCTACTAATCGTCACCCTGCTATTCGTGATGACAGGGCTCGCCATCGTAGCCTACCTGAACCAGACACCCCTCCAGCCTCGTGAGCGCGATTATGCCTACGCGGGATCCTTCTATGCCTTCGCCATCTGGATAGGCTTGGGCGTCGGGGCCGTCACATCTTTGGTGCAGAAGGTGATGACAAGTCGTAGTCTGGCCATCTCCATAGCCTCGGCTATATGTTGTCTCTTAGTTCCGCTGCAGATGGTCTCGCAGACGTGGGACGATCATGACCGCTCTGGCCGCTATACCTGTCGCGACTTCGGTGCCAACTATCTGGAGAGCATGCAGCGCGAGGGCCACCCCATCATCCTGACCAACGGCGACAACGATACGTTCCCGCTGTGGTATAACCATGAGGTGGAGGGGGTACGCACGGATACACGCGACGTCAACATGGAATACCTGCAGACCGAATGGTATATCGACCAGATGAAGCGGCCTGCCTACGATTCGCCTGCCTTGCCTATCAGTTGGCAGCACAAGGACTATCAGGAAGGTCAGAGGGATTATATCCCCATCCGCCCTGAACTAAAAGCGGAGATAGAGGCATACATGACCCAACATCCTGAAGAGGCCCGGCAACTGTTAGGCGACAACCCATACGAACTGAAGAACATCATCCAGAAATGGGTGCTCAACGACTCTGCCGACATGCAATGCATTCCCACGGACAGCGTCACTATCACATCCAGCGAGGGCACGATGCAGATTTCTCTCAAGGGCAAGCGGGCGCTCTACAAAAACGAGCTGATGGTGCTCGAAATGTTGTCGCATGGCAACTGGAGCCGTCCTGTCTATGCCTCCATCAGCATGGGGCCGGATCAACTGTCGTTCCTTCGCGACCACATGGTACTCGAAGGTCTGGCATATCGCATCTCACCCACGGCAACAAGTCGAAGTGTGGATACCGAGCGGCTTTACGACAACGTGATGCACCGCTTCCGCTATGGCAATCTCAGCCGGAAAGGAATCTATGCCGATGCCGACGTGCTGCACATGGCCAACACCCATCAGATGGTCATGGCCATCCTGATAGACTCGCTGCTGCAGCAGGGAGACATTCAGCGGGGTATCGAAGTGTGTCGGAAGTGGCAGCAGGAGATGCCTGAGGAGAATGTGCCCTACACCGATGCTGCCCTCGCGATGGCACGATGCTTCTATGCGGCGCAACGGTCGGAGGAGGGCGACAAGATTGTCAGCAGTCTGCTGCGCCGCGCTGACGAGTGGCTCGCGTGGATTGCCACTATCCGTCCTGCCCGTCGCACCGGTTCTCTCTACTCTCAGTACTCCTGGCTACAGACCATGCAACAAGCACTCGCCTTAGCGGCAAGATATGACCGAACAGATATTTATCAGAAATATAGTAAGCAATATGAACTCTACATCCAGCAATACCCCCAAGACTAATCGTTCCTGGTCTGCCCATTTCACTCGCCGCCGCATCGCAGTGGCAGCCTGCCTCCTGATTGCCACGGGCTATCTCCTGATGGCCGGCCCTGGCAGCACAGAACAGTCGTTTTGTGCCGACATCTTCTCACCACGCAGAATCGTCCTCGCCCCGTTGCTATGCCTGAGCGGCTATCTGCTCATCATCGTAGCCGTTTTAAGGAAAGGCTGATGGCATTGAAGATATTTCTTGTTAATTAATGCAAAAAGAAGTTTGGTTTTGATAGGCTGAGGTGTCTAATAAGTGTACAGCAAGAATAAGGCATGGACAGAAGTGCATTTGAACAACAGGCCCGCTCGTGGCGGAAGAAGGCTCTATTGGTGAGCAAGAGCTGCGGAGCGGGCAAGGACGAAGCAGAGGACATCGCACAAGATGTGATGCTCCGCCTCTGGCAGATGCACGACGAACTGGACCGCTACGAAAAGCCCGAGGCTCTGGTGACACTGATGACTCATCATCTGCTGCGAAACCACCAGCGGCGACGAAAGCCGGAACTGCTTGACGAGGCGATGGTAATCAGCCTAGCTGGCAGCCCGCACGACCTACTGGAGATGAAAGAGGATGATGCCTGGCTCGACAAACGACTGCGGCAACTGCCCACGACACAGCGCACCTTACTATATCTGCGAGAGGTGGAGCGGCGAAGCCACGAAGAGATAGCCCGACTGTTGGGTATTGAGACGACATCAGTCAGTACGCTACTGGCAAGGGCAAGACGAACATTATTAGAAGAAATCAGACAACGGAATAAACGATGAGACAGTACACGAAAGCATTCATACAGTCGCTGCTCGACAAATATATGGAGGGCATGACGACATTGGAAGAAGAAGACATTCTTCACCAATATTTCACCCGAGGCGATGTGCCTGCGGAGTGGGAGGACTATCGAATGCTGTTTGCCGAGATAGACAGCATGAGGCCAACGGAAAAGCCTTTACACCGTTGGTGGTCTTGGCGCATAGCGGCAGCAGTAGTGGCAGCGCTGGTGGTGTTCGCCGTAACACAAATGCTACCAGAGAATCGGCCAGAGCCAGTTGTGATAGCCCAAGTGGAAGAAAAGGATAGTGTGACTATTCCGAAAGCAGTAGAGACACGACCAGACTCCACGCTGCCTAAACATCAAAAGCAGGCTCCATCGAGCACCAAGCGCCGACTGCGCAAGCCGCAGCCCACGATGACCGACTACGACAAGGCATACACCCTGATGGCTGAAGCGGCAAAGGAACAGCAACAGGCAGAACAAGAGATGGACCAAGCCCAACAGGAGATATTGCACACCCAACTCACAGCTGCTGGCTACGTGGCCATCCAGCAGGAAGACGGAACCATCATTTATACTAACGAACCTAAAGAATATTTTGCATATGAAGAGTAAAAGCATTTTTATCGCAGGGGTGCTCATGCTGCTGCCAGCAGTCAGCATGGCACAAGGTAACATACAGCGGGCATTCGATGCCCTAAGAGAGAGTAAGGACATCAAAGAAGTCTCTGCCAGACATTCCTTGGACAAAGACCCTGATACGGGCTGGATGGAGGGACTGGAGGACACTTACGACTTCATGATTACCAATCCGAAGGCAAGGCATCTGGTGGATGACATCCGAAAGGCTTTCCAGCAGGATGAGCCGCAAGCCTATAATGTCAGCTCGGGTTCACACGGGAATAGCGAGGATTATGTTGCGTTGGCTGTTGGCAAGAGCAACAAGGGTGGGGTAGCTATCGGTCTGATGCAAGGCTCACAATGGATTTACGCCTGCTTCATCGATCCAGAGGACTCCCTGCGTCAGCACCGTTATGCCTACGCTTTGGAGTGGGTGGACGATGGCGATAAGATACGTGGACGCATCGTCAAGACCTACGCTACTACGCAGAAATATCGCCAAAGCAGGTACCAGTCAAGTACCATCACGGTGAATGGGAAAAACATCAAAATGAGCGGTAGTGG
>CAMHLV010000069.1 GCA_946186115.1 uncultured Prevotella sp. | reverse complement strand
TGGCAACAACAACAAAGGCTGCAGCCCCAGCTAAGAAATCGGGCTTCCAAGGTGTAAAAGCTGCATGGATTATTCTCGTTATCTGCGCACTGGCAGGTTATGGTGTTTGGTATTTTGTAATGGGTAACCCCGACAACTTCGTTGGTGGCGACCGTACTGGACATCCCGCAAACCTGCTGGGTACCGTTTATAAGGGAGGTTTCGTTGTAGGTCTTATCCTGACCCTTTTGTTCACCGTTATCTGTCTGGGTATCGAGCGTTTCTTCGCTATCAAGACTGCCGCTGGTAAGATTAACCTCGCTAAGTTCACTGCTGACGTGAAGGATCTTATCAAGGCTCAGAAGTTTGACGAGGCTGACAAGCTTTGCGACAAAATGCAGGGTTCTGTAGCTAACGTAGTTAAGGCTTCTATCAAGATGTATCAGTCTGTTGAGGGTGACAGCACTCTGAAGAAGGCTGCTAAGATCGCAAAGATTCAGCAGGCTCACGAAGAGGCTACCCAGCTTGAGATGCCTACTCTTCAGATGAACATGCCGATGGTAGCTACCATCGTATCTCTGGGTACCCTGACCGCTCTGTTCGGTACTGTGCTCGGTATGATCGGTTCGTTCCAGGCTCTGTCTGCTGGTGGTGGTGCTGACTCTATGGCTCTGTCTGCCGGTATTTCTGAGGCCCTTGTGAACACAGCTTCTGGTATTTTGACCTCTTGGGTTGCTACCGTTGTTTACAACTTCTTCTCAAACAAGATCGACAAGCTGACCTACGCTCTCGACGAGATTGGTTTCACCATCGCAGCTACTTACGATTCTAACCACAACGAGGCTTAATCTTTAGTTCCATTTCAAAACCTTTAAAACCGTTTTAGAATGGCTAAAATTAAGATACAGAAAAAAGACATCTGGATTGACATGACGCCCATGTCAGACGTGATGACTCTGCTTCTGTGCTTCTTCATGTTGACATCAACATTCCTGACGCCAGAACCAGTACAAGTCAACGCGCCTAACTCGGTGTCTGAGGTCAAGATTCCCGAGCAAGACGTGCTCAACATTCTGGTAACGCCAGAGGGCAAGGTCTTCTTAGGAACCGAAAACAAGAACAACATGCAGGCCATGCTGGATGAGATGCTGAGCAAGCACAACGTTTCGCTCAATCCCACCCAGATTAAGCACTTCCGCGAGGATGCTATGGTAGGTGCCGGCATGTCACAGCTTGCAAGCTACCTCAGCCTCGATCAGGAGAAGATGACTGAGGCAATCCAGAAGCTCGGCCTTCCGCTCGACAGTATTGAATATGCTGACGGATCAAAAGGCAAGAGCGAATTCCAGGAGTGGGTCTCTGCGGCCCGCAATACTAATCCTGACATCAAGCTCGCCATCAAGTGCGACTCTAAGACTCCTTATGTAGCTATTAAGAAGTTGATGTCAGAGCTTCAGGACATGAACGAGAACCGTTTCCAGCTGATTACGAATCTCGATGTTAAACGTTTAAACGACTAGTACTATGGCAAAAAAGAATCTATCCAAGCAAAAGAAAATGGATACCCGCGTGAACTTCACGCCGATGGTAGACATGATGATGCTTCTGATTACCTTCTTCATGCTGTGTACTACGCTGGCCAAGCCGCAGGCTATGCAGCTGACCATGCCGTCGAACGAAGACACTAAGCAGCTGAATGAAGATCAGAAGCAGGTAACAAAGGCTTCTCACACCATCACCCTCTATCTGGGTTCCAACGACAAGGTATGGTACATCGCCGGACTTCCCAACTACGACGATCCCTCATGCGTCAAGGAGACCAGCTATGGTAAGGATGGTATCGAGAAGGTTCTCAACGAGCACACCACAGAGGAAGGCATTAACCCCGTAGCCAAGATTAAGCTGGCAAAGAAGGAGCTTGATGCCAAGAAGAACGAGTACAACTCAAAGATGACCGACGAGCAGTACCAGGAGCAGCTCCGCAAGCTGAAGAAGGGTGAACTGCCCAACGGCGAGAAAGTACCTGCTCTGACCGTGATTATCCGTCCTCTGAACACAGCTACCTATGCAAATATGGTGGCCGCTCTTGACGAGATGCTCATTAGCAATATTGATAAGTATGTCATTGACAATATCGACAAGCTCGGTGCTGACGACAAAGCTCTCATCGAGAAGGCCGGTGTCAAGTGATTAACCCCTAAAGTGTAATAGACTATGGCAAAAATAGATCTTATAGACAACAGCTGGGTCGACCTCGTATTTGAAGGTAAGAACCAGGCATACGGAGCTTATCAATTGCGCAAGAACACTGGTGTTCGTAACCTGAAAGCCCTTATCACGATGTTCATTGGATTTGCCATCATTGCTGCCATCGTAGTAGCAAAGGTGTCGTTCGACAACTATATGGCATCCCGCAACGCCGCCATCGAGACCGATGTGGAGCTGCAGAACCTCGCTGAGAAGAAGGAAATCAAGGAAGAGAAGAAGGATGAGCCTGAGATTGAGAAGATTGAAGTAGAGCGCGTAAAGAGCTCTGTAGCTTTCACCGTTCCTGAAATTAAGAAGGATAACGAAGTGAAGGATGATCAGGAAATGAAATCACAGGACGAACTTCAGGAAACCAACACCGCCATCGGTGCCTTCACTGTAGAAGGTAACGATGAAACTGCAGAGGTAAAGCACGTTGAAGAGAAGATTGCAGAGCCTGAACCCGTTAAGGAAGAAGAGACAAAGGTGTTCGACGTTGTTGAACAGATGCCTTCATTCCCCGGTGGTCAGAGTGCCCTGTTACAGTACCTGAGCAGCAACATTAAGTACCCGGTAGTAGCCGAGGAGAATGGTGTTCAGGGTCGCGTCATCGTAACCTTCGTAGTTGAGAAAGACGGTTCTATCACTGACGTCCGCGTCGTGAAATCTGTTGACCCGTCTCTCGACAAGGAGGCTCAGCGCGTGGTGAAGAGCATGCCTAAGTGGATTCCCGGTAAGCAGAATGGTTCTGCCGTACGTGTGAAGTACACTGTGCCTGTAACCTTCCGTCTCCAGTAATCTCTGAAGTAAATACAAATGATTAGAAACACATTCAATTCTATAATTGTCTTAACCCTTATGTTAGGCTTGTTCTCCGCTTGTGGGAACAAGCCTAATCCCAAATTGGAAGAAGCGTATCAGAAGGCTGCCGAAACTTTTGTGGCCGACGAGAGCTTCTACCCTATCCTCGACGAAGAACTCTTCTATTTCAACAGCCAGAGGCTGGACACTATCGGAGTAGAATATCTGAACGAGCAAGATGCCGTCAAGCGACTCATGAAACTCGACACATGGCTGGCATTTACCACACGCCAGTTTACCGCCAAAGAGATGAAGAGCCTGCAAGACCGCCATTACCTTCCAAGGTCAATAGCCATTGCATACGACGGACTTGCCATCATCGTCAACAATGAGAATCCTGACACGTGTATCACTGTCAAGGACTTCAAGCGAATACTTAAGGGCGATATAACCCAGTGGTCAGATATTTATCCTAAGTCAAAGTTAGGCACCATCGACGTGGTCTTCGACAATCCCCTTTCAAGCACCGTTCGCTGGTGCGTCGATTCACTCCTTGACGGCAAGGAGTTCAGCAACCCCAACATCGGGGCAGTAAAGACCAGTGCTGCCGTCATCGACTACGTTGAACAACACAAGAACTCGTTGGGCATTATCGGTTCCAACTGGCTCAACGACAAGCGCGACACTACCAACGTCACATTCAAGAAGAATATTACCGTGATGGGCGTTTCCCGCCTCGACTCGGCCACCCGCGTCAATAGCTGGAAGCCTTATCAATACTATCTATACAACGGCAACTATCCGCTCATCCGCACCATATATGCCCTGCTTAACGACACGCGCAATGGTACACCAACGGCTTTTGCCCACTATTGCCAACTACCTAAGGGGCAGCTGGTTATCCTGCGTTCAGGTCTGCTTCCACGCACAGCAAACATGAATATCAGGGAGGTCATTGTCAACAAAGAATAAACTTTTTTAAGTTTCTAACGTCATAAAGAAGTAAGAGAGAACTAACAAGAAGTATTACTTAAAACAAAAAGAATTATGAAGACAATCAAATATGTTATGTTAGGAGTGCTGGCCATTGGTTTCAGCGCTTCAGTGATGGCTCAGGACGGCTCAAAGGCCGATGTAAATGCCGTAAAGAAAATCATTAGTAGCAAACCCGCCGATCTGGACAAGCAGATGAAGCCCTTCTACAAGGCCAACAAGAAGAATGCAGAAAACTTGGTAGCCTTCGGACGCGCCTTCTTCGAGGCCAGAGACACCACAAATGCTAAGGCATACGCTAACTATGCCCTGCAGGCCACAAAGAACAAGTGCGCTCCTGCTTACATCCTGCTTGGTGACATCGAGGCTCTCTACGACAATGGCGGTGCTGCCGCAGCACAGTATGAGCAGGCTATCTATGCCGATCCGAAATTAGTCGAGGCTTACTACAAGTACGCACTCGTATATCGTAAGATTGACCCACGTGGTGCTACGGCAAAACTTGACGAGCTCAAGCAGAACCGCCCCGACGTCAGCATCGAAGCACTCAAGGGACATATCTTCATGCTCGCAGGTGACAGAAAGTCGGCCTACAACGAATTCAAGAAGGTTCCCGTTGGTCAGATTGACAAGAGCTATCTCAACGAGTTTGCCCGCGCCAGCTACTTCGGCGGACATTTCGAAGATGCTCTTTCAGCCTGCAAGGAAGGTCTGAAGCACAATCCCAACAACCCCACCTTCACACGTCTGGCTATGTTCAGCAACTACGAGATGAAGAATTACGATGCCGCAAAGGGCTATATGCATAAGTATTTCCACGAGATTGACAGTGTCAAGTTCTCTGAGTACGACCACTTCTATGCAGCTCTTATCCACGACGCTCTCAACGACAAGGAGAATGCCAAGCAGGCTTATCACAAGGCACTTGAGCTGGTCAGCGACTCATCTATGATCAAGCGCTGGGACATCCTGAAGACTCTGTCTGAGTCACATCAGAAGGACAACGACTTCGACAATGCCCTCAACTACTACCAGCAGTATCTTGCTTGCAAGCCCGAGCTTAAGGTTGACGACTACGAGGCTCTGGCTGGCATCTACAGCAAGTTTGCTGAGAACGATGATGCACGCAAGGCAGAATTCATCGGTAAGGCTGCTGATGTATATGGCGACATTGCCAACAAGTACCCCGTACAGAAGGCTTATGCCACCTACAAGCGCGCTGAGCTGAAGAACAAGCTCGACAACGACATGAAGAATCGCCTCGCCAAGGCCGACTACCAGCAGGTAGTAGATTTGCTGATGGACAAGGCAGACCGTAGCAAGAGCGAGAACACCATGCTGAAGTACAGCCTCCACTACCTGATGTTCAGCTCTTACCTCGACAAGAACATCCCTGGTGCAAAGAACTTTGCCGAGAAGATTCTCACCGTCGATCCAGAGTACAAGCCCGCATTGGAGATTAAGAACCTGAAGTAAGCACATTAGTTTACACATTATAACAAACATCTGCTGCCTCTGCCTGACGAGCGCCATGAGCGTCAAGATTCGGGTAGAGGCAGCAGTTTTTTTATTCCTACCCATCATCCAGATAGATTATTCTATCAAAAAAACATTCTGTTATTCAGAATATTTCCGTATCTTTGTACCCACAACAAACACAGACAGATGATATGAGAAAGACAACCGTATTATTATTGCTGTTGGCTATGCTTACAGTCCAGGCTCAACAACAGCGCTATCTGGGTGGCGACATTTCGCTGTTGCCCTCCTACGAACAATCGGGCGCAGTGTATCGCGACTCGGCAGGCAATACTGTGCAGCCATTAACATTCTTGAAGCAACAAGGATGGAATGCTGTGCGAGTGCGTCTGTTTGTTGACCCCAAGTTGGCTCCTCAGAATTTCAAGGACGAGGGTGTATGCCAAGACCTTGACTATGCCTTGCAACTAAGCAAACGAGTGAAGAAAGCGGGGTTCTCTCTGTTACTCGACCTCCACTATAGCGACTTTTGGGCAGACCCTGGCAAGCAGACTATTCCCCAACGCTGGCAGAATCTTGGAGCCGAAGCACTGAAAGACAGTGTATATCAATATACTAAACATGTATTGAAGACCTTCAAGAAAGCAGGAGTCACTCCAGATATGATACAAGTTGGCAACGAGATTAGTTTCGGAATGTTGTGGCCGGTGGGGCGAATAGATCCTATGAAAGACGACAACTGGGGCACCTTTTCATCACTGCTCCGTCAAGGCTGCAAGGCCTGCAGAGAGGAATGCCCTAAAGCCAAAATTGTCATCCATACTGAGCGTGCCGGGCAATGGGACGTCACACGCTCCTACTATCAGCATGTAAAACAGTCGGCATTAGACTATGACATAATCGGACTTAGCTACTATCCTATGTGGCACGAGCGCATTCCCGTACTCTGCAATACTCTTGACTCACTGCACGCTAATTTCCCCGACAAGGATATTATGATAGTTGAGACTGCTGCCTACTACTCACATGACAACGACAAGTGGGCTAAAAGTCCTGACCAATATGCAGAATTCTATCCTATCAGCGACGAAGGCCAAAGACAATTCACTACTGAACTGATGCAGGCTTTGCGTCCTCGTAGTTTTGTGACTGGTCTTTTCTGGTGGTTCCCCGAGGAAAATGCATGTAACAACGACCTCGTATCATGCTGGATTAACCGTGGACTCTTTGACAATCGAACGGGACAGGCCAAACCAGCGTTCTACGAATTTCGCTTCAAGGCAGGCTCAGCCTCTATGACAACAAGTGGCAAGGCGAAACCCATTGACCGCAAAGCACTTGTGAGGAGAAACAACCCCGTAGTAACCAGCGCCGATACACTGGCATCGCTTAGCGTGGGCAACGGCGGATTTGCCTTCACCACCGATGTTACAGGACTACAGACCTTCCCCGAATACTACAGTAGTGGAGTACCCTTGGGAACACAGAGCGAATGGGGCTGGCACAGTTTCGACAATCCAGAACAATATCGCATAGAGGAGTCGTACGTGATGTACGACTTCGGCCACGGCCACCGTGAGCTCTATGCCACCCAGCCCAAGAGCGGTCGCGCCAAAGGGGCTGCCGACTGGTATCGCGCCAACCCACACCGCCTGCACTTAGGATGCATCGGCCTGGAATTGCCTGAGCTGAAGCCTGCTGATATCAAGAAGCCCCGTCAGACATTGGATATGTGGACAGGACAAATCAGTTCTCACTTCACAGCAAAAGGAAACAAATACGTGGTTACCACCGCTTGCCATCCCAACCGCGACATTGTGAGCTCACAGGTTCAGGCCCGCCACGCCAGCATCAACCTGCGCTTCCCCTACCCCACAGGCGGACACTCTGATGATGCCTGCAACTGGAACGCCAACGACCGGCATCATACCACCCTGGTAAGCCAATCTGACAATAGCGCCATTCTGAAACGTACTATCGACAATACTGTATATTACGTAACACTCAGTTGGCAGGAGAATGCACATCTTAAGGAGAAAGCTCCCAACTACTGGGTGCTGTCAACCGACGGAAACCAACTGACTTTCAGTTGTGAATTTCTCCCCACCTCACCCACCACACCCACTCTCCCCACCTTCTCCGCCACTACCTCCTCCAGCTCCGCCCATTGGCAACGCTTCTGGACAGATGGTGCTGCCGTCGATTTCTCTCACTGCAAGGACCGCAGAGCCCGCGAGTTGGAACGCCGAGTGGTACTGAGCCAATACCTGCTGGCCATCCAGTGTGCTGCCGGGACACCGCCACAAGAAACCGGCCTCACCTACAACTCATGGTTCGGAAAATTCCATCTGGAAATGATATGGTGGCACCAGACGTGGCTACCACTTTGGGGGCACGGACAGATGCTCGACCGGACACTGCGCTGGTATGAAACCGTGGAGCCGAGGGCTCGCGAGATTGCTATGCGTCAGGGGTTCAAAGGAGTGAGATGGATGAAGATGACCGACCGTTCTGGCGAAGAGGCACCATCTAAGGTAGGCAGTTTCCTCATTTGGCAGCAGCCACATCCCATCTACCTTGCTGAGCTACTCTATAGAGCCAATCCCAGTCAGGAAATACTGCAACGCTACGGACATCTGGTGGACGAGACGGCAGAATTCATGGCCGACTTCGCCACATACGACTCTTTGAACGACCGCTTCGTACTACGTGGAATGATTCCTGCCCAGGAGACATTGAAAGCTGCCGAGACATACAACTCGCCGTTCGAACTGTCATCATGGTACTTCGGTCTGCGCACGGCACAAAAGTGGCGCGAGCGCCGAGGACTGCCACGCATACCACTATGGGACGACATCATCAGCAAGCTATCGCCATTGGCTAAAGACTCCGAAGACCGCTATCTGGCTGCTGAGTCGGCACCAGACACTTACCAGACGCTGGCACTCATCAGCGACCATCCGGCAGTACTGGGAGCCGTAGGCATCTTCCCACAGAGCCGACTGGCAGCCCCGCAGGTAATGAAGCACACACAGGCATGGATTTGGGACAACTGGAACTGGGACCACACATGGGGCTGGGACTATCCGATGGTGGCCATGAATGCCGCCCGACTGGGTGAACCCGACAATGCCGTCAGTGCCCTGCTCATGAACAAGCGCACTAATACATACCTGCCCAACGGCCACAACTACCAAGATCAGCGCCTACGCTGCTATTTGCCAGGCAACGGCGGACTACTGACTGCCATTGCCATGATGTGTGCCGGATGGGACGGATGCAAGGAGCAGAATCCGGGATTTCCGAATAACGGACGTTGGGACGTACGCTGGGAAGGTCTGCACCCGCTGCCATGACATCCTAACACATAGTGTTGACTTTGTCTGAAACAAAGTCAACACCAGAAAATGGGCTCTTCCCTTTCGGGAGAGCCCATTCGTTTTAACCACATAAATCAGCTGATTCCTTAAGGGAGGCTGATAGCTTCTGACGGACAAACGTCAGCGCATGTGCCGCACTCTGTGCAAGCATCGGGGTTGATAGAATACTTGTCGCCCTCAGAGATAGCTCCAGCGGGGCACTCATCGATACATGTTCCGCATGCGATGCAGTCGTCACCAA
>CAMHLV010000068.1 GCA_946186115.1 uncultured Prevotella sp. | reverse complement strand
CTCACCGCGATAGTGACGGGGGCTTGGGCGCAGTTTACAGCAAACTCGTATTTCTTGACCGGCACCATTGCAGAATGGTGGCTAAACTCCAACTATGAATTAACAATGGTCGAAGAAGGTCTTTACAAGATTACTGATGTTGAACTTACGACAAGTGACTTGTTGAAAGTTGTTAAGTCAAACATTAATGGTACGACTATTGCAAACTGGTATCCGGATGGTATGGATAACAACCAACAAGTTGATGAAGACGGAACATACACCATTTATTTTCGCCCAGCAGGAGACGGAACAGAAGCTGAGGGTTATACCTACATTCCATATGAGGGAGACGGAAGCGGACTAGATTCTCACGGCTGTACACACGGTGGCTATATGTTAAAATTTGAAAAACAGGTCACCGTCCACGACACTGAATATGAGACGGCCTGCGATTATTTCGTCTGGCACGGAAATACATACACCGCCAGTGGAGAATATACATACGATGATGGTACGGATATTTATAAACTTAATCTGACAATACACAACTCCACCAGCGAAACCTGGGAGCGCGAGGTGTTTATCGGCCAGCACTTCAATGAATATCCTTTCGATTTCGACGTTACCACCGAAACAGAGCTAACGCAGATAGGATACAGCACCAATGCATCTGGCTGTGACAATGAAATCACACTAAATCTAACCATTGTAAGCCTTGATAAGTACTACTACGATGGTGAACTCGGCTTTATCTATACACCAGAAAGGACAGTGTTCAAGCTGTGGGATCCGACAGCTACATCCGTCAAGCTGAACCGTTACGCTACAGGAACGGATGGTGAGGCAGGTGCACAGAGCTACGGCTCGTGGGAAATGACCAAACTGATGGACGGTAGCAGTTGGACGGGCGTGTGGACGTGTACGCTTGATGGTGACATCAAAGGAAGCTACTACGCCTACAGCGTCGATGGAGAGGAGATTCCCGACCCGTGGTCGCAGGCTGTGGGCTTCGATGGCAAGCGCTCGATGGTATTCGACGAATGGGATGCAACGGCAAGTGGATGGGACTCCGATATCCATACGTTCTATGAGTCAGGCAACAAAATAGAGTACATCGACGTGGCGGCATTCTCAGCCGACCCGACGTGTGGCGTCAGCGAATGTCATCGCGGAAAGTATCTGGCTCTTACCGAGACTGGCACGACATACGAGAATGCTGGTGAAGAACTGACCTGCATGAGCAAACTACAGACAGAAGGCTGCAAAGCCGTCATCGTAACGATGACCAACCCACAGACGGTGCCCGATCCCTACTCCACCAATCCTTATAACGGCACAACAGCCATCAACGAACTGCAGCAGACTATCATGGCTGTCCACCAGACCTTCGGCATGTCGTTCTTCGTACGCTTCGACTTCTCGACCACTCCCGTTAACGAGGTACTACGCGAGAGATATATCTTGGAGACCTGCCAGTACTGGGTCAACGAATTTCACGCTGACGGCATCGTGCTGGCTGCGGACATCGACACAGAGACGAAAGCCCTCATCCGCGACCTGCTCGATGCCTATGACACACGCATAGTACTCGCCACCGATGATGAGATTGCCGCACTGCAACCAGCTGCAGATGTTACAGAATATATACAGGTCATTGCTTCTAGTGAAGACAATGTTATCATTAACAACACCAATGTAAGCCAGATTACTGATGTATTGACTGCCAGGGGCTTCCTAGAGTCTGGCTCCGTAACCTTTGACCCTGAGGCATACAAGCTGGTATTGAACAATGCGAAGATAAGCCAGCAGTTCGCTTTCACAAAGCGTTTCAACGGTAAGCGTGTCACAAGCGGGATGATTACCGTAGAACTTATCGGCGACAACGAGGTAAGCTGCAGCAATGCCGAGTTCTTCGCCTTTGGTGCAACCCGTGCACTGGGCATGACGTTTACTGGCACTGGTACGCTGAAGGCAACTGGAGGCAATACAGAAGCAGGGGTTGGTATCATATCCGGAGAAGAAGACTGTTCCATCGTTATCGATGGTCCGACCATTGAGGCACAGGGCAATAATTTCGGATTGGTCATGTCAGGAGAGGGCAATGTCAACTTCGAGATAAAGAGCGGATCGCTGAAAGCAACACCCACCCAACCTGAAGATACGAACTCCTTCCCTGTAGCTATATGCACAGAAGCTACAGGCAAGACTGTCACTTGCAATGCCGGTACGCCAGACGTTTCCGGATGGCAGTGGGTAAATGTTTCCAGCGTATTTGGTATCCCCAATGGTAAGGCCATGGTATTAGCCGACAGCGAAGGCACTCCGCTGAAGGGCAGCGTTAATCTGACCGATGAGATGACGGCAGGCATTGGTGCTACACTAATTGACAAATCAGAAATGACAAATAACAGATACTACACCTTGGACGGACGGTGCGTGGAGCATCCGACGAAGGGCGTGTATATCGTCAACGGGAAGAAAGTCGTGATTAAGTGAGCGAAGAGCCTACGGCTCAAAGTAATGGTGCGACAAGGATTTATTTATTCATAAATTAAAGAGAAAAGTATGAAGAAGATTTTAGTATTAATGGTAGCCGTTTTCGCCATGACGATGACGGCAAGTGCACAGAAGAAGATTACGGAAGAGCAGCGTAACCAAGTGATTGAGAACCTCATCGGAAGGATGACACCCGTGGATGGCTCATCACGCCAGAGCCCATCTCATACTACGAATACTGGGTGGTGACGGGCAAGAAGAAGCACGACGCCCACACCAGCGTGTCAAACGCCGCCAAAGTGACTCAAGCCGAGAAGGAGACGTTCGTAGATGCGCTGAACCGCGAGGCCGGGAGACCGTACTTCTCACTGCCCACAAGGGCGTGGTGGAATATTTGAATAGATAAGACCTCGCGATGTATAGGAAATCGCAGTATTGTATGAAAAATCCTTGGTCAAACATTTCATGGTCGAATACTATTGCTGATTGCGATAGAAATTGCCATTCGCAAGCAGGGAGCTTCGTCGGCTATAACAGCTCTATTCGCTTGCTCAGTAATAGGCAATAATCGGCCTTCATCTTTTCAGGCAGGAACGACTGGCCGATGAGTTCTTCCCATTCGGACTTATAGCCTTTCATCCGATCTATCATCTTGTTAGCTACAGCTACGGGAATGCCGCTCTGGATGAAGGACGTCATGAAGGTGTTGCGGTCAAACCCATTTTTATTGCCGCCTACCGTAAAGCTCATCGCCATTTCCTCGGTGTCCTTAGAATCGGCAAGCAGCACTGCCAACAAGTCGTAGGCAGGAGCTAGAGCATACTCACCATTGCCCGTGTCTATCAAGGAGAAGTTCTTGCAGTGCATGTCGGAATTACCAGTTATCCAGGAAAACAACACCACTTCCCAGAAACGTTGTACGTCGAGCATTGGAGCCGATGAAAACTTCTTAATGGTCTCGGCCAACTGCTGGTAGGTGCCATAATATTTATGCTCAGTCAGACGATTGGTGAGCTGACACATATCCAGCATCGAAATCTTTTCACCTTTCCGTCCACGATCCATGCGGAGAGTCAAGTAGCCCAGCTCACCATCTGCCAGCCTGACGAGTGTATGGCGCGCGGTGCGGATGTGGGCTGCCTCAGCCATCTTCATAGTGAGGTCTTCCAATTCTGGCAGACAGGGATACCGTCCGCTCTGCGGCTTGAAGATATACTTACCCCACAGGCCTACGATGGTAAATTTGGCTGGCTCGTTTTTGCCGCCACGGTTCACGTCGAGCGACATCTTGGCCTGTACGCCAGTCACCGTCACGCTGGTACGGATGACTTGGCGAGCAAGTTCCGACATGTTGTCACGCGAGTAAGGTAGAATGGGAGCCGTCTCGCTACCAAAAATCTTACGGGCGCAAGCGGGATGAAAGTCTCCTTCTTCCACTTCCTGATAACAGTACAAACACTTACTCATAGTCTAATGGTTTTACGCTGATATTTCCAATACAGTCTTTGCAGCACGCCATCAAAAGCGACATCCTATCCCTGGGGTCAATCTTCCACGACGAGGATGCAATATCCAGGAGCCAGCCCTCGGGAATGAGTCCGTCGAAGACGGGGAACATCATTTCCTTGTCATACTGTTGTTCCGTTAAGGGCATAGTGGGACTCACTGCGACAGCATCCTTACTGACAAGAAATGCCTTGTCGTAAGCGAAATGGAAACCCTCTTCATCTTCTGTCAGAATACCGCAAAAGATGTCATTGACATAAACACCTGCCTGCTTCATACGATTTCAGTTTTTACAGGGCCGAGACACTCCCCAAACAGGGCAAGCACGTCGTTTACCTTATCCATTCGCAAAGTATGCTTCCCTTGTTCCAGGTCTCTCACAAACCTGAGACCCACGCCCGCTCTCTCTGCCAACTCAACCTGAGAGAGACCGTTTTTCTTCCGTTTTTGCTTAATATGTTCCGATAATGTCATAGATATTATACCTTAACGGGTGCAAAGTTACGGATTGTTTTTGAATAATATATCAAAACGGGTATATTTTTTATGTTTTTTATAAAATTATACCCGAAATAATGCAAAAGTGCAAACAACAAGCAAATAGTTGACATAATCAACGCTCCTGCATTTTGCTCAAAACACACCTGTTTAACAAAGATTAAGGAGGGGGCGAAGAGATAAAGGATTTAGATATGTACTATTAGAAAAAAGCCGGACGCTTTTGACAGCATCCGGCTTTACAATTGTTTAGCAGCACTTGCGCCAGAGGTTAGTGCCGATTTTTTCAATCTTGCCCTCTTTCACCCAGCGGCAGATGATGGTCTTCACGATGGGTGACTCATTGTTCGATAGGCGAAGGCCCACCAAATCTTCTTTTGTGAACTCCTTGGGGAGGGCATCCAGATAGCGGATGTTTCCCTTTGCAGCCATAGTGCCTAAGGCACTATTGTGAAGCGTATCGATCTTGTCACCATAGATCTGCAACTGGTAGTAGAGACAGCGCTCGGCATACCAGAGGGCGAACTTGATGGCTCGCTCCGTTTCCTTTCGGCCTTCGAGCAGATAGGCAATGATGCCGGCTCGGAAACCGTTGAGGGCAGCACGTCGACGAAGCACATCGAGCGAATAGCGCAGCGTCTGCAGATACTCCTGACGTTTCCCTTCGTCCCATTCCTCGATGGCCTTGTTGATGAGAGGCAGATCGACTTCACCCTCCTCGTCCATCAGACAGAGACACTGGCGCTTCACCTTTTCCTCATCCTCTTTTGTCCAAAGCTTGAACTGAGGCATCCTTGCACCCACCATATCGGGCAGCACCACAGGCGTTACTCGGCTCACCAATCCGCTCTCGGCATCAGCGAAGAATGCACGGCACTTGTTGGGCGTTCCGCACATCACCATATTGTAATAGAGGGTGACTTTGCCAGAGAACGAGTCCTTCGAGATGCGGTGCTGACCCCAGGGCTTATTATCGTAAGCCAGTCGGAAGAGGTCGTTCTTCTCTGTCCATGCTCCACCCTTGTTGTTCTTCAGAACGGTCTCAATCTCAGGGGCATAGGTGAAGAGATGCTTGCCTTTCGCATAGAGAGCACGCTCCAGGAAGGCCGATACACCGATATTGGGTTCGATGATGCGGATCTGGGAACAGGGATTCTCCACATCCTGACCGTCTTTCTTGGCCAGCGAGTAGGCTATCTCCTTCTGCCATTCCACCTCGTCCTGCTTGATGATAGGGTCCATCAGCAGTTCGAACTCATTGTCGACAAACGACTTACCTGTGGCCTGAGGTGCCTCGATGTCGACGATGAAACTGGGTGAGTTCATCTTGCCGTCGCGATAACGAGCTCGGATGCCCGTTGCCAACGTTCCCAGCATAGGCATTGCAGCCATCAGCGTGGCCTCCCTGAACTCTTCTGGAGCGTGGTCAGCCAAGTCTTGAAGAATGCCAGGAAGTTCATCCTCGACTGGCTTGACGAGCGACTCTTCGTCTATCTCGGAATGCTCTTCCAATGCTGCTCCCAGAGAAGAAAGCACATCCTTCATCTGTGATGGCATATCCGTAGGACGGACACTGCCAACGGCACTTTTGATGGTCGACAGCACCTCATGGTCTGAGAGTCCCCAGTGGGGAAGTATGGCAAAGAGTTTCTGCTCGTCGAAGTCGCAGATGAAGCGCAGATAGCGGCTCATGGTATAGAGTGCCGTATTACGCTCACCCTCGGCAGGAGCATCGCCATATCCCAGTTTCCAAAGCAGCGCCTGTACGATCTTTTCGTAGGGGATGCCCTTGTAGGCCCACCCAAGCCCTACCGAAGGGAGGGATGTCTGATTACCAGATTTGGGATGGGGCTCGTCTTCATGTGACTCAACATCCCCTCCCTTGTAGGGGCTTGGGGAGGCTTCGAATATGCTCTCATCCAGCAGCTTCACATACTGCTCACTGACCATGAAACAGCAACGGGCCAAGTCTGTCACATGCGAGTCGTAACTGACACCCAGCCGACTCGCCAAACGCTGGATGTCCTCCTCGATAGAGAGACCAGGTGTGCGCCAAGCCCAGATGTGGGTTCCCCCACCAGCACTCTCGGCAAAGTACACGATTCGGAACTCCTCGATGAGGTTCTCCTCGCGTACCTTATTCCAAAGAGCTTCCGTCAGACCCTTCTCGTCGATGTCGAGGAAATAGAGTCCTGAGGGCTGAGCGTCTTCAGCCTTGCGCACACCATTGGTAAAACACTCCGCAAGAGGCAGCCACACGGGCAGCTCTTTCTTGCGATCCAAATTCTTGTTCTGCTTCACATCCTGGAGGATGTCCTCCACGTGATTCTCCGCCAGCAGTTGACGGTAAGCAGCCATGCTCGCCTGGCGAGGCTTGCCGCTAAAGGTTTTTGCAACGCTTATCATACTATTTGTATTTTAGCGTTGCAAATTTCACGAGGGAGATTGCACCTAAAAAGTGGGATAATTTTCGCTTATGGTGCAGCTACTTCTTGGGATGTGCTAATGCGTTGTATTTCTTGAAAATAGAGTTGAAATTATTTTTCACATTTTCTGATTCATCACCCATACCCTCTTGAATATTCTTGCGGAAGGTGCCCTCATAGCGTTTCTCCGTCAGTTTTTCGGCCAATTCGCCATCGGAATGGGCACCGAAGACTGCACTTTTTTTCATTTCTCCCACCAGGTGGCAGAAGAAACGGGCAGTGAACAGGTTGTTGTGCGGACTCTGGCGCGTCACCTTCAGACGGGCAAAGATGGTTTCATTCTGAATCAGCTCCTGCCACATCGGTTCATAATAGGGAAACCAAGCATTAGCCACCAAGTCTTGCAGTTTCATGGCTGCCTCCAGCACGGCATCGCCCACCTGCTGTGTTTCGTTGCGCACCAACTGCTCTTCGCCGAACTTTGTCGTGGGATTCAGTTCTCGGGCAATCTCTGACAAGGTGACCAGATGGAAGATAAAACTGCGCAAGGCATCGTCGCTGAGAGGCACATCTGGGAAATCAGCCTCGAAGGCCTTGCGGTCAGTGGTCCACTTGGCAAACAAACCACCAGGCACCTTACCCAGTTCAGCACGCTCCTTGCACTGCTCTGCCTTCATAATCTCCTTCCACGACAGGCCATCATTCACCACACGGAGCGTATCACGGCGTTCTTTCCAGTATTCCCACCACTCATTGCTCTTGCGTACGCGTTCGAGTACCTTATCGAATAGTTTGGCCATCCCCTTACCGTTAGTCCGACTTTGCCGCAGCAGACCTACCATCAGTTCAGGCAGCAGCATCAGTAATAAAAGTAATATCAGCATCATTTGCAGGCCCTCAGTCATCTTGCCAGAAAGATCGTCAGTTGCTTGTCGCATCTTCTGAAGATAGCCAGTCAGTTCTTCTTGACTCATGCTGTTACCTTCAGCATTTATGCTTTGGATAATTTGAGCCACCATCATCAAGTCATCTGGCTTCAGGTGTTGCGCACAGACGGCAAAGATATGTTGCATAGGTGAATACTTCTGCTCGATGGCCACCTGCTTTTCCTTTGGCAGAGCCAGATGTTGCGCCATAGTTTGGATGACAAGGTCGAAGAATGAGGCCCGTCGTTGGGCTGGTTGAGGGTTCAGCAAGCGCTGTACCAGCATCATCACCGACTGGCGCATGCTGGCATTGGAAACTGTCTTGGCGATACGGTCGAGATACTCTGAGAACAATAAGGCGCAGGGCATCTTGTTCAGTTCCATCAGCGCCATCACACCGCTCTGCATACGCATCACAGCAGCATAGACCTCAGCCTCGACGCAGGTGTCCATACCATCTTCCAAATCCTTTGACAACTCCGCTAAACGTCGGGTTGCCACCTCCCAATGACGGCATAGCCTGGCTGTCAGCTGCTCAGCCCGCTCGTCATCCACGATTCTCTTCATCTCTTTTGCAGTCAGATCCATTGATAGTGTAATTAGACTGCAAAGTTACGAAAAGTTGAGAGCAAAGCAAAGAAACTGTTTCTTTTTTTGCCAAGACGGAGTAATTTCACTATCTTTGACGGCAAAGTTACAAAATGCTCTGATTATTCCATTTGCTTCATGAGAATAAACTAAAAAGATGGTTACGGTTACAATTGTAACCATGTAACCTTTTCCAAATCAAGACACCTGACGATTATCTGCAAACTATTGATAATCAACGTACTACAAGTCTGCCATTCTCATATATCTGACTCTGCGGGGATATGGTTACAACTGTAACCGTAACCGCAAAGGCTTGCCCGTTTCAGGGGGAAAGAACCAAGGAAACAGGGAGAAAGAACCAAGGAAACAGGGAGAAAGAACCAAGGAAACAGGGAGAAAGAACCAAGGAAACAGGGAGAGAAACAGCTTCTAATGACCGTGTGCCTATACGCAAAATGGAATCATAATTCCGGATAATGGGGATAGTTACGTTTAACTTTCTTTTCTATACTTTTAATGCTTTCCCTTCTTGTCGAACCTGTCGCAATTTCCGACAAGTTGCATTTTCCTGTAGTTCACCCTCTTCGTATATGTGCTTGATATGCTCCACTACGTTGGTTCGTGACGACTCATAAAGCTCTGCCATCTGCTGTTGAGTTAGCCAAACAGTCTTATCTTCAAGTTTTACATCAAGTCGAATACTCCCATCCTCCGACTGATAGATGATGATATTTCCTCTGTTCTCGTCCATACCTTATAATTATATATTAACTTCCGTTATGGTTCTTCCGTTATAAAATGATCAACAGAACCGCATTCTATGGTAAATTCCAAACATATTATGCGATTTAACTATATATT
>CAMHLV010000067.1 GCA_946186115.1 uncultured Prevotella sp. | reverse complement strand
AAGCAGTTTCTCGACGAGGTGGAGCGCCAGACAGGCATCGAGTTTCTCTACAACGCCGACGAAGTGAAGAATCTGCGCGTCACCGTGAGGCAAACCAATGCTGTGGCCAGACAGGTCATCACACAAGTGATGGCCGACATTGGATGCGAGATCAGAGAGAACAATGGCATCGTGGTTGTCCGCTTGATGAAGGACACCAAGGGACGGCACACAGTGAGCGGCTATGTGCTCGACGAGGACAAACAACCCGTTATCGGTGCGCAAGTAAGGATTATGGGCACCAAGATGATGACCGTTACCAATGCCGACGGTGAGTTCTATTTCGACCAGACGATGCCTGAGAAGGCCCGCGTGCAGATCACCTATATCGGCATGCAGGCAGTTCACCTGCCCGTGAAGAGCAATATGGTGGTCAATATGAAAAGCGATACCCAAATGCTTCAGGGCGTGGTGGTTACAGGTTATCAGCAGCTCGACCGCCGCAACCTCACCAGTTCGGTCACCAGTAAGGACATGAGCGAACTTGAGATTCCCGGTGTGGCCGACCTCTCGAAGATGCTCGAAGGTAAGATTCCCGACCTGGTGTCGCTCAGTAGTAGTGGAGAAATCAATGCTACCAACCGCATCCGTATTCGCGGAACCAGCACACTCATCGGCAACCGCGAACCGTTGTGGGTGCTCGACGGCATCATTCTTTCCGACCCTGTAGGCTTGTCGCCCGATGTGCTGAACGATCCCGACTACATCAACCGCATTGGTAATGCCATCGCTGGCATCAACCCGCAGGACATTCTGCGCATCGACGTGCTGAAAGATGCCGCCGCCACTGCTCTCTACGGAACGCGTGCGGCCAATGGCGTGATTGTGGTGACTACCAAGAGCGGTCGCGAGGGCAAACCCACTATCACGTATTCCGGACAGTTCACCTTTCGTAAACGTCCCTATTATACAGACGATAAAATCAACTTGATGAACTCGGTGGAGCGCATCCAGTTCTCGCAATATCTGGCTGAACAACATTACATCTATCCACCCAACATGCCTAAGGTGGGCTACGAGCAGGCTCTGAGCAACCTCTATCTGGGCATTTACGACCAGCAGACTTTCGATGAGCAAGTATCTAGGATGCAAACCATGAACACCGACTGGTTCGACATTCTCTGCCACAACTCTTTCTCTCACGACCACTCCGTGTCGGTCTCTGGCGGTTCGTCGAAAGTGCGTTACTATACTTCTATAGGTTATACTGATCAGGACGATGTCATCAACAACACCATGAACCGTCGTTATACGGCCATGGCGAAAATTGACTTTGACCTGACAAAAAAGCTGAAGGTGCAATTCAATCTGAATGGCTATCTGAACAATCGCCAGTATGCACAGTCGGACAACAACCCCATCAACTATGCTTATAACACTAGCCGCGCCATTCCTGCCTACAACAGCGACGGCAGCTATGCCCACTATCTGAAGGCTGGCAACAAGGGATTCTATAATTTCAGCATCCTTAATGAATTGGACAACAGCTATAACAAGCAGGAGACGAATGCCGTGACCGCTACGGCCAATGTCCGTTATCAGGCTACCGACGATCTTTTCTTCAATGCGGTGTTCTCGGCCAATATCTCTAATTCGAACCTTGAAGGGTGGTGGGGCGAAAACACGTTCTATGCCTCAAACCTGCGTGAGGCGGAGATGGGTGAGGAACCCTCACTGACCAGCACCATGCCTTATGGTGGCGAGCTCTCCTTGCAGAAAAACCGCAACGTAGGTTGGACGGCCCGTCTGCAAGGAAACTACAATAAGTATCTGGGCGAGAACAAACACCATAACATCAATGTGGCGCTAGGTCTTGAGGCGTCCAGCTCGAACTACAAAGGTGACAACTATACGCAGCGTGGCTATTACCACGACCGTGGCCGCACTTTTGCCAGCAGCATCCCTCTCGACTATGCCAGTTATTGGAGTTGGGTGAGGACCAATGTGCCCCATATCACCGACACAAAGAGCAACATGGTGTCGGCTTATGCCACATTGTCGTATTCTTACAAACAACTGTTCACGCTCAATGCCAACGGCCGTTACGATGGCTCCAACAAGTTCGGCAGCCGCAGTAACGAGAACCTGTTGCCCATCTGGTCTGTATCGGGCAATGCCAATCTTCAGGAGATCTTTGGCATCAAGGCCAACTGGCTGACCTTCCTCCGAATGAAGGCATCGTATGGTGAGCAGGGAAACATGCTCGACAACCAGACGCCGGAAATGATTATCAAGAAAGGAAACATGTCGGCTTACTATAATGAGATGACATCTACTGCCGCCTATTTTGCCAATCCCGACTTGAAATGGGAGAAGACTCACTCTACCAACCTGGGGTTGGAGATGGGATTCTTCGACAATCGCCTGCAGCTGGAGGCTGAGTATTATTTCAAGAAGACCACCGACGCCTTTATGAGTAAGAAGATTTCCGACGTGAACGGTTTCGAGTCGTATATCGTAAACTCGGGAACCATCGAAAACCGAGGTTACAACATCACGCTTACGGCTACTCCTGTCAAGTTGAAGGATTTCTACTGGATTGTGTCGGGCAGCATGTCTAAAATATTTAATGAGGTGAAAACTGTTCCTGGCGCAGAAACCTACGAGCTGAATGACTTCCTCTCGGGTACTACCGTGGTTGAGGGACAGCCTGTGGGCACATTCTATTCTTACAGGTTCGCCGGACTGAGCCCCGTGGACGGAGGTCCCTATTTCTATGACTGGGAAGACCGCTGGAACGAGTTGAAAGACCGGGGCAACTACTTCATCTATACCAGTGTGCTCACACCTTCAGGCCGTCGTGAGCCCGACATTACCGGCAGCTTCAACAACACGATTACTTATCGCCAATGGCGTTTAGGTTTTACGCTGCTTTACAATCTGGGAGCCAAAACCCGCTTGTTCCGTCTTTTCGACGGATTGAACGGCACAAGCTATTCTTCCGAGCAGAATGTCAGCCGCGACATGCTCGACCGTTGGATGAAACCCGGTGATGAGCAACACACCAACATTCCGGCTATTCTTGGCTATGGCAACCCGGCCAATCAGTACTATAGCAGTCACTGGGCCGATCCGAGTCTGATTGGCTGGTCGGGCAACCCTGCTATTGCCACAAACTCATGGACAATGTATGACTACAGTGATGTGCGTGTGGTCAGCGGCGACTACCTGAAGTTGTCGACCGTGAACCTGACCTACGAGCTGTCAGAGAAACAACTGGCAAAGCTGAAACTCCAGCGTCTGGCCATCACGCTGAGTGCCTATAACCTGAAGACATGGTGCGACAGCAAGCTGCGGGGTCAAACTCCCACTCAGGGAGGATTCAGCCAGGTGCAGCTCTCCGACACACCGAGCTATACATTAGGCATCAATATAAATTTCTAAATTAAGGAGGATAGAACGATATGAAAAAAGTCATATATCAATTGTTCAGCATGCTGGGACTGCTGGCTGCCACTGCCTCATGCGGTAGTTTCCTGGAGGATTATTCGCAAGACGTTGATTACATTCGCTCATGGAAAGACCTTGACGAGTTGCTCATCGGCGACTGCTATTTGAGTGCTCAGGGGACTGACGGATTCTATTATCAGCCCAACTATGCCCAGTTCCTGCATCTGATTGCCGACGAGGTGGAAGAAAACAACTGCGCATACAACGGTTCGAGTGTCGACTATGACCACCATCCGGCCGAGTTTGGCTATTACACCTGGCAGCAGCGTGTGGGTATCAACGAGACCTACACGGGTTTTGCCACTGAGAATACCACTTGGACGAAGATTTATAAGTGCATCAATATTGCCAACAACGTGCTTTTCAGCATCGACAAAGTGCCACAGAACAAAGATGCAGAAATAGAGGGAGCAGCAAAGGTGACCGGCGAGGCTCATTTCCTGCGGGCATACTACTATTTCTTCCTCGTCAATTTGTACGGAAAGCCTTACAACCCGTCGACGGCAAGCACCGACTTGGGAGTGCCATTGAAAACCAATGCGGAAGTGATAGACATCAAGTACACCCGCAACACGGTGCAAGAGACCTACGATTTGATTCTGAGTGACTTGCAGGCTGCCGAGGAAGCTTTCGGAAAGGTAAAGGCAGAGAAGAAATCTATCTATCGGGCAGACCTGACAGCGGTCTATCTGCTGCTGAGCCGTGTGCATTTGTACATGCAAAATTGGCAGAAGGCTGCCGAATATGCCCAGAAGGTTATCAGCAGACACTCGCGCTTGGTGGATTTGAACACAAATACCGACAAATTTATGCTCAAGAGCAATGCCGAGAACATTTTCTCGATGGGCGGCGATGACCTGCCTGTCATGTTTAAATACATGTATCAAGGACTGCGGGTGAGCAAAAGCCAGTATGACATTTATACCAACAATGACTTGCGCCGTTCGCAATGGTTATGGAAATCGGGTATATTCCAGGGACTGACCATGCGTGAGGTTACCAGAAGCTTCAATCCGCTGCCCGAAAAGACAGAACCCCGTTATTATTGGTATGCTTATAGCGAGGGATTGAGAGGATATATCCCTGAAGTGTCCTCTATCTTCTGGATGCGGTCGGCCGAGGCCTACCTCAATCTGGCTGAGGCTGAGGCTTATCAGGGGAATGAGGATGCAGCGCGTTCTGCCTTGAACAAACTGCGCGCCGCAAGAATCAAGAAAGACGCAGCAGAGCTGAATATTACATCTAACGGCAGTCAACTGATAAAAGACATCCGATTGGAGCGCCGTAAAGAGCTGATGCTGCAGGGACACCGTTGGTTCGACTTGCGTCGCTATCGTGTGTGCAGTGTTGAGCCCGAGAAGATTTCAATCACTCACGACTACACCATCTATGCAGAACGTGGAAGGGCAGAAGTGAAAGAAACCCATCGGTTTGTCCTAACCGAGGACGATGCCTCGTGGACGCTGCCCATCCCTAACGAAGTGTTGGAATACAATACCGACATGCAGAACAATGGCAACCAGTGGCGGGAATATACGGTTGTTCCCACTAGCGAGTAATCCTTAAAACATTATATATCAGAAAACATCATGAAACGATTATTCTATTCATTCGCAATCATATTGTCGGGCATTTGCCTCATATCGTGTGAGAGTGAGGATGCTTTGGAGCCAGACTACAAGAATCCCTCCGACTATTTCCAGCCCGCTGCCGACGACAATAGCGAGGAGGCGCAGCTGCGGCGCAAGTTCTTCGCCGATCATGGGTCGTATCTGCTGTTCAACGATACGCTGCAGAATGTGTATCTGGGGAAAGATATCAATGGCGACCCGCGCTATTTCGTCGAGACTGTCGACTTGACTTATACCGTAGGACAGACGGGCTATGGTACTTCGCAGTCGTCATACACATTTACTTATATTCCCAATTTCGAGCAAAAACTCGCCATGACGGAGTATTTAGAGACTTATATCCTTCCGCATTTCAGCGGTGCCATGCGTCCCTACTCATGGCTGCTCACGAAAACCATCATTGGTAAGATGGGCAAAGACGTCTCGGCACAGACCATCAGTCCCTATGCCGTGGTGAACCAGCGGTGCGTGGCAGTGGCCTGCAACTATCTGACGCAGCGTGAGCGCACCGAAGCACAGAAAAACAATTATGCTTCGCGTGTTCTGAACATCATGGTCAGCTCGATGGTGAAAGCCCAGACCGATGCCTTCGGAGAGTTCGAGGCTGTCAGCCACGACTATTACGGACGTTCGTACAGCAGTCTGGGACTGGAGAATGTGAACCAGGAAAAGCTCTACCAGTATGGCTTCCTGGTGGCAGGTAGTACGGTGGGCTACATGACCGACCTCTCGACCGACATTTCGTCGTATGCCGCCAATGTGGTCACCTATACCGACGAGCAGCTGGAGCAGCGCTATGGCAAATACGAGCTGGTGATGCTGAAGCACAGGCTGATGAAACAGACTTTGGAACGACTTGGTTATATTTTTTAATTGAACGAGACATGAAGAAATATCAATCTATGGTTTTGCCCCTGCTGGCATGGGTGTTGCTCCTGACTGTCACTGCGTGCGACAAGGACGATGAGGAAGTGATGGGAAAAATTGCTCCCTCGGCATCAGGAACCTTTGTTGACGAACGCGACGGACATGAATATCGTTGGGTGAGATATGGCAGTCTGGACTGGATGGCAGATAATTTCAGTTATGATTTGAAAAACGAGCAGAGATGCCTCGTCTATCTGAATGCCGAAGACTATGAGTATAACCGGGCAAGCACCAAGAACCTGGCTAAGTATGGCAGGCTGTACGATCTGCCCGGAGCATTGGAGGCTTGTCCCGAGGGTTGGCGCGTGCCTACCGATGCCGACTGGCAGAACCTGGAGTGCTGTCTGGGCATGTCTCCCGATGAGGCTGCAAAGATGGACTGGCGCGGAAACATTGCCCATCGCATGTTTTCGCTGGAAGATGATCCGTGCGACCTGAACCTGCGGTTGGGAGGTTATTGGACCACAAACATCAACATGAGCCGCTCGCCCTACCGCATGATGGGCCTTTTCGGCTATTATTGGTCGTCGAGTCTTGACGAGCAGAAAGAGGGTATGTATTATCTCTATCGCAAGTTTGCCTACAACCGCAACGAGGTGTGCAGGCAGAGCATCGAGTCGGAGAAAGTGAAACTATACGTCAGATACGTAAGAGATGCTCACTAGGCTGCTTCTTCTTTTGACCCTGTGGATAGGCTCGCTGACAGTGAGCGCCCAGGATGCCGACTCCATCAACCAGGCAGCTCAGCATCCGGAGTTCATCCATGTGTATCTGGTCACCATCGGTCCCGGCAACGATGCTGTGTCGGCTTACGGCCATGCGGCCATACGCTTGCAATGCGAGTCGAAGCAACTGGACTTTTGTTTCTCGTTTAACATGAGCGACACCGGCCTAGCACCGTTGAAATTTGTTGCCGGTACGGCCAAGGCGGGATTCCAGGCAGTCCCCACCGATCGGTTTGTTGAGCAGTACAGGCAGGAAGGTCGTGCCGTGAGCGAGTATCAGCTGAACCTACTGCCGCTGGAAGAACAGCAGCTGTGGCGGTTGCTCGACGAGGAAATCATGAAAGGAGCCTACTGGAAGTATGATTTCATCACCGTCAACTGCACGTCGATGTGTGTGTGGATCATTCAGAGGGCACTCACGGGCGAGCGTCTTGTCTGTCGCAACATGCCGCCAGCGCTGAGTCGGCCCTACAAGGAGTTGCTGCATGAGATATCGGCCCATTCGCCGTGGATGGAGTTGTTTTTCAACATCAGGCTCTTCTCCAGGCGCAACGATATAGGTACACCCGATGCGAAGATGGTGCCCGATGTGCTGGCAGCGGTGTGGTCTGACTCGCAGATAGAGGATTCTGCGGGCAACCAGCGCCCGATGATTGTCGGCAGCAGAACAATCTGCCAGCAGGCGGTGGCCTTGACCAGTCCGCTTGTCACGCCCCGCATGGCGGCATGGATGGTGGTGGTAGTGGTACTGGCTGCGGGTGGCATGCTCTGGCGCAAACGAAAAAGAAATGTTTAACCATTTAATAGAAAGGTTTATATATGAAAAAGTTCTTTACCAATTTGAAAGCTAAGCGGCTGATGGTTTCAGCATCGCTGATAGCTGTGTTCTCACTCCCGGCATCAGCCAGTGAAACATGGTATGCCTATCATGCGCAGGTAGAAGCATACCCCACGGGTGCCGGACAGGTGTATATCTCTACAGAATCTGGGGTTCCCGAGTCGGAGCGCCAGTATAGTGAGCGACAGACCAAGGAGATTGTTGCTAAATATGGCACGCTGTATGTCTATCCCAAGGCTAATGAGGGATGGCAGTGCATTGGTGTGACGACCGACGAACTCAACGAAAACGAGGAGTGGGTATATGTGGAGTCACTGTCCAGCATTGTTTACCCTGATCAGGAATACATCACTGTCAACATGCCCAATGGCATCCATACAAAAACCATAGACCCGGTTACGGGCACGGAGCAGGATGCCGACTCTGCCACTACAGCGACACTGATGCCGTTGGATCCGAACAACAGTTTCAAAACCATCTTCACCCATGTGGCTGTCGATGAGTTTGACGATCAGGATGCTCTGGGCTCAACGACAATCAGCAAACTGGCCAACGATATTGGCGACAAGGTGACACTGACGGCCACTCCGAACGATGAGCGCTGCCACTTCGTGAAATGGACACTCGACGGCAAAGACGTGTCGACAGAGGCCTCTATCGATGTGGATGTGACAGGCGTTGCCACTTATCTGGCACATTTCACTGCCGACTCTGCCGAGGTGCTGCACTTCGCTGAAGAGGGTGAATATAAGATGTGGTATAGTCCCGACACCCGCATCTCTATTCCTTCGAACGTAAATTACTTCTTCCTCTATGCCGACAGCGTGCAGAAAGAGGGTGACGAGATTGTTGCCAAGCCCAGTCCTTATCGCTACAGCGTGAGCCCTGGCATTCCGACAATCCTCTACGGAAAAGGCGATGCCCAAATTGTGAAGACTCCTGCCAGTCCTTACGGTCCCGGCGACAACCTCTTTGCCTACTCGGGTGCAGACGGTGTGAAAATCGACACACTGGATGTGGAGAAAAAGTACTACACCTTCGACACCAATGCGGTCGTATTCAATCAAGTGAGCGGTACTATTGCCCCCAACACGGTTTATGTGGGAATACCCGACAGCGTGTTCACCAACGCCGGTAAAGAGGTGCCTGCCACCATTCCTTTGAAGAATCTGTCGAGCATCGCTACAGGCATTGCCGCACCTGTGGCCAAGCCCGTTGCCATCAGAAAAGGCATCTACACCATCGACGGCCGCCGTGTCGACGCCATGGAGCAGAAGGGTGTCTACATCTACGATGGCAAAAAAGTGCTTTATCGTAAAGGCAAGTAATCTCTCTTACGCAGAACAATGAAAAAGTTCTTTTACTTACTGACCCTTCTTCTGAGCTTCCATACCATGCAAGCCCAGGAGAAGGGTTTTGTCATTCACGGACAGGTCAATTTGCCCGACGGCTATTCCGTGGGCATCGTCTGTCATACCGACACCAACTTCTCCGTGTCTATAGCCGACAGCCACATCAAGGACGGCAAGTTTGTGCTTCGTGGTAAGCATATCGAGAGCCCTGCTCAGGGCACGCTCATGACTAATAATCTGGAGCTGGTAGAGAAAAACCACTGGCCCACCGACTCTATCCGATGGACTTATAACGAGATTTTCCTCTCCGACGGCAATCTTACCTTTACGCCCGACTACCGGCTCATCGGCACACAAGTGCAGAGCGACTACAACGACCTGCTCGACATGGGCGGCGAGATGCAGGCCGACGGCTTTGCCTTTATCGACAAACATCCGCAGTCGGTCATCTCGCTCTATCTGGCCAACCGTCTGCTGCAGCGTGGTTACAATCTCACCGACGAGCAGGTGGCTCATCTGGAAAAGACTATACAACTGACTGGCATAGACCCTGTGCGCGAGAAAGAGTATGCCAAGCGCATCCGCGCTGCCAAATATACGA
>CAMHLV010000066.1 GCA_946186115.1 uncultured Prevotella sp. | reverse complement strand
ACCACCACAAACAGAACCAAAACCTGTTGTGCTACCATTACACCATTGGACAATCGCTTGTTAGCGGCTGCAAAATTAGTAAAAATTTGGCATACCGCCAAATTTTTACCAATATATCTTATTTCACTATAAGCAAGTAGTAATTCTTCTTGCCCTTCTGTGCCAACAGATACTTGCCGTCGATGAGGTCCTCGGCAGTGACAGGGCGCTGCTGGTCGGTCAGCTTCTCCTTGTTCAGCGAGACGCCACCACCCTGCACCATCTTGCGCATCTCACCCTTTGAGGGGAATACGGGAGCCACAGTAGTGAAGAGCTCAATGGCGGGCTGTCCCAGCTGGTCCTTGCTGATCTCAAACTGGGGCACACCGTCGAAGACATCGAGGAATGTCTGCTCGTCGAGTTTCTCCAGGCCCTCCTTGGTGCTCTTGCCAAACAGCAGGTTGCTGGCTTCGATGGCAGCATCGAGAGCCTCCTGCGAGTGTACCATCACGGTGACCTCTTCGGCCAGGCGCTTCTGCAGCACGCGGCGACCTGGGTCGGCCTTGTGCTCCTCTATGAGGGCATCGATGACGTCTTTCTCCAATGAGGTGAATATCTTGATATACTTCTCGGCATCGTCGTCGCTGACGTTGAGCCAGAACTGGTAGAACTTATACGGTGTAGTGCGCTTC
Organism: uncultured Prevotella sp.; assembly: GCA_946186115.1. GTDB lineage: Bacteria > Bacteroidota > Bacteroidia > Bacteroidales > Bacteroidaceae > Prevotella. The sequence goes on along the minus strand of CAMHLV010000066.1, from coordinate 8,993 downwards.
GGGTCGAGCCAGATGTTTCCGCTCTCGGTCTTGCCGAACTTCTTGCCGTCGCTCTTTGTGATGAGCGGACATGTCAGTGCATAAGCCTCGTTCTCATATCCCAGAGTACGGCGGATGAGCTCTGTACCCGTGGTGATGTTACCCCACTGGTCGTTGCCACCCAACTGCAGCTTGCAGTTCTTGTGCTGGTAGAGATACAGGAAGTCGTAGCCCTGCAGCAGCTGATATGTGAACTCGGTGAAGCTGAGTCCGTCGCGTGCAGTACCGTTCAGGCGCTGCTGCACGCTGTCCTTAGCCATCATATAGTTCACGGTGATATGCTTACCCACCTCACGTGCGAAGTCGAGGAAGGTGAAGTCCTTCATCCAGTCGTAGTTGTTCACCATCTCGGCGGCATTGGCATCCTTCGACTCGAAGTCGAGGAACTTCGACACCTGAGCCTTGATGCACTCCTGGTTGTGGCGCAGTGTCTCTTCGTTGAGCAGGTTACGCTCCTGCGACTTACCCGACGGGTCGCCAATCATACCTGTGGCACCGCCAACGAGTATGATGGGTTTGTGGCCGCAGCGCTGCAGGTGGCGCAGCATCATGATGCCACAGAGGTGGCCAATGTGCAGTGAGTCGGCTGTGGGGTCGGTACCCAGGTATGCCGTTACCATTTCTTTCTGAAGCAGTTCTTCCGTGCCCGGCATCATCTGTGCCAGCATTCCGCGCCAGCGGAGTTCTTCAACAAAGTTCTTAATCATCGTATCTTATTATATATTATTCCATTATTCCATTCGGCCTGCAAAGGTACGAATAAGCGAGGACAATACAAAATGAAAAGAGAATTTTTTCATTTTTATTGTCGAGCGATAGTACCTTTTTCAGAACAGCCACCGACTGGGCATCTGACGCTCCGGCCAGAGATGCTTGGCATATACATAGCCATAGCGGTCGAAGAGCCGTGTCAGTCGGGTGAGGCGCTGGAGGAAGTCAGCATAGTCCTTATTCTCGGGCTGCGTCCACTGCACCTCGGCCAGTGCCGACATACGCGGCAGAGCCTGATATTCCGCCACCTCCTCGTTGACGAGATATTCTGCCCACAGGTTAGCCTGCACACCCAGTATGTGATGCTTAGCCTCTTCCTGCAAACTGTCGGGAACAGGATTCAGGCTATAAACCTTCTCTACGGGAATGTATCCCCCGCACCTACTGGGTTCAAACAGGGCGTCCTCCACCTGCTGATAGTCGAAATAGCAGTGACTGGTGGGAGCCATCACCACGTCGTGTCCTTCTGATGCAGCCTTTTAATGTTTTCATAGCATGGTTTAGTAGGTTTATATTAGTCAGAGGTCATCCTCTTCAAATCCTGATTCTCTGGCTCCCACCACAAAATCATCTCGCTGCTCTTCAGGCAGAGTTTCCGATGTTGCCAGCATACCCCATGGTGCTATCAGCACCACTCTTGTCACGGGTTTCACATAATTATTCCGAGTCATAACCCTGGTCTTATTTCCCAACATATTTACGGTTACCCTTGATGTATAGTCCCTTGCCTACTGGTCGAGCTATACGCCGTCCCTGCAGATCGAAATATTCTTCAATTTTGTTATCGTTATCGTTCCCGTTGACGTTAACGTTATCAATACCTGTCGCCTTGTCGTCTATCACCAGTCGGGCTGCCGATGCTGTTCCGCTCAGGGCCAAATAGGCACGGTAGGGAATTACCGTGGCATTGCTGCCGACGCGCACGAAGGCACCGTCACTGGCATCGTAGGCGTAATAGGTCGTGCTGTTTCCCGATGAAATCGTGCCTTTTTCGTATGTTCCTTTCATGGCCAGCGCTCCCTGTTCCACATCCACGGGGTTTGCAGACAGGCTGGCTTCGATGCCCGTCAGTCCGTCAAACAACTGTTGTGCCGTCTCGCTTGTTGTCGTCACTAAATAGGGCGTGTGTGCCGCCATTGTCGTCACGTCAGTAAACTGCACACTGCTTTTTTCGGCATTGTAGCCCGACAGCACCTCTATCTTGCAGCCCTTCTCCTTGACGGCACTTACCTGCTCCTCGCTGAGTTCAAACGGCAGACATACCGTCGACTTCTGGCTGCCAGGGAACGAGCGTTTCAGTCCACCCGTCGTCCCTACTTGGTACACCACGTTTTCAGGGATTGTCAACTCTTCGCCAAATGTCGTCTCTGCCAGCTTCACCGACCGCAGGTTCTCGTTAGCCGCCATGTCCGTATTCAGCTGCGTCACGACGAACGAGGGCACATAGCCTGTCAGCACATTGTTCAAGTCCAAGTCCTTGTCCGTCGTCATGGGCGACGTCTCGCCGATAGTGACATACGAGGAAGACGTCTCTGCTGTCTGTGCGATGGGCTGTGAGTTGGTGTCGCCTACCACCACTTCACTAATCGTGATGGGGTAGATGCCGTCTGCCATATCATCACTTGTTTGGTAATAAACCTGTATAACAGCTCCAGAGGTTCCTATGATAGTCTGTTTGTTTGTGATGTTTACAAGCACGACCTTGTACGAGCCGTCTTCCTGTTCATTGGCCTGACATGTGTAATAGTTCTCGTCCCACTCAGTGTCCCTTGGAACGCGTGCTGAGACAGCAGCAGTGCGGGTAATCTCCATCCCTGCTGGCAGGAAAATCTTAAACTCTACAGACAACACGGGCGTAGTATTGCACATATTGACGAAAAACGACTTCTTCTCCGATTTAGCTACCCCTTTGGTCGTGCTAAACGGCTTCACCTGCACGATGTTCTCTGCCTGGGCACCCAATGTGACCAGCGCAGCCATCAGCATCAGTAAAAAATATCTTGTTTTCATTGTTGTTGTTTTATTATCTCGTTCACTTGGTCTAATTCCAGATGTAAGTTCACAGCTATATCGCCAGCAGACATTCCAGCCTGGTGAAGCATCTTAACTGAAGTGCATATCACTGACCATTGCTCGGCAATCTGCGTATTCTGCTCTATCTGCCTGTCTTTTAACAATATAGTAGTGTCACGATCCTCAAGGATAGAAAGGTATTCGTCCTCAACTCTCATACCCATTAGAATATCAGGATTAGTAGCAGCCATCAAAAGACAATGTAGGATTTGCTGTATTTCCACATCATTTATATCATACTGACTTTCATCAATATCCAGCATCTGCTGGTTATGGCCATATTTCTTTGTCTGGTCGAAAATACTCAGCACTTCATCCAGCCTGTTGTTTTTGCCATGCAATCTAGGTATCTGTACGATAATACTTTCATTTGTCAGACTATCAACAAAAGGGTTAGGCAGGCCTTTCGTCACAGGCTTGTCGTTGTAGTCGTATGACTGATGACGCACATAGAGCACCGGCTCCTCTATGTCACCCAATTGATGCCCCAAAAGATATACAGATACTATCGGCAAGGATGAGCGATAAACATCGTTCTCTATACCTCGGGAATTCTCATATTGTACGCCTAAATACTGTCGTAAACAAAGTGATTCTGTACCAAGCCATGTTTTCTGCAATTTTACCAAGATAAGCCGCTGATTACCATCTTTTTCACGTATTGTAACAACAAAGTCAGCACGAAACATTGATATTGTATCGCATTTACTTCTCTGCTTATATGGGCGTGCCTCAGCCTTCACCACATCCTTCTTCAGCAGAGCCGACAGGATGGTGCGTGCTATGCGTTCATCCTCCATGAGGTATTTGAACACAATGTCGTATATGGGGTTAGCTATAAGCATATATGATACTGATAATGTTAATACGTTTCTTAATCCTGATTGAGTATAATCGACACGATGGCAGTGATGTCGAGTGAGTTGATGTTGCCGTCGCCATTGACGTCGGCAGCCTCCTCAACGAAGGGATTCGTAGGTTCGTTCAGCACGTACGACACCAGCGTCGTCACGTCCAGCACGTTCACCGCACCGTCGCCATTGACGTCACCCAGCACCAGGTATTCACCGAAGTGCGCCCATCCCGGTTCGGCCTTGTAGGCATCGATGGTTCCTGGTGGTACTACCAAGTGTCCTTCGCCGAACACATAATAGAAGGCAAATTCGTTGATGGCTGCAGGCGTCTTGCTATGGACATAGACCCACAGGTCGCCTTCGGGGATAAAGATGCCCGACGAGGGATCGGCATTCACGTAAGGGTCAACAGCCATTGAACTCATCGATGTCAGACTTGACGGCAGCGACAGGTAGGAGATAGGCCCTGAGAACGTGTGCCATCCCACAGACTCTACACCTTCTTGCAGTGTGATGCGTGTGAGGCTCTTACAGTTGTTAAAGGCATAGTTGCCTATTGTTTTCACCGTGCCTGGAATAGTCAGTGTCGGGCCGATGCTGCTGCCTCGGAAGGCATCTTCGCCGATGGTCGTCACGCCCGTAAAGTAGCGCAGTTCGTCAAACGTCGTGATGTTCGTTTTCCCCTTGAACACCGTCCCTAATGTCGTCACAGCAGCGGCCTCTTCCGTACTCAGTTCACCATCTTTGTCTGTGTCCCAGTTGCCCACGCACAATGCCTTCACGTTTGCATCGGCAAACGTGATGTTGTCAGCCTTCGCCGACACCGCAATCAGTATCGCTGCCATCAGCAGCACGCAACGTGTCATTTTCATTTCTTTCTTATTGACCTGCAAAGGTAGCAACTTATTTTGAAATATCCAATAAAAGACGGTGATTTTCTCTTGTGTTTTGTTTGATTTTATGGGCTTATAAACCACGGGAAACCATCTCGCCCATCGAGAACGGAGCTCAATGCCAACGAGAACGGAACTCAATCATGTTCGCTTATCTTATCAACATATAATCTCCATGAATTCCCCATGTAATTGACCATAAATTTATTGCATAGAACACGAATCACACGAATTGCACGAATAAGACCGTTAGGTCAGAGGTGCCAACTAATTTTGAAACATCCCCCCAAAAGCAGGAAAATATCAATCAACGTAACTGTAGCAATATATCAAACAATTAATGGAAAATTCGTGCCTTATTTCGTAACATCGTTAAAGAACGATAAAAGTTACCGTTAGGTAATTTACCATTGGGTAACTTTTTGTATATTTGCACCCAATAATAGAACTTAATGAATATGAAAGCACCATTTCAATACGGAACATTGGCAACAAGAGAGAATTTTGTTGATAGAGTGGAAGATAGGGCTCAGTTGAAAAACTTTCTGTCTTCGCATGTCAATGTGATGTTGGTCTCTCCACGCCGTTGGGGTAAATCTTCTCTTGTCAAGGTGGCTATGGAAGAACTCCAGGAGGAGGACAAGGATGTCAGAGTGTGCTATATTGATGCCTTTAGCATCGGTTCTGAGGCAGAATTCTACAGGATGTTTGCCAGTCAGGTGATAGCGTGTGCATCGAGTAAGCTGGAGAAGCGCATACATGATGCCAAGAAGTTTCTGACAGGCGTGGTGCCGCAGGTGGTTATTAAGGACGATGTAACCAATTTCATGGCTTTCGATGTGAAGTTCGTACCTCAAGAGCAAGATAAGATGGACATCCTTCGACTGCCAGAAACCTTGGCACAGGCCAAAAAGATTAAAATTATTGTCTGTATCGATGAGTTCCAGCAATTGGCAAATCTACCCGAATATAAGAATATGGAGGGGAAGATGCGGTCTGCATGGCAACAACAGGAACGAGTGTCGTATTGTCTTTATGGCAGTAAGCGACACATGATGCTGGATATTTTTAATAATTCCAACTCGCCATTCTATCGTTTCGGACAACTGCTGTTCTTGAACAAGATTCCAAAGGAAGAGTGGATGCCATTTATTGTTGATACGTTTGAGAAGTCCGGGAAACATATTTCTGATGATTTTGCCAGTCGTATTTGTGATGTGACAGAATGCCACTCTTGGTATTTGCAGCAGTGTTGTTATTTTGTTTGGAATGCCACTGCGACTGAGGTTACTGAACAGTCCTATAATTATGGGCTGAAGCAGATGATCAACACCAACTCCCCTATGTTCTTGAATGATACGGAGACTTTGGCTGCCAGTCAGATAGAGATGCTTCGTGCCATAAAGGATGGTGTGCAACAGTTTTCATCGACAGAGGCAAAGGCAAAATACCATTTAGGCAATCCCAATACTATCACCAAAAACAAGAAGGTTTTGCAAAACAAGGATATTGTGGAACTGCAAGGTGGAAAAATGATGTTCGTTGACCCAATCTATCGCCAGTGGTTTGCAAGAGAGTATGAGTAAGTGCTTCTATCTATAAGGCAAGCGGAGCTTGCGAAAGTTGTCTTTGTTGTCTTGGTTGTCGTCTAATCTTCCCATTCCCCATCCACGATGTTTGCTATGATGCGGTCAACAACCTCGTCGAAGAATGGTTGGCGCAGAAAACAATTATGATGGGCAATGACATCCTCTGTGTTGAACATGCTCACAATGTGAGTTACAAAATATGATGCCTTTGATAGTGGTGTAGATAACCATTCCCTCTGAATGGGAATCGTCAATTGGGGATAGTGGTTTTTCGACGAGATAAGCACAGCATAGAATAGCCCAGGTTCCACATTTTGCAAATCGTCGCACGAAAGGACGAGGGCAGGATGTGGGAGAATCTGTCCGTCGGGAAGTGTAAATGGTACTTCCACGATCTCACGCTGATGAACTTGTGTTACAGCCATTTCTCTAAACCTTTGGTTATTCGGCCACTATGACTCTTGGCAAAAGAGGCAAATCCCTCTGCACTTACTTCTGGGAAATCAGCATCGGTAAGGGGAGCATATTGTGCAAGACGTTTTGCAAGTTCTTCATCACTTAGTGCCTTTTTATGTTTGTGGGCGCGACGGCTAAGAGTCATACTGCCAGATTCATCTTTCGTTGCAGTTGACGCTTCTATAAGACGCTCAGCCAGCCAGCGTTGATTGCTTGCCGAAAGCGAAAGCCCTTGCAGATAGCTCCATAGATTGTTAAGTGACACAGCATTCATATTTGCTTCTTTTTGAGGTAACCACGGTGCAAATATACGAACTATTCTTGACTCTGCCAAACTTTTCTTTGGAAAAGTAGTTGGGGGGGTATATTGACTACAACTTAGACAACTGGGGACAACATTTTTATCAGTCACAGGTGCCGCGTGATACTCACCATCGTCTTTTATCTCCTTCTATCTACATCTATCTCCTTCTATCTACAAGGCAAGCGGAGCTTGCGAAAGTTGTCTTTGTTGCCTTGGTTGTCGTCTAAACTCATGTACGGAAATCCCCCGTGCCAGGGCTGTTGCCTTGTTGCGCGGGGGATGATGGGTAGGGAGTCTTCACCTCACATGGGGTCTGTCCCCCTGTGAGTGAAACATCCAAGAAAAGGTGGCTTTTCTTAATCCATTCAATTACTCTGGTAAAACTCTACAAGAGTTTAGCCGTCGTGTTCCCTAACAATTCTGCTGCTGTCATCACGGGTATATCTGAAAACTCTGAAAAATCGCGCCCGTTGTTTGTTACTATGACATCGCATCCTGCTGCTTTCGCACATTGATACTGCAACATATCCTCAAAGTCTCGCACACGCTGTCCCAAAGCAGACAGTAACTGGGCATCGTCCGTAGGGAGTACTTTTATAAAACTATGCAATTCGTACAATAGCCCATATACATCAGTTTTACCCTTGAGAATATATGCCATATTTGCAAATGTGAGGTATGATGCAGTTAGGGCAAACGCTCCATTCTTGCCATATTGGAGGAGTTGTTCTGCATCTTCTCCATGCTCTCGTCCCAAGGCATAGTCAATGAGAATGTTGGTGTCAATAAACACGCGCATCATCTGTTCAGTAGTATTTGAAGACGTGGATCACTCTCAATCTCTGCTTCAGTGAAAGAAACACAACCACTCCATTTCTTAATTTCATCAGAAACGGGTATGGTTTTATAAGTCTTTCTGATGTCAGTATTGTCTTTTAGATTTTTCGACGGCAACAATGTCCTGACATAAGTCAGGATTTTCTCCATTGCCGTTTCGTTGTCCAGCAGTGGACTCATTTCGCGGAATAATTCCGCACGTAGTTGAATTGCAGTCATACCTTTATACTTTATGTTTTTGTTTGCCAAAAGAGTTTCCCAGACTCTTTATCTGCTGCAAAGATAGCAACTAATTTTGAATAATCCAAGAAATGGCGGTGTTTTCTCGTTACTAATAACACTATTTATCACAAGGACAGTCTAAGACATTTTTGACCTAAGGATGTTAAGAAATTCTTGTAGTGTCCGAACATCCACTTTAGGAAACTCATAACGTTCCAGTTCTGAAAAGTGATGATCGTTACTTACAATGAAAGTTGCCCCAGCTGTGATGGCGCAATCAACAAATTTATTATCATCTGGATCAGAAGTGATAATACACAAATTGTATATTTATTTGCTAAAAGTGCATCCCAGGCTTCCTTATAACAAGCCTTAGGAAATACAATCTGGAGAATGCAGTTGGTGTCTAATACAACTTTCATGTGTAAGGCAAACGTTCGTGGATATTGGCCATTTCATCCAGTTTCTGTTGGTCAAGATCAAGTTCATCCCAAAGTTCTGAGGCCCTTTTCGCCACCTTCTTGAAATAATACTCCGAAAGCACTTTTTGCACTTCCTCTAATTCCTGCTCGGAATTCATACGTGAAAACATCTGCAGCAGATGTAATTGAATAGGATTGAAAACAGTTGCTTCCATATTTTTATGTTTACTCAAATTTAACTTAGGACTCTTTATCTGCTGCAAAGATAGCAACTAATTTTGAATAATCCAAGAAATGGCGGTGTTTTCTTACATGGATAGCTAAACGAAAAAACACCCTACACTTCCCGCACTTCCCACACTGACCGCCAGTGTGGGAAGTGCGGGAAGTGTAGGTTTATTTTTTGTTTAGCAATATATACGCGCGCGAGGCAAAAAAATGGTTTTGCCGCTCACAAGACCAAAGTAATGCTGACCATAAAAATTCTGATGCTGATTTCTGGAATTCTGACCATCAGAATTTTATTTCTGACC